>NZ_SMOA01000172.1 GCF_004353985.1 Paracraurococcus ruber | reverse complement strand
TGGCGCGGCGGACGCGCATCGCGGCCTGACCGCGCCCGGCCGCCCCGCGGCATCGGCGGGGCGGCGCCCCGTGCCGTCAGCGCCGGGCGGGGGTGGTCAGCACCGTCTCCGCCGTCTTCACGACGAAGACCGCCAGCAGCTTCGCCGGCGCGCTGTCGCTGGCATTGGCGCTGACCGCATGGTGGTCGCCGGGATGCTCGACGAAATGCTCGCCGGCACGGAAGACCCGCTCCGGCCCGTCATTCAGCCGGCTGCGGATGGCGCCTTCCAGCACGGTCGCGGCGATGAAGGCGGAGGGCGCATGGTCATGCGGCGGCGAGGCGCCGCCCGGCCCGTATTCCACCAGCACGCCGCGCAGGCTGCGGCCCGGCAGGTCCGGCAGCGGATGGTCGAAGACCGGCGTGACCCGCGCCTCGCCCGGCGCCAGGCCCTGGGCGAGGGCAAGGACGGGCGCGGCGAGCAGCAGCGCGGACAGGATCAGGGCGTTTCGCATGGCGGGTCTCCTTCGGGGTGGGGCGGGTCAGGCGCGGGCCAGCCAGTCCGCGAAGCGGGTGGGGCCGCGCCAGGCCGCCGCGTCCGGCACGAGGGAGCGATCGTCGATCGCCGCGCCGAAATAGCGCGCCCGGGGATCGGCCAGCACCGGCCGCGGGTCGCCCATGGCCCGCAGCAGGCGGGCGACGAAGTCGGCGAAGGGCGCGCGTTCCGGCCCCGCGGCCTCGATGATCGCGTCGCGCGGCGGCGCGGCGACCACCTCGGCCAGGGCGGCGGCCACGTCCTCGGCCGCCATCGGCTGGAATGGCGCGACGGGCACCGTCACCCGCCCATCCACCGTCATCGCATCGGCGATGCCGGCGAGGAATTCGAAGAACTGCGTGGCGCGCAGGATGCTGTGGGAGAGGCCGGAGGCGCGGACCAGCGCCTCCTGCGCCTGCTTGGCGCGGAAATAGGCGTTCTCCTGCAGCCGGTCGGTCCCGACGATGGAGAGCACGACATGGTGCCGGATGCCCGCCGCCGCCGCGGCCGCCAGCAGCCTGCGGCCGGAGCGCTGGAAGAAATCGAGCGCGGCATCGCCGTCGAGGCGGGGGCTGTTGGCGACATCCACCACCGCGTCCGCGCCGTCCAGCGCCGCGTCCAGCCCCTTCCCCGTCAGCGTGTCGACGCCGGAGCGGGGCGAGGCGGCGATGGCCGCATGCCCCTGCGCGGCGAGGCGCGCGACCAGCTTCGTCCCGATCAGCCCGCTGCCGCCGATGACCACGATCCGCATGCCGCCCGTCTCCCCCCAGGCGACGCGCGCCGCCCTGTCGCGGGGAAGACGAGCCAGGGCGGGCCGGCGTGACCGTGCCGGCCGATGCTCGCCGCGGCGTGATGCCCGTCATCGGGGGCTGGCCCGGAAGGTCAGCGGCGCTGCGCCGGCTGGGCACCCTTGCCTGCCGGCCAGGACGCCTGCGCCGCCGGGGCGGACAGGCGCCGCCGGATCGCGCCGCGGCGCCGGCCCGGCCAGGTCCCCATGCCAGCGGCATGGATGTTCCATGAATGCCGGGCGCCGCGGCGCCTGCCGCGCCGTCGCGGCTTGCGGCGCCAGCCGCCCGGCGATCGGGGGGCCGTTGATCGGTCGGGATCGACGGCCGTCGGTCTCAGTCGATGGACAGGTTCAGCCGGGCCACCATCCGCTTCTCGTACTCGGCGCGCTGCCGGGCGAAGGCCAGGTAGTCGGCCGGGCCGAGATATTCCCGCGGCATGTCCCAGCGCTTCACGATCGCCTGGCTCGCCTCGTCCTCCCAGGCCTTGCGGAAGGCGCGGTGCAGGATCTCCACCAGTTCCGGGTCCATGCCCTTCGGGCCGGTGATCCCGTAGGGCGAGGTGACGGTCATCCCGTAGCCGAGGTCGTGCAGGGTCGGCGTGTCCGGAAAGGCGGCCAGCCTCTCCCGCGTCCAGACCGAGAGCAGGCGCAGCTCCCCCGCCTCGACATTCGGCCGCCAGGACGACGCATCGGCCACCACGTCGATCTGCCGGCCCAGCAGGGCGGTGACGCCTTCCTGGCTGCCGCGGAAGGGCACATGCGTCATCTGCACGCCTTCGCGCTCGCAGATCTCCTCCATCGCCAGGTGGTTGGTGGTGGCGATCCCGCTGGTCGAGAAGGTGACATGGCCAGGGCGGCGCCGCGCCGCCTCGATCAGGTCCTTGAAGGTCTTGTACGGCCCGTCGCTGCGCACCGCGGTGCCGAACAGGAAGCCGCTGACCTGCATGATGTAGGTGAAGTCGGCGACCGGATCCCAGGTCTTCTGCTTCGTCAGGAAGGGGTGGCGCAGGATCGACAGGTGGTGGTGCGCCAGGGTGTAGCCGTCCGGCTGCGCCTGGTTCACCAGGAAGATCGCCGCCTGGGTGCCCCGCGCGCCGGGCCGGTTCTCGATCACCACGGGCTGGCCGAGATCCTTGTTCATGATCTCGAACATCTGCCGGTGCAGCGCGTCCAGGCTGCCGCCGGGCGGCCAGGGGATCAGGAAGCGGATGGGGCGGTTGGGGAAGCGGCCCTGCGCCAGGGCCGGCCTGGCCAGCGGCGCGAGCACGGGGGGCGCGAGGACGGCGCCAGCCGCCAGGCCGAGCGCGGCGCGGCGGGTCATGCGGATCATGCGGTGTCTCTCTCCCGGCGGTCTTTTTCCCGGCGCCGCGCCGCCCCTGCGGGCCGCCGGCGACGCCGGACGCAGCTGAGGCGCAACGCGGCCCTGCGGCAAGCCGCGCGCGGCCTTCAGGCGGCGTTTACCGGCGACAACTTATCTCTACCCGCATCCAGGTTACAAGAAGTTCACAGAAAGGTCCCGCCGTGCTTCCATCCGCCCCGCCCGCAACCGGGTCTTCCTCACCCGCGGCGGCCCCGGCCGCCGGGGTGCCCGGGGCGGTGCCCAAGGGGTTTTCCGCCTGGGCGGCCTCGGTGCCCATGACGCTGCGCGGCTTCCTGGTGCTGGGGATCTTCGGTGCCGCGGCGATCGGCGCCACGCTGCACCAGACCGCCGAGACGCACCGCCTGAACGAGGCCTATCGCGTCATCGCCGAGGAGCGGGGGCCGGGCTACATCGCCCTGGCGCGGGCGCAGCGGCATTTCCAGATCGTCGGCCGCCACCTGAACCGCATGGTGATCGAGGCCGCCGATCCCGCCGCCCGTGCCGCCCTGTGGCGCGAGGTGGAGGCCGAGTTCGGCAATTTCGAGACGCGCATCCGCCAATTCGAGGCCGGCGATCCCGGCCAGCGCGCGGTGGCCGCGGCCAACCGCGCCCGCCATGCCGAGCTGGAGCGGCACGCCGCCGCCGTGCGCGACGCGCTGGCGGCGGGGCAGCGCGACCGCGCGGTGGAGATCATCCGCCGCGACGTGGACCGGGTGGTGGACGGGCTGCGCGACGCGCTGAAGGACCAGGTGGACGCCAATGTCGCCACCCAGGCCGGCCTGGCCGCGGCGGCGCGGGACCGGGCCGAGACCGCGCTGCTGCAGGGCTGGCTTGCCCTGGCGGCGGCGCTCGGCCTGTCGGCCGCCGCCGTGGTGGTGCTGATCACCCGCGGCGCCGCCCGGCCGATGCGCGCCCTGGCCACCCGCATGCATGCGCTGGCGGATGGCGACCGGGACAGCGCGGTGCCCGGGACGGCCCGCGGCGACGAGATCGGCGTCATGGCCCGCTCGGTCGAGGGCTTCCGCCAGGCGGTGGCGGAGCGCGACCGGATGGCGGCCGCCGTGGCGGCGGAGCAGGCGGCGCGGCAGGCGCGCGCCGAGCGGGTGGAGCGCCTGGTCCGCGGCTTCGAGGCCGAGGCGGGGGAGGCGCTGCGCGTCGTCGCCATGGCGGCGACCGAACTCGACGGGACGGCCCGGGCCATGCAGGGCGCGGCGGAGGATGGCAGCGCCCGCGCCGCCTCGCTGGCCGACGCCTCGGGCCAGGCCAGCACGCATGTCCAGGCGGCTGCCGCCGCGGTCGACCAGGTGACCGGCAGCATCGCCGAAGTGGCGCGGCAGGTCGCGGAAACGGCGAAGGTCGCCCGCGCCGCCGCCACCGATGCCCGCGCCACCGACGCGGCGATCAGCGCTCTGGCCGAGGCGGCGCAGCGGATCGGCGAGGTGGTGCGGCTGATCGGCGACATCGCCGGCCAGACCAACCTCCTCGCCCTCAACGCCACGATCGAGGCGGCCCGGGCCGGCGAGGCCGGCAAGGGCTTCGCGGTGGTAGCGAGCGAGGTGAAGACCCTGGCCGGGCAGACCGCCAGGGCGACCGAGGAGATCGGCCAGCAGATCGCCGCCATGCAATCCGAGACCGCCCGGGCGGTGGAGGCGATCCGCGGCATCGCCCGGACGGTCGAGGGGATGGACGGGCTGACCGCGCAGGTCGCGGCCTCGGCCGAGGAGCAGGCGGCGGCGGTGCGGGAGATCGGCCGGGCCGTGGCCCAGGCCGCTGCCGGCACCGAGGAGGTCGGGCGGCATGCCGGCGGGGTCACCGAAGGCGCCGGCCGCACCGGCGAGGCGGCGGCGAAGGTCCAGGGCGCGTCGGAGGCGCTGGCCCGCCGGTCCGAGGCGTTGCGCGGCCAGGTGGACGGCTTCCTCGCCGGCATCCGCGCCGCCTGACGGCGGCGGCGCGTCGGCGGCGCCGGTCGCGGCGCGCGCACCGGGCCGGGGCGCAGGCCCGTCCCGAGGGGCGGCGGGGGTCAGTCGATCCGCAGGTTCAGCCGCCGCGCCATCGCCTGCTCGTACTCCGCCCGGCGGGCGATGAACTGCCGGTACTCCGCCGTCGGGTAGTATTCCAGCGGCATGTCGAACTGCGCCCGCACCGCGGCATTGGCCGGGTCCATCAGCGCGGCATGGAAGGCGTCGTGCAGCACCCGCACCACGCCGGGATCCATGCCCTTCGGGCCCGAGATCCCGTAGGGCGAGGTGATGACCATGTCATGGCCCAGCTCGCGCAGCGTCGGCGCATCCGGGAAGCGCGGCGACCGCTCCGCGGTCCAGGCGCAGATCAGCCGGAGCTGCCCGCCCTCCACCAGCGGCGCCCAGGCGGAGCTGTCGGCGACGCTCATCACCTCCCCCGACGCCACCGCCACCGCCGCCTCGTTCGACGCGCGGTAGGGCACGTGGACGATGTCGATCTTCTCGCGCGCCGCGATCTCCTCCATAGCCAGGTGGTTGGTGGTGGCGATGCCGGAGGTGGCGTAGGTCAGCCGCCCGGGATTGGCGCGGGCCCAGGCGATGTAGTCCTGGAAGGACCGGATCGGCCCGTCCGCCTTCACCACGATGCCGAACATCCAGCCGCAGAGCCCGATGATGTGGCTGAAGTCGTTCACCGGGTCCCAGGGCGGGGTGCGGACCAGGAAGGGCCGGCGCACGATGGACATGTGCATCTGCCCCACCGTGTGGCCGTCCGGGCGCGCCTGCGTCGTCAGGAACTGCGCGCCCAGCGTGCCGGAGGCGCCCGGGCGGTTCTCCACCAGCACCGGCTGGCCCAGCGCCCTGGCCGAGATCTCGGCGAGCGAGCGCAGCTGCGCATCGGCCGACCCGCCGGGCGGCCAGGGCACGATCAGGCGGATCGGCCGGTCGGGGAATTTCCCCGGATTCGGCCCCTGGGCCAGCGCGGGGGCGGCGAGCGCCCCGGTGCCGAGGGCAAGCAGCGTCCGGCGGGCCGGTCCGGCAGGCGGCATGGCGTTCCTCCCTTGTCGTTGGCGCCCAATTGCCCTGGCTCGTCGCGGCGGGGAAGCCCCGCCGGGCATCGTGCGTTCCGCCCGCCTTGCCGTCCGGTAGGGTGCCGGCGACGTCAACGGAGACCTCGCCGCCATGCGCCTGACCCGCGCCTCGTTCCTCGTTGCCCTGCTCGCCGGCGCCGCCCCCGCCCTGGCCCAGACCGCGACCGCCCCGGCGACCGAGCCCCTGCCGCAGGCGCTGTACGACACCATGGTGGCGGGCAATGGCCGGGTCTTTCCCGGCGCGCGGGTGAACCATGCCAAGGGCGCGGTCTACGAAGGCAGCTTCACGCCGTCGGCCGATGCCGCGACGCTGACCGTGGCGCCGCACCTGCAGTCCACGCCTTCGACGCTGGTGCTGCGCTTCTCCAATGCCGGCGGCGTGCCGGACGTGCCGGACACCGCGCCCTCCTCCGCCGTGCGCGGCCTGGCCTTCACCTTCCGCCTGCCGGACGGGACGGAGACCGACCTGATGATGATCAACGTCCCGGTCTTCGTGACCCGGACGCCGCAGGACTTCCTGGCGCTGCTGAAGGCCGGGCAGGCGACGAAGCCGGGGATGCCGGCGCCGACGCCGATCGCGCAATTCCTCGGCGCGCATCCGGAAGCGCTGCGCTTCGTGCAGCTGCCGAAGCCGGTGCCGGAAAGCTTCGCCACCGAGCGCTTCTTCGCCCTGCATGCCTACCGGCTGACCGACGCGGCCGGGGCGACCCGCTTCGTCCGCTTCCGCGTGGTGCCGGCGGCCGGCACCGCCTATCGCGGCGCGGAGGCGCTGGCCGGCCTGCCGCCCGACCTGCTGTTCGACGAGCTGCGGACGCGCGTCGCCATGGGCCCGGTGCGCTACCGGCTGCAGGCGCAGGTGGCGGCCCCGGGCGACGTGACCGACGACCCGACCATCGCCTGGCCCGAGGACCGGCGGCTGGTCGAGCTCGGCACCATCAGCGTCACCCGGGCGGTGCCGGACAGCGCCATGGCGGAGCGGCGGATCGGCTTCCTGCCGAACCGGGAACTGCCCGGGCTGGCGGTCTCGGCCGACCCCTTCCTGGGGACGCGGGCCGATGTGTACGCCATCGCCTTCCCGGCGCGGCAGTAGCGGCCACCCTTGCGGCGCCGCACCGGCTTCCGGCAGCATCCCCCGGCAACGAAACAGGGGGGGGGATCGGATGACCGGGCATCACCGGATGACGCGCCGCGGGGCGCTCGGCCTCGGCGGCATGCTGGGCGGCGCGCTGCTGGCGGCGCCCGCCCTGCGCAACCCGGCCGTCGCGCAGGGCACGCGGCTGCGCTGGGCGCATGTGTACGAGGTGAACGAGCCGTATCACCAGGAAGCGCTCTGGGCGGCGCGGGAGATCGGGCAGCGCACCGGCGGCCGCTGGAACATCGAGGTCTTCGCCGCCTCCGCCCTCGGCAACGAGCCGCAGATCAACCAGGGCCTCACCCTCGGCACCGTCGACATGATCTACACCGGCGTCGCCTTCGCCGGCGCCAGCTTCCGGCCCATCGCGGTCAGCCACGCGCCCTATGCGCTGCGCGACTACGCGCATTTCCAGGCCTACCGGGCCAGCGACCTGCACCGGGAGCTGATCGCCGGCTATGACCGGCAGACCGGCCACAACGCCCTGGCGCTGACCTATTACGGCGACCGGATGGTGACCGCGAACCGCAGCATCATGGCGCCCGGCGACATGCGCGGCCTGAAGCTGCGGGTGCCCCAGGCGCCGAGCTTCCTGATGTTCGCTCGCGCGGTCGGCGCCAACGCGACGCCGATCGCCTTCGCCGAGGTGTACCTGGCGCTGCAGTCGGGCACGGTGGATGCGCAGGAGAATCCGCTGCCGACCATCCAGGCGAAGAAATTCTTCGAGGTGCAGAGCCATATCTCGCTGACCGGGCACATCACCGACAGCCTGCTGACCATCGTCGGCAGCGGCACCTGGCGCCGGCTTTCGGCGCAGGACAAGGACGTGTTCGCGGAGGTGCTGCGGCAGGCCGCCGACCGCTGCGGCCAGGCGATCCGGCAGCAGGAACAGGAATTGGCGGCCTGGTTCCGGCAGCAGGGCAAGACGGTGCAGGAACCCGACCGCGCCGCCTTCCGCGCCGCCTGCGTGCCGCTGCACAACGTGGATGTCGGCTGGACCAGGGCGCAATACGACCGGCTGCAGGCGCTGTAGTTCGGGGCGCCGCCCTGGCGCCCGCCGCGCGAAGCCGGCCGCCACGGCCTGGGGCAGCGACGCTTCGCGGCTCTGGCACCGGGCTTGCCAGGGCCGGCAGACCCGCATCCGTAGGAGCAGCATCGCATGGGCCGCATCCAGGACCGCCTGGCCATCGTCACCGGCGCCGCGCATGGCCTCGGCGCCGCCATCGCGCAGCGCCTGGCGGAGGAGGGCGCGCGCCTCGCCCTGCTGGACCTGGACGGGGCAGCGCTGGAGCGCGTCGCGGCCGATCTCCGCGCGCGGGGCAGGCCGGTGCTGGCGCAGGCGGCGGACGTGACCGAGGAGGACGCGGTGCAGGCCGCCTTCGCCCGGATCGAGGCGGAATGCGGCGCGCCCGACATCCTGGTGAACAATGTCGGCGGCGCCCGCAACCGGCGGATCTGGGAGATGCCGGCGGAGGACTGGGACTTCACCCTCCGCCTCAACCTCCGGCCCACCTTCCTCTGCACCCGGGCGGTGCTGCCGGGGATGATGGAGCGGCAGGCGGGCAGCATCGTCTGCCTCTCCTCCGGCGCGCGGAATGGCACGCCCTGGTCCGCCGCCGACAGCGGCGCCGCCGCCTATTCCGCCGCCAAGGCCGGCATCGCCGGCTTCGTCCGCGCCGTGGCGCTGGAGGTCTCGCACCGCAACGTGCGGATCAACGCCGTCGCACCCGGCCCGATCGAGACGGAGCGGACGCGCGCCGCCTTCGCCCGCATGGAGCAGACGGTGGAGCTCAGCCCGAACCGGCTGGTGCCGATGCGCCGCGTCGGCCAGCCGCGGGAAGTGGCGGATGCGGTGCTCTACCTCGCCTCGGACGAGGCGAGCTACGTGACCGGCAGCATCCTGGACGTCGCCGGCGGGCGGTAGGACGGGTCGCGGCGCGACGCCGCCGCCCGGCCAAGCAGCGCCTGCGACGCGGCGTCCGGCGCGTCCCCGCGAATGCCTGCCGCGTGGCGGCGGCGCCGAAGCCGCGAGGCCGCGCCGGCCACGCATCCTGACGATGGCTGCCCGGACCGGCGCGGGCACGCGCCGGTGCGAGCCTCGCGGTGCGGGACCGGCGCCGCGCCGCATCCCGGCGCGCCTTGTGCGCCACCGCACGGCGTCGCCGGTCGCGTCCGCGCTTCCCTGTTGCCGGTTTCATGTGCCGACGATAACGTTCCCGCCGCGGTGGGAGGGGAGGCTGCCCGTCATGCCCGTCCGGGTCATGCTGCTCGCGCTCGGCCTGCTCCTCGGCCCGGCCATCGGCCCCGGTCCCGGCGCCGCCTTCGGCCAGGCGCGCCCCGCCCAGGCGCAGACCCAGCTCACCATCGGCCAGCCGCTGACCGGGGCGGAAACACCCGACCAGCTCCGCGCCCGCCTCCTGGCGACCGAGGCGGAGGTCCTGCGGCTCCGCGCCGGGGAGCCGGATCCGACAGCCCGCCAGAACGCCCTCGACATCCTGGTGGCGATGGTCGGGATCTTCGGCGCCATCGGCCTGGTCATCCTGCTGCTGCTGCTGTTCAACGCCCGCGACGTCGTCGCCAAGGCGCGGACCGACCCGCCGGACGATGCCTGGCGCGCCTATCTCCAGCTGCCGCTCGGCGTGCCGGACGGGTCCATACGGGCGCTGGTCTCGCTCTTCGTCATCATCTTCGGCCTGGTGGTGCTGGTGCTGCAGAAGCCGCTCGGCGTCACCAGCGTGGAGGCGATCAGCGGCTTCATCGGCATCGTCATCACCTTCTACTTCACCAGCCGCACCAGCAGCGACGCGCAGCGGACGACCGACGCGGCGCGGGACGCCGTGCAGAAGGTCCAGGCCAGCGCCGATGCCGCCGTGCAGAAGACGGCGGATGCGAGCCAGGCGGCTAGCCGCGCCGTGCAGGACATCAGCGCCCAGCGCGCCATCGCCCCGTCCCCGACGGCAACGAAGCCGGAGGACGTGACCACCGGCCAGGAGAAGCTGCGGCAGGTGCGCGACCGGCTGGCGACGGTGCGGCAGGTGGCGGAGGTCGCGGCCAAGCTCGGCCTCGGCACCGAGATCATCGCCGGCGCCGACAAGGCGATCCAGACCGCCGACGGGCTGCTCGGCGCGCTCGACCCGCTTCTGTCGGGCAGCCCGGACCCCGCGGCGATCGGCGGCGTGCTGCAGAAGACGGAGGAAGCGCTCGGCGGGCTGGAGAATGCCGGGCTTCCCGGCGTGCTGGCCGATGCCATCGCCGCCATCCGCGGCACCGCCGGCATCGCCGCGCCGATCATCGCCGGCATCCCCGGCGGGCCCATCGGCATCGTCGGCGGCATCGTCATGGCCGGGGTCAGGCTGGCGCAGGACCGGCAGAAATTCGAGGCGCTGAAGGCCGCCGTGCTGCGCAAGCCCTTCGACCCCGTGCTGCTGCCGCCCGCGGTGGACGGCGTGGCGGCCGCCGCGGCGCTCGCCGTCTCGCCGCAGATGACGGCGATCCTCGGCGCCAATGGGGCGGCGGCGGCGACCGAGCTGATGCGGCTGGTGACCCGGCGCGACCAGGGCGGCGGCCCCGCCCCGCTGGGCGACCTGGCGGACCAGCTGATGGCGACCGGCCTCGATCTCGGCGGCGGCATGGTGGTGCCGCTGGCCGACCACGTCGCCTCGGCGGCCGAGCTGCTGCGGGCGCTGGAGGAATACCGCAGCGGCCTCGTGTTCCAGGCGGCGAAGGCGCAGCTCGACGGCACGGTGGAGCTGCCCGCCGCCGCCGGTGGCGCGGCGCAATCCTTCCCGCTGCGCGCCCTGGCCGATGCGGCGCAATCCGTCGCCGGCGTGCCGGCCGCCGCGGCGCAGATCGAGAAGCTGGTCTTCCTGGCGGAGGCGCTCGGCAAGCTGCCGGGCGGCGCCGGGATGGTCGCAGGCCTGGTCGGCAAGGGGCTGGAAGCGGCGCAGCTGCTGCTGCCGAAGCGCGCCGAGATGCGGGAGGAATCGTGATGCGTCGCGTCCCCGTCCTGCTGCTGGTCCTGGCCGCAGCCGCCTGCCACCCGACCCAGTCCGACCTCGCCCAGCTCGGCCGCATGCAACGGCAGCCCGACCCGCGGGTGAATGCCGGGGAGCAGATCGCCTGCGACGCGCGCGATCCGGTCTGCGTCCGGCTGCAGGTGGCGCGCGGCAGCGCCTGCCAGCAGCTGGCGGAGGCGCTGCCGACCCCGGATGAGCGGCTGGCGCAGCGCCGCTGCGCGCTGGAGGCCTTCACCGCGGCCCGCGGCCTGCTGCCGGATGGCGCGGAGGCGGAGGATCGGCGGCAGGTCCTGGTCGGCCTCGCCTTCGCCCGCAGCGCGGACCGCGACAATGCGCCCACCGCGGCGAACCCTGCCGCCGCCGCGGCCCGCGATGCCGAGCTCGCGGCCGACCTGCCGGCGCTGCGCGCCACGCCGCGCGGCGCACCCTATGCCGCCTTCTTCGAGGCGCAGTCCCGGGGCTGGCGGGCGCTGCGCCCCGGCCTCGCCACGCCGGACGCTTGCCGCCTGTCCAGCGAGGCGCTGGCGGCGCTGCCGGCGGACCCGCTGCCCGACGACCTGCGCCAGAAGGCGACGACGCTGCGCGGCAGCCTCGGCGCCTTCCGCACGGCCAAGGGGTGCGCCTGATGCCCAGCGCGACGCTCGAACGCAATCTCTGGCTCACCGCGCCGATGATGCGCGGGGACGACGTGCTGGCGGTGCAGCGGCGGCTGGCCGCGCTCGGGGCGCAGATCGCGCAGGATGGGCTGTACGGCCAGGGCACCAAGGCGGCGGTGCAGGCCTTCCAGCGGGCCCAGACCCTGACGCCGGATGGCGTGGTCGGCCTGGCCACCTGGTCGAAGCTGATGGACCCGGCCGGCGCCGCCGCGGTGCTGCCGCCGCGGCTGGCGACGGACCTGCTGGACGTCGCCGCCCTCGCCGCGCCGCATGCCTTCGTCAAGGGCGGCAGCGCCTGGACGGTCGGGCCCGGCGGCGTGGCGGTGCAAGGCGGCGTGCCGTCCCTGCGGCCGGCGGCGGATGAGGCGGCGCTGGTCGCCCGCGTCTTCACCGACTACCTGCAGGCGCTGACCACCGTGCTGTGCAAGGTGCATGTGCCGGTGGAGCTGGTGGTGGCGACCATCTGCACGGAAAGCAGCGGCCGCAAGGATGCCCGCCGGCTGGAACCGGGCGCCGACCGGGACAACCCGGAACGCACGCCGGGCAGCGTCTCGCTCGGCCTCATGCAGACGCTGCTGAGCACGGCGCGGGAGGCGCTGGGCGAGCCGGGTCTGCGGCTGGAGGAATTGCGCGACCCCAAGCGGTCGATCGAGGCCGGGACGAAATACATCTGGAACCAGGCGCGGCAGACCCGCTTCGACCCGCCGCTGGTCGCCGCCGCCTACAATGCCGGCAGGCTCCGCCGCAACGACGGGCCCGAGAACCACTGGAAGCTGCTGCAATACCCGATCGGCACGGCGAAGCACGTGGACCGCTTCTGCCGCTACTTCAACGCCGCGCTGGCGCAGGATGCCGCCCTGCCGCCGGAGGTGCCGCGGATGCGCGACCTGCTCCGCGGCGGCGGCGGCGCCCCCAGGGCCGTGG
>NZ_SMOA01000171.1 GCF_004353985.1 Paracraurococcus ruber | reverse complement strand
GCCGGCTCGCTCGGCCTGCCGCCGGAGACGAGCGCGCCCCCCGGCCTGCCGCCGAGCGGACCCGGCGGCGGCTACGCCCCCGGCGGCCCCGAAGGCCTGCCGCCGGCCCCGGTGCGGGTGGTGGCGGACGAGCAGCAGAACGCGCTGATCGTCTATGCCAGCGGCAATGACTGGCGGGTGGTGGAGCGGGCGATCATGCTGCTCGACCAGCCGCCGAGCCAGGTGGCGATCGACGCCATGATCGCCGAGGTGACGCTGAACGACGAGCTGGACTACGGCCTGTCCTGGTTCTTCCGGTCGGGCAATTTCGCCTTCAGCTCGATACCGGACGCGAGCGGCGTGGCGAACCCGCTCTTCCCCGGCTTCAACACCCTGTTCACCGGCGGCGTCGATGCGCGGGTGGTGCTGCGGGCGCTGTCCAACATCACCCAGGTGCGCGTCCTCTCCTCGCCGCAGGTGATGGTGCTGGCGAACCAGACGGCGCGGCTGCGGGTCGGCGATTCGGTGCCCATCGTCACGCAGCAGGCGGTCGGCGGCGGCATCACCGACAGCCGCGTGGTCAATTCCGTGCAGCTGCGCGACACCGGCGTCTCGCTGGATGTCACGCCGCGGGTCAATGCCTCGGGCGGCGTCCTGCTGGAGGTGGACCAGGACGTCTCCGACGCCGTCCGCACCACGACCAGCGGCATCGACAGCCCGACCATCCAGCAGCGCCGGCTGCGCAGCATCGTCACCGTGCCGAACGGCCAGACCGTGGCGCTGGGCGGGCTGATCCGGGAAAGCACCACGCGCAGCCGCAGCGGCCTGCCCTTCGTGCAGGACATCCCGGTGGTGCGGGAGCTGCTGGGCGTCACCAGCCGCGCGCAGCGGCGGACGGAGCTGCTGGTGCTGCTGACGCCGCGCGTGGTGCAGACCGGCGACGAGCTGCGCCGGGTGACCGAGGAGCTGCGGCAGCGCATGCAGTGGATGCAGCCGCGGGACGCTGCGCCGCGCCGCGCCGATGCCGGCCCCTGAGCGGCGGCTGCGCCGGCGCGGCGCCGCTCTCGTCCTGGCGCTCTGGCTGGCCCTGCTGCTGGGCGTCGCCGGCATCGCGGTGGTGCGGCTGGCCGCGACGGGCGCCGGCGAGGCGCGGGTGGAGGTGGACCTGGCCGCGGCGCGCGCCGCGGCGGAGGGCGGGGTCTGGGCGGCGGCGCACCAGCTGGCGGCCATGGGGCGGGAGCAGCGGCCGCCCCTGCATGGCCTCGACCTGCGGATCGGTGCCGCGATGGTGGCGGTGCGGGCCGAGGACGAGGATGGCCGCCCCGACCTGAATGCGGCGCCGGAGCCGCTGCTGGCCGCGCTGTTCCGGCTGGCCGGGCTGCCCGCCGAAGCGGCGACGGACAGCGCCCTGCGGCTGGTCGCGTGGCGGGAGGCGAGCGAGCCGGGCGGCCAGCGGCACCGGCTGCGGCTGGTGTCGGAGCTGGATGCGGTTCCGGGCGTGCCGCCCGGCCTGGCGGAGGCGGTGCGCGACCTGGCCACCACGCATACCGGCCGCGCCGCGCCGGCGCCCGAGGCGGCCCCGGCGGCGCTGCGCGACCTACTGGCGCCGCAGGGCGCGCCCATGCGCCCGGGCCTGCGGACGCCGCAGCGCGCCGGAACGGCCAGCAGTGGTCGCCGCCAGGTCTGGCGCATCCTGGCGGAGGCGCGCCAGGGCGCCGTGACGGCGAGGATCGCCGCCGTGCTGGACCTGACGCCGGGGGACGGCATGCCGGGGCGGGTGCTCGAATGGCAGGCCTTCGCGCGCTGAGGCGGGCGGGGCCTGGCCATCCTGGCCTTCGCGGCGCGGAGCATGGATCCGTGCGGCCTCCGATCGCCTGGGCGGATCGCGGAGCGGCGGGCGCGCCGCGGCGCCTCGTCCCGCCCGGCCACGGGGCGGCGCATCGGGGGCAGCCTTCGGGTCCGGCTGCGGGCCGCCGGGGACGCCATCCGGCCGCGATGGCGGCTGCGTCGGCCGGCTCATGCCGCCGCGCCCGCCCGCCGTTTGCCTCGCGCGGATCACCACGCCTGCAGCCGTGCAAGCCGCGGGCTCAGGTCGCTGCGCTTCGGGGCGCGGGCGGTCCGCGCGCGCCGGCTTTCGCCGGCAGGCGGGATGGCGGCGGCACGCAGGGCGCAGTTCCCGTACGGATCCCGGGCGCCGGACGCCGGCGCGGTTAGCGGACGGGAAAGCAGGATGCGGCAGACCGAAGGCTGGGCCGGTCCGCGCATGGGCTGCCGAGCGGGCCGGCGCCCGCCGGCGGCTTTCCGGCGACGATACGATGTTTCTATGCCCGCGACGGGAGTTTTGGCATTTTGCATCCCCGATGACCCGCGCCCGCGCCCTTGCCGATGCCGCGCTGCCCGACCTGCCGGTGCTGCCGGGCGGCGGCGTGCTGGGGCATCTGCGCGCCATGGCGGCCGCGCCGCACAGCTTCCCGGCGACGGCGCTGCAGGCGCATGACGGCATCGTCGCGCTGCGGCTCGGGCCGCGCCGCATCGCGGCGATCGGCCGCCCGGACCTGGCGCGGGAGGTGCTGGTGACGCGCGCGGACCGCTATCCGCGCGGCCGCATCAACCGCAACCTCGGCGCCGTCATCGGCGACGGCCTGCTGGCGACCGAGGGCGATCTCTGGCGCGCCCGGCGGCGGCGCATGCAGCCTTCCTTCCGCGCCGACCGCCTCGGCCCCGTCGCCGCGGCCACGGAAGCGGCGGTGGCGGCGACGACGCGCCGCTGGACGGATGGCGCGCCGATCGATGCGGGCCGCGAAGCCCAGCGCATCGCCATGCGCGTCATCGGCCGCGTGCTGCTTTCGATCGACATTGCGGACGGGCAGGGCGGCGCCTTCGCCGATGCGGTGCAGGCCTGCCTGGCGCAGCTCATGCGCCGCAACTGGTCGCTGGTGCGCTGGCCGCTCTGGGTGCCGGTGCCGGTCAATCGCGCCGTCAACGCCACGCGGCGGACGCTGGAGGAATTCCTCGGCATCGAGCTCGACCGCCGGCTGGCCGGGGCGCCACAGCCGGACGACCTGCTGGCCGCGCTGATCCGCGGCCGGCCGGAAGACCCGCCGCTGCCGCGCGCCGCCCTGCTGAACGAACTCAAGACGCTGTTCGCCGCCGGCTTCGAGACGACGGCGACCGCGCTGACCTGGCTGCTGCATCTGCTGGCGCGCCACCCGGCGGTGGCCGAAGCGCTGCGGGAGGAAGCGGCGCCGGTGCTGGGCGGCCGCGCGCCGCTGCCGGGCGACCTGCCGCGCCTGCCGCTGGCCGCGGCGGTGGTGGAGGAGGCGATGCGCCTCTACCCGCCGGTCTACAACATGGGCCGCGACTGCGCGGCGGAGGACGCGCTGGGCGGCTACCGCATCCCGCGCGGCACGACGGTGCTGGTTTCCATCTTCGGCATCCATCGCAACCCCGCGCTGTGGGACGCGCCGGAGGAATTCCGGCCCGGGCGGTTCCTCGGCGCCGGGGCCGCGGCGCGGCGCAACCTGCTGCCCTATGCCTGGGGGCGGCACCAGTGCATCGGCAACCACTTCGCCGATCTCGAACTGGTCGTCGCGCTGCTGCACATCGTCCAGCGCGTCCGGCTGGACCCGCTGGAGACGGCGCCGGTCGGCCTGCGCGGCCGCACCACGCTGGTGCCCGACCGCCCCATCCGGCTGCGGCCGGTGCCGCAGCGATGAGGATCGTGCCGATCCCGCCCGCGGGCGCCGAGATCCTCGACGCTGCCGATCCCGAAGCCGTCGCGGCCTATGAGCGGGCCTTCTACAATGCCTTCGCCGCCATCCGCCCCGCCGGCCTGCTGCGGCATCTCTGGGTCTGGGACGATGCCGCCGGCCGCATCGCGGCGCCGATCCCCTATGCGGACCAGGTGGTCTACGTGCTGCGCGACGCCGCCGGGCAGGTGCGGCGCGCCCTGGCGGTGAACCTGGCGCTGCGGCAGGTGCAGGCGGCCCGCTTCGGCTTCGTCCTGCCGGAGGAGCCGGGCATCGTCGAGATGCTGACCTTCTTCGCCGATGGGGCGCACGACCTGCGCGGCGCGCTGCGCTTCCGGCAGGACTGCTATGCGGACCTGCGGGCGCGCGGCCGGCGCTTCGGCTACGGCACCGCGCGCCGCCGGCCGCTGCCCGCCTATGGCCGCTTCGGGACCGAGGTGCTGGAGGAGCGGTGGCTGGAGGGCGAGGCGCGCTACCTGCTGCGCTTCGACTTCACGCAGATCAGGTCCCGGCCGCGCCGGATCGCGCCCGGCGCCGCCGGCGGATGACCGCCGCGCCGCGACGGCCGCGCTGGCCCCTGCTGCTGGCGCTGGCCGGGCTGGCCGGGCTTGCGGCGCTGCTGCTGCCGATCGCCGACAGCCCGGCCCCGGCCGCCCGCCCGGCGGCCCTGGCGGGGCCGGAGATGCTGGTCGCCCGCGGCCGGATCGAGCCGGAGGGACGCGTCGTCGCGCTGCACGGCCCGTTCCGCAGCGTGCTCGGCCAGGTGCTGGTGGAGGAAGGGCAGGCGGTGGCCGCCGGCCAGGTGGTCGCGCTGCTCGACACCCATGCCGTCGCGCAGGCCCAGGCGGAGGCGGCGCGCGCCCGGCTGGCCCTGGCCCTGGCCGAGGAGGCGCAGGTGGCGGCGTCCGCCAAGCCCGCGCTGATCCAGGCGCAGCGCGCCCTGGTCCGCGCGCGGGAGGCGGAGCTGACGCTGGCCCGCCGCGAGCACGCCCGCATCGAGACGCTGCGCGCCACCAGCATCGCCGCCCTGGCAACGCTGGAGCAGCGGCAGGCGGAGATGGACCGCGCCGATGCCGCGCTGCGCCAGGCGGAGGCCGAATTGCGCGCGCTGAGCGAGGTGCGGGAGGAGGATCGCCGCGCCGCCGCAGCCCGCGTCGCCGTGCAGCGCGCCGCGCTGGCCGAGGCCGAGGCGGAGCTGGCCCGCACCGCCATCCGCGCGCCCTTCGCCGGCACGGTGCTGGCGCTGCTGCGCCGCGGCGGCGAGATGATCGGCGACGAGGGAATCCTGCAGCTCGCCACGCTCGACCGGCTGGTGGTGGTGGCCGAGGTGGAGGAGGCCGAGGCGCCGCTGGTCGCGCCGGGGCAGGCGGCGCGCATCGGCGGCCGCGTGCTGGCCGCGCCGGTGGAGGGGCGGGTGGAGCTGGTCGGCCGGCTGGTGATGCGGCAGCGCCGCACCAGTTCCGACGTGCTGGTCGGCCGTGACGCCCGCATCGTGGAGGTGACCGTGCGCCCGCTGGGCCCCCTGCCGCCGGTGGTGGGGGCGGAGGTCGAGGTGCGCCTGCCGCTGGGACCGGCGCCGACCCGGGCCACGGTCCGGCCGTGAGGCCGGCGCTGCGCTTCGCCGCGCTGCTGGCCTTCCGCCAGCTGCGGCACCGCGCCCTGGCGTCCGGCGCCGCGCTGGCCGGCGTGGCGGTGGCGGTGATGCTGATGCTGGTGCAGGTCGCCTTCCGCAACGGGCTGTACGACAGCGCGCTCGCGCTGCCGCGGGCGCTGGCCGCCGACATCGTCCTGGTCAGCCCCGGCTACCGCGCCCTGACCTTCTCGCCGCCCTGGCTGCCGCGCGCGGCGCTGCGCGACGCCGCCGGCATGCCGGGGGTGGCGGAGACCGCCGCGCTCTATGCCTATAGCGGCCAGGTGCGCAGCCGGGAGACCGGCGGCAACCTCTCCGTCTGGCTGCTCGGCCTCGACCCCGCGTCGCGCGTGCTGGACCTGCCGGAGGTGGCGGCGGCGCAGCGCCTGCTCTCGGTGCCCGACAGCGCGCTGCTCGACCGGCTGTCGCGGCAGGAATTCCGCGCGGTGCTGGCGCGCTTCGCCGCCGAGGGCCTCGCCCGGCTGCCGCTCTACACGCCGGCTGCCGACCTGGCGCCCGTGCTGCAGGTGCGCGGGCTCTTCGCGCTCGGCCCGTCCTTCACCATCGACGGCACGCTGCTGGTCAGCGACCTGACGCTGCATGCCGCGCTCGGCGTGCCGCTGGACCGCGTCTCGATCGGCCTGGTGCGGCTCCGTCCGGGGGCGGATGCCGGACTGGTCGCGGCGGCGCTGGCCGCGCGGGTGGAGGGGCGGGCGCGGGTGCTGACGCGCGATGCCTTCCTGGCGGAGGAGCGCGGCTTCTACGCCCGCCGCACGCCGATCGGGCTGATCTTCAACACCGGCCTGCTGGTCGGCGTCGCGGTCGGCGTGGTGTTCATCCTGCAGGTGCTCAACGGCCTGGTGGATGCCAACCTGCCGGAATATGCCGTGCTGCTGGCGCAGGGCTACCGCCCGGCCTTCCTGGCGGCGGTGGTGGCGCAGGCGGCGGTGGCGGTGGCGCTGCTGACCTATCCGCTCGCCCTCGGCCTGGCCCTGCTGGTGACGCGGGTCGCCGCGACGGCGACGCGCCTGCCGCTCGGCCTCCATGGCGCGGACATGGCGGCGGTGCTGGCGCTCAGCCTCGGCATGGCGGCGGCGGCGGCGGGGCTGGCGGCGCTGCGGCTGCGGCGCGCCGATCCGCTGGAACTCTTCGCGTGAGCCGGGCCGTCGCGGCGCTGCGCGGCGTCGGCCATGGCTTCGGCAGCGGGCCGCGCCGCCGCACCGTGCTGCGCGGCATCGACCTCGACCTGCGGGCGGGGGAGTTCGTCGCGCTCACCGGCCCCTCCGGCTCGGGCAAGACCACGCTGCTGACCCTGCTCGGCGCGCTGCGGGTGCCGGAGGCGGGCCGGGTGTGCCTGCTGGGGCAGGACATGGCGGGGCTGGATGCGGCCGGGCTGGCGGCGCTGCGGCGGCGGATCGGCTTCGTCTTCCAGCGCCACCACCTGCTGCGATCGCTGTCCGTGCTGGAGAATGTCGAGGCCGCGCTGCACGCCCTGCCCGGGGCGGAGCCGCGGCGCGACCGCGCGGCGGCGCTGGCGATGCTGGAGGCCGTGGGGCTGGGCGGCCGCGGCGCCGAGCCGACGGCCCGGCTTTCGGGCGGCGAGCAGCAGCGCGTCGCGGTGGCGCGCGCGCTGGTGCGCCGGCCGGCGCTGGTGCTGGCGGACGAGCCGACCGCGTCGCTCGATGGCGGCACCGGCCGCGCGGTGGTGGCGCTGCTGGCCGACCTAGCCCGCAGCCAGGGCTGCGCGGTGGTGATGGGCACGCATGACGAACGCTGCCTCGACCTGGTGACGAGGCGCCTGCACATGGAGGACGGGATGCTGCGGCAGACGGAGCAAGCGGCATGACGGCGGCGCCGGACTTCACCGAACGGCCCTGGCCGCCGCTCCGCGACCTCATCCTCGGCATGCTGTCGCTGCACCGGCCGATGACCTTCCACGGCATGATCGAGGCCGATGTCACCCGCATCCTCGAGATCCTGGAGCGCCGGCGGCGGGCGACGCGGCAGCCCGTCTCCCTGCATGCCGTGCTGATCGACGCGGTCGCGGTGGCGGCGGCGCAGCATCCGGAGGTGCTGACCTTCCGCCATGGCGGCAGGCTGGTGACCTTCCGCGACGCCGATGTGGCGACGGTGGTGGACCGCCGCCAGCCGGACGGCACGCGGCTGCCGATGGGGCTGACCGTGCGCGCCGCCCAGGGCAAGGGCGTGGCGGCCATCCATGACGAGCTGCGCGCGGCGCTGAAGGGCGACCTGACGCGGACCGAGGAGGTGCAGCGGCGGCGGCGCCTGCTGAAATTGCCGAAGCCGCTGCGCGCGCTGGTGCTGCGGCGCATCGCCGCCGACCCGCATCTGCTGCGGCGGGTGCAGGGCACCATCGGGCTGACCAGCCTGCAGCGCCCCGGCCTGGGCTTCGCCATGGTGGCCTTCCCGCCCAACCCCTTCACCATGTCCATCGCGGTGGGCGGCATCGATGCCCGTCCGGCGGTGGCGGGCGGGGCGCCGCGGCGCATCCTCTCGCTGGGTGGCGCCATGGACCATGCGGTGATCGACGGCGCGGCGGTGGCGCGCTTCTGCGCCACGCTGCAGGCCCGGCTGGCGGAGGCGGAGGGGCTGCGCGCGCTTGCCGAGGATGCCCCGGCGGGTTGAGCGCCAGGCGGGCCCCGGCGCCCATGGGCGCTGGCCCGCGCCGCGGCCATCCCCGGCCGGCCCCGATGCCGGCCCCGACCCGACAGGCTTCGGGGCGGCGGCCGGGGGCGGCCCTCACGCCCAGGGGTCGAGCAGCGGCGCCACCGTCGCCGGCGCGGCGGCCGCCTGCGCGCCCTCCGCGATCACCAGGTCGTCGAAGCCGAAATTGTCGGCCGTCTTCGGGTTGCCGTCATCGGCCGAGACGGTCAGCCGCCGGGCATCCGCCAGCGTCGCGTCGAAGGCGACCGGCACGACGCGGCCGAGGATGCCGAGCTGTACCACCTGGGTGCCGAGGGGCTGGGTTCCCGCGGCATCGGCATAGGCCTTGATGGTCAGCGTCTGGAAGTCGCGCCACCCGGCGGCGAAATTCGCCGAGACGGGCGTGAAGGGCGTCGCCCGCCACAGCGCGAAGGGCGAGCCGGCGGGGCCTTCGCGCGATGCATTCTCCTCCCCGCCCAGCGCCTCGGTGACCACGAAGCTCCGCCTGCCGCTGGTCGGCGAATAGCCGATCGGACCCGAATAGGTCCGGTTGACGATCGCCGCATGATCCCATTGGAAGCCCTGGTAGCCGTCGAGGATCTCGCGCGGCTGTTCGGTGACGACCGGATAGTCCTCCGCATCCAGGGCGAAGCCATGGGCCGACGCGTCGTAGCGACCTTCCAGCTGCCGCAGCGCATCCACGGTGCGGTCGGCGAATTGCAGCCATTCGACGTCGCGCAGCACATCGGCCTGGCCGGTGGCGGCATGGGTCAGCCGGTAGGCGAAGCTGCCCAGCCGATCGATGGCATAGTCCGCGGCGCGGCCGCCGAACACCGCCAGGTCCTGGCCATGGCCGCCTTCCAGGCTGTCATCGCCGCCGCCGCCGGCCAGCGTATCGGCGCCGTCGCCGCCCAGCAGCGTATCCTGGCCGCCGCCGCCCTCCAGCCGGTCGGCGGCCCCGAAGCCGTAGAGCGCTTCCCCGGCCGCGCCGCCCAGCAGCGTATCGGCGTCCGCCGTGCCCTCCTGCAGCAGGTGCTGGCCGGTGACGTATCCGGCGACGCCGATGCTGGGATGGTCGGGATCGGTGTCGAGGAGCGTGGCGACGGCGCGGCCGTCCTTCGCTTCCACGATGTAGAGGGTGCCGGCCTGGC
Source organism: Paracraurococcus ruber (assembly GCF_004353985.1). Lineage (GTDB taxonomy): Bacteria > Pseudomonadota > Alphaproteobacteria > Acetobacterales > Acetobacteraceae > Paracraurococcus > Paracraurococcus ruber. Next base: position 3,278 of record NZ_SMOA01000171.1, on the reverse strand, counting down.
GTGCGAGCAGGTCGACCCGCCCGATGCCGGCGATGCCGGAGGAGGCGAGATCGACCGAGACGGGGCGGTCCACCGCGTCCCCCGCCCAGACGCTGACCAGCAGCTTCGTGCCTTCGGCATTGATGCGCGCCAGCGCATGCACGGGCTGCGTCGCCTCGTCCACCGGCCTGCCGTTCTCGTAGACGGGCATCTCATAGGCTGGCCGGATCTTCGAGTAGTAGTGCTGGAACGGCCCGGGCAGCAGGTGCCCGTCGAGGATGAAGTCGTCGAGCCAGGTGAAGGCCGCATGCACCTGCCCGAGGATGACGATCTGGTCGAGATAGTCGGGCGTGTCGGCGGTGGCGACGTCGCCCAGGTCGCGCTTCCAGATGTCGTTGTTGTAGTAGCCGGCATTGGCGCCGATCTGGCCGGTCAGGTACAGGAGCTTGAGGTAGCCGATCCAGCTTTCGTGCTGTCCCTCCGTCGCCACCGCATCCCACCAGCCGGAGGTGACGAAATTGTAGGCGAGCGGCTCACCGAGGCTGAACTGCTCGCCGACCGCGTTCAGCAGCTTGCGGACGATGTTCTGCTCGCCGACGCCGAAGCTGTTGTTGCTGTAGGTGTAGGATTCGGCGACCGGGATGGTGCCGAAGCGATGCAGGGTGATGGCCGGGTCATGGCCCCAGTCGGTCCAGGATCCATAGCGCCCGCGATCCTGCGCACCGCTGTTGATGTAGAAGAGGAATTCGCCGGTGTCCGGCACCGCGGCGAGCGTCGCGTCCAGCACCGCGCCATGCACCTTGGCGGCGACATCGGAGACGTATCTCCAGAGATCGTAGCGCAGCCAGGCATAGGGATCGACCGGCGCATCCGGGTGCACCAGGTAGTCGCGCTCGAGCGTCGCGCGGATGGTCGGGTCGCTGACGATGGTCCAGTAGTCGAAGCCGAGCACGCCCGGGCCCCATTCGCCCTGGTCGAGCACGAAGTCCACCTTGTGCCCGGCCGCCTTCAGCGCCGTGTCCACCGCGGCGACCTTGCTGGCCCAATACCGGACGATGGTATCGATCGCCCCCTGGGACAGGCTGTAGTTCCAGGCGGTATCGCCGTTCGGCTTGCCGTCCGGGCCATATCTGGGCATCCGCAGCTGCGCCTCCGCCGCCTGCACCTCGGCAGGCGGGGCGACATACTGGCCGTCGACATAGGTGCCGAAGTCGCGGTTCAGGTAGACGCGGATCCTGGCATCGGGGCTCTGGTGCAGATCCTCCAGCAGGCTGAGCCAGTTGCCGCTCGGCTTGCCGAGCGCGAGGGTCGGGCCGTCCCGCGAATCCGCGTCCAGCGCATAGCCCCAGACATCGACCAGCGCATGATGGCCGTCCGGCCCGGTGTCGTTGTACCCGAAGGTCGTCAGCGCCTCGAGCCTTGATCCTGCCCTGGCGATGGGCCGCAGGAGATGATCGGAGCGGAGATATTCGCCGGGTGTCAGGATCTCGTCCGGCAGGGCGTCGCGGCCAGGCGGCGCGGCGGCGGACTGCACCGTCACGGTGGCCCGCGCGGTGGCGCCGGCGGGGTCGGCCACGGTCACGCTGAAGCCGCCCGGGCCCGGCCTGTCCGGCGTGAACAGCACCGTCCCGTCGGCCAGCAGCCGCACCGCGCCGCCTTGCGCATCGCCCGCTGCCACCACGCGCAGCGCATCGCCATCGGCATCCCGGGCATGCGACAGGATATCCGCCGCCGACAGCCGCAGCGCGGTGCCCGCGCGCCCGGCCAGGGCGAAGCTGTCGAGCACCGGCGCGTCGTTCGCCGCGGCGATGTCGACGACCGCATGCGCCGTCGCGGTGCCGCCGCGGCCATCCGCCACGGTGAAGGCGAAGCCGCCGGCCGCCTTGCCGTTCAGGTCGGCGGTCGGGCGGAACAGCACGCTGCCATCGGCGACTAGGCTGACGCTGCCGCCCTTCGCCTCGGCCACCGAGACGATGCGCGGCGTCCCGGCCGTGGTCCAGCCCTGCAGCAGCGCATCGGGGCGGAGGCTGAGCGGCACGTCCTCGGTCGTCGACAGCGCCGCATCCGGCCCGGCCAGCCGGCCGGTCACGTCGATGCTGTGGAACACGCTGCGGATGCCGCCGGCGGCGTCGCGCACCTTGATGTTGAAGCCGGCGACGTCGTTCCCGGCTAGGCCGGGCGTCGGCGTGAAGCGCACCGCCCCGCCCGGCTGCAGCAGCGCCTTGCCGCCCACGACGCCCCAGATGCCGATGATGCCGAAGGCATCGCCCTCGATGTCGTAGGACCCAGCCAGCAATTCCGCCGCGCCGAGGCTGCGCGTGGTGCCGGCGGCGATGGCGAAGTCATGCGCCGCCAGGATGGGGGCATCGTTCACCGACCGCAGGTCGATCGCCGCGGTGGCGGTGCTGGTCTGCCCGGTGGCGTCGGCGACCGTGTAGGTGATGCTGGCGGCGGCCTTGCCGTTCAGGTCCTGCGCCGGGCGGAAGGCGATGCGCCCATCCGTGCCCAGCACGGCCGTGCCGCCGGTAACCGGGCCGAGGCCGGTGATGCGCAGCGCCGTGCCCTCCGGGTCGCGCCAGCCGCGCAGCAGCTCGGCCGCGGTGAAGCTGCGCGCCGTGTCCTCCGTCAGCGTGAAGGTCAATGGGCTGCCCAGCGGGGGCAGGTCGGCCGCCGCGGCGGCCGGGCTGGCACCCGGCAGGCGAACCCTGCCGGTCGGGGGGATGGGCATGGCGACCTCCCGGCCCGCCAACCTGCCGAGACGGCGGGTTGGCGGGCCGATCCTGACTGCCCCGGCCTGGAGGTTTCGACCGCGGCACCACCGTGGTTACTACCGCGGCGCGATTTGGCGGGATTCGGAGAAACACCGGGTTGCGGCGGGGTGGCTTGCCCCTGCCTGGGGCAGGAGAGGCAGGCTTTGGCCGCCGCGCCGGCTTGGGGATGGTCGCGCCCGGGTCCGAAGCAGGTTGCCGGGCGGCCATGGGCGCGGTCGGGGCCGGGCGATGCCGGTGCCCGGCGGCGACGCGCCGGCAGCGTGGCGGATCCGGCAGTCCTCCTGGTTGCGCGTCGGGGCGTCCCGGCGCCCGCGGGCGGGGCCGGGACGCCGGTGCCTCGCGCTTACTGCGCGCCGATGGTGACGACCTGCTGGTCGGCGAAGGACCCCTTGCCGGTGGCGGCGTTCAGGTTGTGGCCGCCGAGCACCTGGTTGCGGGCGCCGCGGCCGGCGGCGCCGCCCATGGTCAGCACCTGCTGCTGCGCGGTGCTGTCGCGCCCGGTGGCGGCGTTCAGGTTCATGCCGCCGA
>NZ_SMOA01000170.1 GCF_004353985.1 Paracraurococcus ruber | reverse complement strand
ACCGGGGTTGCGGGGGGCTGGCGGCCCAGGCCGGCACCGGCTCGCCGGCCGCGGCGCGCGCGGGGTGGCCATGCCGGGCGCGCCGCGCCCACCGCCCTGACAGCACCCGCCCCGGCGCCCAATATCAGGGCCACCCCAAGGAGGCGCCGCATGAGCTGGCAACCCGCCGCCGAGCCCGACTGCACCGACATCCCGAAGGACGTCTCCCTCGTCATCGTGCCGCGGGCGCATGACATCGGCGGCTTCGAGGTCCGCCGCGCCCTGCCGGCGAAGGAGCGGATGCTGGTCGGACCCTTCATCTTCTTCGACCAGATGGGCCCGGGCGAGTTCCTGGCCGGCAGCGGCCTGGATGTCCGGCCGCACCCGCATATCGGCCTCTCGACCGTCACCTACCTGTTCGAGGGCGCGATCCAGCACCGCGACAGCCTGGGTTCCGACCTGGCGATCCGCCCGGGCGACGTGAACTGGATGACGGCGGGGCGGGGCATCACTCATTCCGAGCGGTCCTCGGCCGAGGACCGGCAGGTGACGCGCAGCCTCTCGGGCATCCAGTCCTGGGTGGCGCTGCCGAAATCCGCCGAGGAGACGGCGCCCGCCTTCGCCCATCACCCGGCGGCGACCCTGCCGGTGGGCGAGGAGGCCGGGCTGCACCTGCGCCTCATCGCCGGGGAGGCCTGGGGGATGCGGGCGCCGGTCGCCACCGCATCGCCGCTCTTCTACGCCGATGCGGTGCTGGCCGCGGGCGCCCGGCTGCCGCTGCCCGACCGGCATGAGGAACGGGCGGCCTATGTGCTGGAGGGCGAGGTGACGGTGGGCGGCGACACCCATGGCGCCGGCCGCATGCTGGTCTTCCGCGCCGGCGACGGCCTGGCGCTGGCGGCGGGCCCGCGCGGCGCCCGGCTGCTGCTGCTGGGCGGCGCGGCCATGGACGGCCCGCGCTACGTGTTCTGGAATTTCGTCAGCTCCTCGCGCGAGCGGATCGAGCAGGCCAAGGCGGACTGGCAGGCGCAGCGCTTCGCCAAGGTGCCGGGGGACGCGCAGGAATTCATCCCGCTGCCCGAGCGGGTGCAGATCCGCGCCGGCACCGGCGCCCCGGCCGCTACGGGCAACGCCCCGGAGGCCTGACGCCGGGCGGCCCCGCTGCCGCCATTCGCTGCCGCCTGCCAAGGGGGCCGGACCGCAAGGTCCGGCCCCTTTCTGCTGCCTGGGGATGCGCCGGGGACTGCCCGGACGCCGCGCCGCATGGCCGCGCGCGGCGCCGCAGGCCGCGCCGCGCCGGATGGCGCTGCGTCATGCGACGGGTGGGCGTGCACCCACCGCGTCCGGGATCGCCCGGCATGGTGCGTCTGCATTGCCAGCGACATGGGCCGCACAGCCATGTTCCCGAAAAGTTCTCTGCTCCTGGCCCGGCGCGGCACATCGCAATTCTTGCAAAAGCTTTTCAAATACTTGTAAGATATTTTCATGCGGTGTGCTGGCTTGGCCGAGGTCGAGTGAAACGGTTTACAGCCCCAGGCAGCCGCCCTGCGGCGCCGGGTTTAGGGCCATCAAGAATGCTGATGGGGTGTGGGCCGGGGCCTGTCCGTCGCCGAGTCGCGCCGGCGCCAGGCACGACCCGAGGGCGGATCGCGTCGCGGCGCGGCTTGCGCGGCGCGCGGACTCGCCCTGCGGGTCATGGCGGTGAGCGGGAGGCCGCGCGGCGCGGGCGCGCGTGGATCAGCGGTGCGCAAGGGTCCGGGCGCTGCGAGGACCCCGCGGATCGCTGGCACCCGGGCGCCGGGCCGCGTCCCCCGGGGCGCGGCCCGGCCATGCGGCGCGGCGCCGGGCGCGGTCGGTCAGGCGGCGCCGCGTTCCGTCGCCTTCACCGCCTGCCACTCGGCCTCCATGGCCTCCAGCCCGGCATCGGCCGGGCTCAGGCCCTGCCGGGCAAGGCGTTGCTCAACGGCGTTGAAGCGCCGCTCGAACTTGGCATTGGCGCCGCGCAGGCAATCCTCCGGGTCCAGGTCCAGCTTGCGGGCCAGATTGGCCAGCACGAAGAACAGGTCGCCCACCTCGTCCTTGAGGCGGGCCGGGTCGGCGCCGGGCAGCTCGGCCCGCAGCTCCGCCGCCTCCTCCTCCAGCTTGTCCAGCACCGCCGCGGCATCCGGCCAGTCGAAGCCCACCCGCGCGGCGCGGCGGGTGAGCTTGGCGGCGCGGGTGAGGGCGGGGAGGCCGGCGGGCAGCCCCGCCAGGGTGCCGGTCTCGGCCCGGGCGGCCCGTTCCTGCGCCTTCTGGGCCTCCCAGGCGCTGGTCTGCTGCTCGGCGGAGCGGGCCGTCGCATCGCCGAAGACATGCGGATGCCGGGAGACCATTTTCCTGTGAATAGTTTCCGCAACATCGGCGAAGGAAAATGCTCCTTCCTCCTCGGCCATGCGGGCGTGGTAGACCACCTGGAAGAGCAGGTCGCCGAGCTCGTCCTGCAGCGCCGGCCGGTCGTCCCGGCCAACGGCGTCGGCGACCTCGTAGGCCTCCTCGATCGTGTAGGGGGCGATGGTCGTGAAGTCCTGCACCTGGTCCCAGGGGCAGCCGCCCGCCGGGTCGCGCAGCCGGGCCATGGTGGCGAGCAGCCGCAGCAGCGCGGCGGCGGGGTCGGGGGAAGGGGGCATCGCCAGGTCTCTCCGGCAGGGCGGGGCGACCGGCCGCCGGCCATCCGGGGACTCGGTCACGGGCCGGCCTGCATAGCAGGTGGCGGGCCGCGCGGTGACCCGCGCCGGTCGCCGCGGCGGCGGGCGAGTTGCGGCCGGCCGTCCCGCCTGCATCGGCCGGGCGGCGGGAGGCCCGACCGGCCTGCCCGCCAGGGCGCGTCTCGCCCGCATCCGGGGCGGCCGAGGGGGCAGGCGTCGCCGGCCGGCCTGCCGGGGCGGTGACCGCCGGCGTTGGCGAGGCGGGGACTGGCCCGATGCAGGATCGCCCCGGCCTAGGCCCGCAAGCCGACGGCCCCCGGCGACTCGGCCGCCGGCCCTTCCTTGGCGCGATCGATGTGGGGCGCGCCTGCCATGGGGTGCGGGCGCGCCGGGCTTGCCCCGGCTCCGGCGGGCCTGCCGGCCTCGCTGCCGCCGGCTGCGCCAGGGCAGGGGGCGCAACCGGAAGGTGGCGTTCTTGTAACCCGGGGTTGCCGGGGGCCCGGCCTAGGCTTTCCGCGCAAGGGGGCGAGGCACGCTCCCGCGGGAGGGATCGCCATGCCGCTGCCACGCCATGCCCCCAGGCGGCCGGGGATGCCGCGCCGCCACGGCCCGGCGCGGCGCGGCGCCCTGGGCCTTGCCCTGCTGCTTAGCCTGCTGGCCGGCCCGGCGCTGGCGCAGGAGAGGGCCTTCCAGCCCCCGGCCGATGCCACCATCCAGCGGGACAGCCGCGAGGCGCGGCGCCTCTCGGCCCCCGGCCTGCGCGGGCCGGTCGGCACGGCGCCGCGGCAGGCCAGCCTCGACCTGGCCATCCGCGAGGTCGCCGGCCGGATCTGGAACCCTAATACCGGCCGGCACGACCGGGTGCGGCTGCGCGGCTATGTCGATGCCGGCCTGCCGCGCGGCGCCCGGGTGCTGGCGGACCGCATCGTCGCGCCGACCATCCGGGTAACGCCGGGCGACACCGTGCGGATGACGTTGCGCAACGAATTGCCGGCCGAGCCGGATTGCCCGGTGGGCGGCGGGCATGACGGGCCGGGCTGCTTCAACAGCACCAACATGCACAGCCATGGGCTCTGGGTCTCGCCGACCGGCAATTCCGACAATGTCCTGCTGGACCTGCGGCCGGGCAGCGTCTTCCAGTACGAGTACAACATCCCCGCCGACCACCCGGCCGGGACCTTCTGGTACCACCCGCACCGGCATGGCTCGACCGCGCTGCAGGTGGCCAGCGGCATGGCCGGGGCGCTGGTGATCGAGGGCAGCCGCAAGCCCGGCGCCCGGGCGGACGAGCCCGGCGACATCGACGTGCTGACCCGCGGCATGCCGGAGAAGCTGCTGCTCTTCGGCCAGATCCCCTATGGCTGCTTCAGGGACGGGCTGGTGCAGACCGTGGCCGACGGGGCCGACAAGGGGCAGTTCACCTGCGCCGAGGGCGAGACCGGCCTGGTCCAGAGCTTCTTCCAGCAGCTCGGCTTCGGCACCATGCCCTTCCCGGGCTGGGGCGGCACCGGCCGCTTCACGACGGTGAACGGGGAGGTGCAGCCGGTCTTCACCATGACCGCCGGCCGGGTGGAGCGCTGGCGGCTGCTGCATGCCGGCACGGCGGCGCAGATCGGGGTCAGCCTGCGGCCGGTGGCGCCGGGCCGCGCCGTGCCGCCCGGCGGCGTGCCGGCCGCCCAGGCGGAGGCCTTCGTCGCCTCCGCCTGCGGCGCCGCCCGGCTGCCGCTGTTCGAGATCCAGACCGACGGGCTGACCCGCGCGGCGGTGCGGGAGACGGCGGTGGACTGGCTGCAATCCGGCTACCGCAGCGACCTGCTGGTGGCGGCGCCGGAGCCGGGCCTCTACTGCCTGGTGGACGAGCCAGACCCGGCGACCACCACCACGCGCACGCTGCAGCCGCAGGCGCTGCTCGGCATCGTCCGGGTGCTGCCGGCGCCGCAGCGGGTGACGCTGGCGCCCGCCGCCCTGGTGCGGGATGCGCTGGTGCGGGCCGCGCAGGCCCGGCTGACCGGCCCGGCGCGCGACCGGGTGCTGGCCGAGCTGCAGGACAGGGCAGGGATCCGGCTCGCCTCCTTCACCTGGCACCGGCCGATCCTGGCCTCGGAGCTGACCGGCCGGCAGACGCTGGAATTCCAGGTGAACGACCTCGACCCGCAGCCGCCGGGCGGCCCGCCGCCGCAGCCGACCGCGGCCTATCTGGTGGACAATGCCGCCTACGATCCAGCCGTGGTGAACCGCCAACTGCCGCTCGGCGGGGTCGAGGAATGGACGCTGACGGCGAACCAATTCCCACACGCCTTCCACATCCATGTGAATCCGTTCCAGGTCGTGTCCGCGACCACGGCGGATGGGAAGGACGCCTTCGCCGTCGACCCGCTCTATGCCGGGATGAAGGATGCCTGGAAGGACACGCTGCTGGTGAACCAGGGCTACACGGTGGTGATCCGCACCCGCTACCAGCGCTACATCGGGGAGTTCGTGCTGCACTGCCATGTCCTGGACCATGAGGACCAGGGGATGATGCAGAACGTGGTGGTGACGCCGCCGGGCGTGGCGGCGCGGCGGGTGGCGGCGGAGGCGCATCGCCACTGACGCCGGTTGCGGGCGGGGCCGCAGTGACGCCGGTCGCGGCCGGCACGGCACGCGACCAGGTCAGGCCGGGTCACGAGCGGCAGCGACGAGGAGCGCGGCGGCAGGGCCGCCGGCTGGCCGATCTGCGGCGCCGGGATGGGGCGGCCGACGCCACGAAGGCCATGCCCGGCGCGGACGGCGGCGAAGGCAGGGACAGGCTCGGGACCCATCGCGGCGCGCCGTGCCGTGGCCCGGCATGCCGGTGCCGAGGCTGGCCGAGGCGTGGCGCGGGCGCATCACCGTGGTAACCTGGACACGTCGCGACATCCAGCGTCAGTGGACCGGCGGCGGCCGATCGGGCTAGCTAGGTGGCGGGGGCCTGTGGGGGGCCAGCAGACAGGTGAGGGCATACGGACGGGCGGTCGGGGCCGCACGGACATCCAGGCCTTATCCCCAGACCATATAAGCCGCATAAGGTTTATTATGGAAAACTTTGGCCTGGGGACAACCCGGTGGGCAGACGCGCCCGGGCATCCCCGGGATCCCCAGCGCCATCCGCGCGCATGACCGGATGCCGGGCCCGGATGCCGGGCATGGCTTGATGTGCCGCTACGGCCGGTGCGGCCACCTTGCCGCCGGGTCAGGCCACCGGCACCTCGAGCACCAGGCCGTCATGCGCCGGCTCCACCCCCGGCGGCAGCGACCGGCACAGCGCCCGGTAGTCCATCGCCGGGCCCATATGGGTCAGCACCGTCCGCCGCGGCCGCAGCGCCGCCACCCAGTCCAGCACCTTCTCCAGATGCGCATGCACGCTGTGCGGCTTGTGCTGGAAGCAGCCGACCACCCAGGTATCGAGGCCCTGGAGCGCCGCCAGGCTCTCCTCCGGCAGGTTCACCACATCGGTCGAGTAGCCGAAGCCACCGATCCGCAGGCCGAGCGTGTCCATGACGCCATGGTCCTGGCGGAAGACCTCCACCGCCATGCCGGCAATCTCGAAACGTTCTCCCCAGCCGATCCGCCGCGGGTCCAGCGAGGGACGGAAGAAGAACTCGGTCGGCGGCAGGAAGGCGTAGTCGAAGCGGTCGTCCAGCTTCTGCAGCGTGGTCCGGGTGGCATAGGCGGGCAGTTGCCGGCCCACCAGCCGGTTCACCTGCCGCAGGTCGTCGATGCCCAGGATGTGGTCGGCATGCGCATGGGTGAACAGCACGGCGTCCAGCCGCGCCGCGCCCACCGCCAGCAATTGCTGCCGCAGGTCCGGCCCGGCATCCACCAGCAGCCGCTCGCCGGTCGGCGCCTCGATGAGGCAGGAGGTCCGGGTGCGGCGGTTGCGCGGCTCGGCCGGGTCGCAATCGCCCCATTCGCCGCCCTCCCCGGCGCCGCCCAGCAGCGGCACCCCGCCGGACCCGCCGCAGCCCAGGATGGTGACGCGCAGCAGGCTCACGCGGCCTTCTGGAACAGGCGGAAGAAGTTCGCGGTGGTCAGCGCCTCGATCTCGGCGATGGTCGCGCCGCGGGTCTCGGCCAGGACCTTCGCGGTGTGCGCGACATAGGCCGGCTCGCAGCGCTTCCCGCGCAGCGGCACGGGGGCGAGATAGGGGCTGTCGGTCTCGACCAGGATGCGCTCGGCCGGCAATTCGGCCGCCACCGCCCGGATCTCCGGCGATTTCGGGAAGGTCAGGATGCCGGAGAAGGAGACATAGCCCCCCATCGCCACCGCCTGCCGCGCCAGGTCGGCGCCGGAGGAGAAGCAGTGCAGCAGGAAGCCGAAGGGGCCGCCCGCGGCGGTTTCCTCCCGCAGGATCGCCAGGATGTCGTCATCGGCCTGCCGGGCATGGATGACCAGCGGCAGCCCGGTGATCCGGGCGGCGCGGATATGCCGGCGGAACCCTTCCTGCTGCGCCTCGCGCGGGGCCTTGTCGTAGAAATAGTCGAGCCCGGCCTCGCCGATGCCGATGATCCGGGGATGGTCGGCCAGCGCGACGAGGTCATCGACCGAGGGCGCCCCCGCCTCCTCCCCGGCATTGTGCGGGTGGACGCCGACGGTCCCCCAGACATCCTCGAAGCGCTCGGCCAGCGCCTTCACCGCGGCGGCCTGCTGGACGCGGGTGCCGATGGTGACGAGGCGGCCGATGCCGGCGGCACGGGCGCGCTGGACGATCTCCCCGACCTCCTCGTCGGAGAAGTGGTCGAGATGGCAATGGCTATCGATCAGCATGAGTCAGGCGGCGGCCTCGATCTTCCGGAACAGCGGCGCCGGCGGCGGGAGGCGCGCGCCGGCGGGCAGCGGCGTGGCGAGGTCGGCGAGCCCCCTCGCCTCCTGCGGCACGCCGAGCTGGTCGAGCATCGCCGCCATGGTGCCGGGCATGAAGGGTTGCAGGACGGTGGCGAAGACGCGCAGCGCCGTGTGCAGGTTGCGCAGCACCACTGTCATGCGGGCGGGGTCGGTCTTCTTCAGCGCCCAGGGCTGCTGGACCGTGATGTAGCCATTCGCCCCGCGCGCCTGCGCCATGATGGCTTCCAGCGCCAGGTGGAACTCCTGCGCCTCGAGATGCGCCGCGACCGTCGCCGGCAGCCTCTCCAGCCCCTGCAACAGCTCGGCATCCGCCTCCGCAGCCTCGGCCAGCGCCGGCAGCGCACCGTCGCAATTCCGCTGGATCAGCGACAGCGTCCGGTTCGCCAGGTTGCCGAGCGTATCCGCCAGCTCCCCGTTCACCCGTCCGATCAGCGCGGCGCGGGAGAAATCGCCGTCATTGCCGAAGGGCACCTCCCGCAGCAGGAAGTAGCGCAGCGGGTCGAGCCCGTACTCCTCGATCAGCGCCAGCGGGTCGATGGCATTGCCGAGCGACTTCGACATCTTCTGCCCCTCGATCGTCCACCAGCCATGCGCGAAGACGCGCCTCGGCGGGGCGATCCCGGCCGCCTGCAGGAAGGCCGGCCAGTAGATGGCGTGGAAGCGGACGATGTCCTTGCCGACGAAATGCACGTCGGCCGGCCAGAATTTCCAGCGTCCCGCCCCCGTGTCCGGATAGCCGGCGGCGGTGATGTAGTTGGTCAGCGCATCCAGCCAGACATACATCACATGCGCCGGGTCGCCCGGCACCGGGATGCCCCAGGTGAAGCTGGTGCGGCTGATGGACAGGTCCTGCAGCCCGGACTCGACGAAGCGGATGACCTCGTTCCGGCGCGACGCCGGGGCGATGAAGCGCTCCTCGTCCCGGTAGAAGTCCAGCAGCCAGCCCTGCCATTTCGACAGGCGGAAGAAGTAGGACGGCTCCTTCACCCAGGCGACCGGCGCGCCGCTCGGCGCATATTTCACCCCGTCGCGCTCGGTCAGCTCGTCGGGGCCGTAGAAGGCCTCGTCGCGGACGGCGTACCAGCCCTCATAGGCGCCGAGATAGATCTCGTCGCGGCGGACCAGCTCCTCCCACAGCGCCTGGCAGGCGCGGACATGCCGCGGCTCCGTCGTGCGGATGAAGTCGTCGTTGGAGAAGCCCATGCGCTCGGCCAGCACGCGGAAGCTCCGGCTCACCTGGTCGGTGAACGCCTGCGGCGCCATGCCGGCATCCAGCGCCGCCTTCTCCACCTTCTGGCCATGCTCGTCCGTGCCGGTGAGGAAGAAGACCTCGTGCCCCTCCAGCCGCTTCCAGCGCGCCAGCACATCCGTGGCGAGGGAGGTGTAGGCGTGGCCGATATGCGGCTTGTCGTTCACGTAGTAGATGGGCGTCGTGTAGTAGAAGCGTGCCATCCGGCTGCCCTTCGATCCGCCCGCTGCCGGGCCACCCATCGCGGCCTGCGTCCAGGGTCGAACGCCGCGCCGCCGCAGGGCCTTGTGTATGGAGCGGATGCACGCACCGGGCCGTTGCCGGCCCGCCGCGATCCGCTCCCGCATGTCCCCCGCGCTTTACGACGGGCGGGCCGGGAATTCCACCACCCGCTGCGGCGCCGGCCGTCAGCGCTGCGCCAGCAGGCCGAGGCCGGTCAGCACCGTCTGCCGGCGGTCGAGGTTGAGCTTCTCCGCCGCCTCGGCCAGCCGCCCCAGCCGGTCCCAGAGCAGGGACCAGTCCGCCAGCGACCGTCCGGCGAGCCAGGGGGCCGCCCCCCCTCGCCCGGCCTGCCGCAGCCCGGCTGCCAGCGCGCGGCGCAGCAGGGCGAAGAAGACGGCCAGCGCCTGGGCGTCCCGGCGGCCGGCGACGCCATCGGCGATGACATGCACCCGGCGCGGATCCAGCCGCGGCAGCTCGGCGAAGACCTGCTCGACCAGCCGCTGCAGCGCCAGCCCGTCGCCCTCGGCGAGCGCCAGCGCGGTCCCCGGGCAGCCATCGGCGATGGCGGCGATGCCGAGCCGCTCCGGCCCCGGATGGTCCGGCAGCCAGCGGGCCAGCAGCCCCTCCATCGCCGGGATCGGCAGCGGCGCCAGGTCCAGCCGCCGGCAGCGGCTGCGGATGGTGGGCAGCAGCCGGTCCGGCGCCGCCGTCACGATCACCTGCACGGTGCGCGGCGGCGGCTCCTCCAGCGTCTTGAGCAGGATGTTCTGCACCACCTCGCGCTCCGACTGCTCGAGGTTCTCCACCAACACGCCGCGCCAGCCGCCCTCGGCCGCGGTCATGGCCATGAAGCGCAGCGCGGCGCGGGCATCGTCGGCCCGCAGCACCTGCTTCACCCCGCGCTCCCCGGCATTGGGGGCGAGGGTGAACAGGTCGGCATGCGCGGCGGCGGCGACGCGGCGGAAGGCGGGGTGGGTCTCAGGCACCTCCAGCGGCGGCCGCCCGGCGACCGGCGGCGGCAGCCCGGCCAGCAGCCAGCGGGCGAAGCGGTAGGCGAGGGTCGCCTTGCCCACCCCGGGCGGCCCGGCGAGCAGCCAGGCATGGTGCAGCCGGCCGGACCGGGCGGCTTCCTCCAGCGTGCGGGCGGGGTCGTCATGCCCGACCAGGTCGGGATTGGCGCGGGGCTCGGGCGGCAGGGTCACGCCGGCAGACTAGAGCGGATCGCGGGAGGGCGTGAACGCCCGGACGGGTGAATCCGCTCTGCAATCAACAGGCTATAGCGGCTTGCGCGTTCAGAAGAGCGCGCAAGCCGCTATAGAGCGGGTCGCGCCATGCCGGGAGCGGCCCGGCGCGCGGCCCCGCGATCGGCTAGCAGCGGCGGCGCATGGCGGATGCGCGCCAGGGCAGGCCGGCGCGGAACCGCGGCCCGGTCAGCCCTTGGCCGGGGGTGCCCCGGCGGCCCGCCGCACCCGGGCGCGGCGCTCCTCCAGCAGCACATAGCCCCAGACCAGGCCGACCAGCGGCAGCCCGATGGCGAGGGATGCGATGAGGAGGTCGGTGTTCAGGCTCACGCCAGGCTCCCAGGGGCGGGCCTCAGGGATCGAGGCTCCGCAGCAGGCGCCGGGCCGCGAGGTGCAGCGCCAGCGCGACGGTGCCCCAGATGTAGGCAGTCGCCAGCACATCCACCAGCGAAATCCGCCCCGGCAGCAGGCTCAGCCCCGCCAGCGGCAGGATGACGCCGGCATTCAGCGTCGCCGTCGAGGCGCGGTCGATGGCATTGGCGGTCAGCTTGATCCGCTCGACCTCGGTCGGCGTCATGCGCCGAGGCGGGTGCGCACCAGCCCCAGGATTGCCGCCGCGACCCCCTCGGGCGCCGCCGTCGCGTCCAGCACCGCGCAGCGCTCCGGCTCCGCCGCGGCGATCGCCCGGAAGCCGGCCCGGACCCGTTCGTGGAAGGCCGGATCCAGCGCCTCGTAGCGGTTGGTCTCGCCGCGCGCCGCGGCGCGGGCCAGCCCCTGCTCGGGGCCGATGTCGAGGACCAGGGTCAGGTCCGGCCGCAGCCCCTCCAGCGCCACCGCGGCCAGCGCGTCGAAGACCGCGCGTGGCACGCCCTGGCCGAAGACCTGGTAGGCCATGGTGCTGTCGGCGAAGCGGTCGCAGACCACCCAGGTGCCGGCCGCCAGGGCCGGGCGGATGGTGCTGACGACATGGTCCCGGCGCGCGGCGAAATGCAGCATGCATTCGGCGACGCCGTCCCAGGGCCCCTGGTTCAGCAGCACGCCGCGGATCGCCTCCGCCCCCGGCGCGCCGCCCGGCTCGCGGGTACGCAGCACGCGATGCCCGGCCTCGGCCAGCGCCGCTTCCAGCCGCCGCGCCTGGGTGGACTTTCCCGCCCCCTCCCCGCCTTCCAGCGTGATGAAGCGGCCGCGCGGCGGCCCGGCGGTCATGCGCCCGCCCCGCGGCCGGGCCCGCGGCGCCCCCTTGCCGTGGCGACCGGCCCGGCGGTGCCCGCTGCCACCTAGCTTCCCGCGAACCAGGAGCCGATGACCGCCGGGATGCGCGGGATCAGCCCCAGCCGCTCCACATCCGCGCCGGCCAGCAGCGGCAGCTGCAGGTTCGGCACGCCCTGGCCGCTGACCAGCAGCTTGCCCAGTTCCTGCCCCTTCAGCACCGGCGCCTGCACCGGCGCCTCGTATTGCAGCCGCGCCTGCAGCCGGTTCCGCCAGCTGCGCGGCAGGGTCACGATCATGTCCTTGCCGCCGACCAGCGGCACGGTCCGGCGGGTGCCGAGATGCACCGGCACCTCCTCCACCACATCCGCCGCCTTGAACAGCACCACGTTCTCGAACTCGCGGAAGCCCCATTCCAGCAGCCGCTCGCTCTCCTCGGCGCGGGCGCGCATGGTGGGCAGGCCGTTGAACACCATGATCAGCCGGCGGTCGCCGCGCTTCGCGCTGGCGGTCAGGCCATAGCCCGCTTCCTCGGTATGGCCGGTCTTGAGGCCATCGGCGCCCGGCACCCGGGCCAGGGTGGGGTTGCGGTTCTCCTGGCTGATGTTGTTCCAGGTGAAGCTGCGCTCGTTGTAGATGCGGTAGTATTCCGGGAAGTCGGTGATGATCCGCTTGGCCAGCCGGGCCAGGTCGCGGCAGGTCATCCGGTGCTCCGGGTCCGGCCAGCCGGTCGAGTTGCGGAAATTGCTGTCGGTCAGCCCGATCCGCCGCGCCTCCTGCGTCAGCAGCTCGGCAAATTGCTGCTCGCTGCCGCTGATCGCCTCGGCGAAGACGATGCAGGCATCATTGCCGGACTGCACGATGACGCCGCGCATCAGCGCATCCACCGGCACCTGGTTGCCGATCTGGACGAACATCTTGGACCCGCCCATGCGCCAGGCGCGCTCGCTGACCGGCAGCTGCTGGTCCGGCTGCAGGCGGCCCTTCTTCAGCATGTCGAAGACGACGTACATCGTCATGAGCTTCGACATGGAGGAGGGCGGCATCCGCTCCTCCGCATTCTTCTCCAGCAGCACCGCGTCGGTGTCGAAATCCACCACCAGCGCCTGCCGCGCGATGGTCTCGAACGGGCCGAGCGGCGTACTGGCCGGCGTGCCCGGCGGCGGCGCCGGAGCGCGGCCGGCGCCGG
>NZ_SMOA01000016.1 GCF_004353985.1 Paracraurococcus ruber | reverse complement strand
GACCTGCTGGCCGGCTGGGGCCTGCTGGCGCGCCAGGCGGCGGCCTGAACGGCGCGCCGCGGCCTGGCCCCGGCGCCGGCGACCCGCCGCGATGCGGCGTTCATCCGCCGGCGCCGCGCCGCCATGGCCGCGGAACAATCCTGGCGGAGCGGCCTTCCCGGTCCTCTCTGCCATCTGCTATGGCAGTGCCATATGCCCGGGCGGCGGAAGACCATCCCGGGCCGAGGAGGAGGCTTCCATGACCATCGTCACCCCGTCCCGCCGCGGCATCCTCGGCGCCCTGGCCGCCGTCCCGCTGGCGACGCCCTTCGTCGCCAACCGCGCCGCCGCCCAGGGCGTCACCTTGCGCGCCGCCGACATCCACCCCGACGGCTACCCGACCATCGAGGGCGTGAAATTCATGGGCAAGCTGGTGGAGGAGCGCACCAGCGGCCGCATCAGGATCCAGATGTTCCATTCCCGCCAGCTGGGCGAGGAGAAGGACACGCTGGAGCAGACGCGCTTCGGCGTCATCGACTTCACCCGGGTGAACACCGCGCCGCTGAACAACCTGGTGCCGGCCACCATCGCCATGGGCCTGCCCTTCCTGTTCCGCGACACGCCGCACATGCACAAGGT
Organism: Paracraurococcus ruber; assembly: GCF_004353985.1. Lineage (GTDB taxonomy): Bacteria > Pseudomonadota > Alphaproteobacteria > Acetobacterales > Acetobacteraceae > Paracraurococcus > Paracraurococcus ruber. Next base: position 53,070 of record NZ_SMOA01000016.1, on the reverse strand, counting down.
GATGGACGGCCCGATCGGCGAGGAGATCGGCCGCGACACCACCTCCTACGGGCTCATCACCCTCGCCTACTACGACAGCGGCGCGCGCAGCTTCTACACCAAGCCGCATGCGGTGCAGGAGCCGGCGCAGCTCAAGGGCCTGAAGATCCGCGTGCAGCAATCCGACATGTGGGTGGCGCTGATGCGCGCCTTCGGCGCCAACGCCACGCCGCTGCCCTTCGGCGAGGTCTATTCCGCGCTGCAGACCGGCGTGGTGGACGGCGCCGAGAACAACGAGCCGACCTACTTCACGTCCCGCCACTTCGAGGTGGCGAAATTCTACACGCGGACGGAGCACAGCAACTCCCCCGAGATCCTGGCGATGAGCAAGCGCAGCTTCGACAAGCTGGCGAAGGCCGACCAGGAGATCATGCGCCAGGCGGCGAAGGAGAGCGTGCCGCACATGCGCAGGCTCTGGGCCGCGATGGAGGACGAGGCGCGCGCCAAGGTGGTCGCCGGCGGGACCCAGATGGTGCAGGCCGACAAGGCCGCCTATGCGAAGCTGACGCAGCCGGTCTACGACCAGTTCGTCAAGGACGCCAAGCTCAAGTCGCTGGTCGAGCGCATCCGGGCGGCCTGAGCGCCATGCAGTCCCTGCACCGCGGCGTGGGCGCGGCGCTGGCGGTGGTGTCGCGCATCGCCATCCTGCTGTCGGGCATCGCGCTGGTGGCCATGGTGCTGGTCGTCGCCTGGGGCGTTTTCGGCCGCTTCGTGCTGAACGACACGCCCGCCTGGGCCGAGGCCAGCGCGCTGCTGCTGCTGGCCTGGGTCATCCTGGGCGCCGCGGCGGCCGGTGTGCGCGAAGGCTTCCACATGGGCTTCGACACGCTGCGGGACGTGCTGCCGGCGCCCGTCACGCGCATCTTCCGCGTGCTGTCGGACCTGGTGGTCACGGTCTTCGGCGCGGCCATGGCCTTCTACGGCGCCGACCTGGCGCTGGAAGTCTGGGACGCGACGCTGCCGACGCTGGGCCTGCCGGGCACGGTGGAATACCTGCCCTTGGTGGTGGGCGGGCTGCTCATCACGCTGTTCGGGCTGGAACGGCTGCTGGCACATGCCGTCACCGGGCAGGCGCCGGCCGGGGTGCCCGAGCACACCTTGCTGACGGACGCCTAGCGAGAGGGCTCTGCCCTCTCGCGCTCTCCCGCCAAAGGCCGAAAGGCCCTTGGAACCCAGGAGTCTGCGTTTTGGAACTCACGGTCCTTCTCGGCAGCTTCACGCTGCTGCTGCTGATCGGCACGCCGGTCGCCTTCGCGCTGGGCGCCGCCAGCCTGGCGACGGTGCTGTACATGGACCTGCCGCCGGTGGTGGTGTTCCAGCAGCTTGCCTCCGGCATGAACATCTTCTCCATGCTGGCCATCCCGTTCTTCGTCTTCGCCGGCGACCTGATGCTGCGCGGCCAGATCGCCGACCGGCTGGTGGCGCTGGCGGCCGCCATGGTCGGGCATCTCCGCGGCGGGCTGGGGCAGGTGAACATCGTGGCGGCGACGCTGTTCGGCGGCGTGTCGGGCTCGGCGGTCGCCGATGCCAGCGCGGTCGGCGGCGTGATGATCCCGCAGATGAAGGCGCGCGGCTACGCGCCGGAATACGCGGTGAACATCACCGCCAATGCCGCGCTGATCGACCTGCTGATCCCGCCCAGCCACAACATGATCCTCTATGTCATCGCCGCCGGCGGTGCGATCAGCGTGGCGGATCTGTTCACCGCCGGCATCATCCCCGGCCTGATCATGATGCTGACGCTGATGGTGGTCGCCTGGCTGGTCGCCATCCGCCGCGGCTACCCGCGGGAAGCCTTTCCCGGCTGGGGCGCGCTGCTGCGGCTGATGGTCGCGGCCCTGCCCGGCCTGATGCTGATCGTCATCATCTTCGCCGGCGTCCGCAGCGGCATCTTCACCGCGACGGAGAGCGCCTGCGTCGCCGTGCTCTACGCCCTGCTGGTGACGGTGCTGGTCTATCGCAGCCTGGGCTGGCAGGGCTTCACCGAAGCGGTGGGCGGCGCGGTGCGGACCACCGGCATGGTCATGCTGATCATCGGCACGGCGACCGCCTTCGGCTGGCTGATGGCGCTGCTGCAGGTGCCGGCGCAGACCGTGGCGCTGATGAAGGGCATCACCGAGGACCCGCTGCTGACCCTGCTGCTGATCAACGTCATCCTACTGGTGCTGGGCACCTTCATGGACATGGCGCCGCTGATCATGATCGGCACGCCGATTTTCCTGCCGGTGGTCAAGGCGCTGGGGATGGACCCGGTGCAGTTCGGCGTGGTGTTGATCGTCAACCTGGGCATCGGGCTGATCACCCCGCCGGTCGGGCCGGCGCTGTTCGTCGCCTGCGCCGTCGGCAAAGTGAGCATGTGGGACGCGACCAAGACCAGCGGCCCCTTCTACCTGGCCATGCTGATCGTCCTAGGCCTCGTCACCTATGTCCCGGCCCTCTCGCTCTGGCTGCCGGCGCAGTTCCGCTGACCCGGACGGGCCGCACGCGCCGCGGCACCAACCCGGTGCGCGACGCAGTGCGGCAGCGCACAACCCAGACGCGTCAATTTCATTGCGGCCCGATGCGTTGCTGCTAGCCTTCCTGTCCTGCCGGACAGGGGGCCAGCCATGTCGGAGACCGAGGACCTTGCCGCGACCTGGGACCGCCGAAGCGTGCCGCATGCCGCGACCGCCGTGCTCCAGCGGATCGAAGGCTTCTCCGCAACGCCCTATGACGACAACGGCGCGCAGGCCGGCGGCACCTGGACGATCGGCTATGGCACCACCCGCGACGCCAAGGGCAGGCCGATCTCGCCGCTGACGCCACCGGTGACCGAGGCCGAGGCGGAAAGCCTGCTGCTGCGCGACATGGCGGGCGCCGCGCAGGATGTCGCCCGGCTGGTCAGGCCGCCGCTGTCGCTGTGCCAGGCGGCCGCGCTGATCTCCTGGACCTACAATCTCGGCGGCGACGCCCTGGCGGGGTCCACCCTGCTCAAGCGGCTGAATGCCGGTGACCTCGCCGCGGTGCCCGGCGAGATGCGCAAATGGATCAAGCAGGGCGACAAGCCGCTGCTCGGCCTGCTGCGGCGCCGCTGGGCGGAAGCGGCGATCTTCCGCGGCCTGCCGCCCGCGAAGGCCTGCGCCCGCGGCTGGGCCGAGATCGACTCGCTGGACGACTGGCCGGCCTTCTGACGCCGGCCCGCCCCGGGCCGGCGGCTATTCCGCCGCGGCGCGCAGCGGGCTGGGCAGCTGGCCCGGCACCGCATCGCCCTGCCACAGCGCCGCCAGCAGGCCCGCCGACGCCTCGGCGCCGATCACCGGGTCGCAGAGCTCGCGGAATTTCTCCGACAGCTCGGCATCCGACAGCGGCGCATCCGGGTCGCCCTTCCGCGTCGGCTGGTAGCGGTCGAGCCGCCTGCCATCCGCCAGCTCCACCCGGACCTTGGCGGCGCGCTTCGCCGGATAGGCATCGGCCAGTTCCGGGTCCAGCTCCACCGTCACCTTCGGCATCACCGCGCGGATGGCGGGATTCGCCAGGTTCTCCGGCGAGAAGGCGGCGATGCGCACGCCGCCCAGCACCAGCAGGGCCCCCATGGTGAACTGGACGGAGAAGCGCGCTTCCTGCTCGGTCGTGATGCTCGGGCGGTCGCAGATGCTCTTGGTCGGGCCATAGCCGCCGACATGGATCCGCGCGACGTCGCCGGCGGTGAAGCCATTCTCCCGCTGCAGGTCGCGCACCGCATCCAGCGCGGCGAAGATATGGCCGCAGCAGCCATGGTTCTTGAAGGTCATCTCGGTGATGCAGACGCGGCGGCCGAGATCGGCCAGCGCCTTGTCCCACTTGCCGGTGTCCTCGCTGGTGGCGGCGGCGAAGCCCTTCGGTCCATGCAGCGCGTCCAGCGCGCCGGTCACCCCCGCCGCAGCGCCGATGGCCGCCAGCGCGCCGGCATCCGCGGCATGGCCGGGATGCAGCGGCTTCGACATGCTGTCGGACAGGAAGGCCTGCTGCAGGCCGCCGGCGAAGGTGGCGGCGGTGGCGATCGCATGCGCGATCTTTTCCGAATCGCAGCCGAGCGCCACCGCGGTCGCCACCGCCGCGCCGAACGTGCCGACCGTGCCGGTGGTGTGCCAGTTCCTGTAGTGGCTGGGCTGCACCGCCATGCCGATGCGGCAGGAAACCTCGTAGCCGGCCACGATGGCCCGCAGCAGGTCGTCCATCGTGCCGCCCTGCTGCTGCACGGCGGCCAGCGCCGGCGCGATGGTCGGGCAGCCCGGATGGTAGCCGGCGTCCCGGAAGATGTCGTCGAACTCCACCGTGTGGCTGGCGGTCGCGTTCAGCAGCGCGGCGTGGCGCAGGGGGCCGGGCCGGCCATCCACGTAGCAGATGGACCGGCCCGGCCCGCGCTCCGCCGCCATTGCGGCCGCCAGCAGGGTGGCGGGCGGCTTCGACAGGCCGGGCAGCAGCGCCGCGAACCAGTCGATCAGCGCGCGACGCGCATGATGCGCGACATCGGGCGGCAGCGGCCGCGTCCGCCAGGATGCCGCGTGCTCGGCCAGGGTCAGAAGCGGGTTGTCCACCATGTGGTGATCGCTACGCGTTGCCGCGCAGCACCTCCTTGTTGATGACCACGTCCTCGTCCAGGCGGTTCTCGAAGCAGGCCAGGATGCTGTCGGCGCAGGACAGGCCCATGCGCCGGAAGGATTGTTCGGTCGCCGCCGCCGAATGCGGCGTCAGCACCACGTTCGGCAGGCCGAGCAGCGGGTTGTCGGCCCGCGCCGGCTCCTCCCAGAACACGTCCAGCCCCGCCGCGGCGAGATGGCCGGAGGCCAGCGCGGCGGCCAGCGGCTTCTCCTCCACCAGCGTGCCGCGGGCGGTGTTGATCAGCACGCCGCCGGGCTTCATGGCGGCGATGAATTCGCCATTGACGAAGCCGCGCGTGTCCTTGTTGCTGGGCAGGTGGATGGTGACGACATCCGCCGCCGCCAGTGCCGCGTGCAGGTCCTTCACCGGCGTGAAGCCGGCGCCCTTGATGGTGTTCTGCGGGACGAAGGGATCGCGCACCTGGACATTCATCCCGAAGGCGGCGCACAGCCGGGCCACGCGCCCGCCGATCCGGCCGAAGCCCATCACCAGCACGGTGCGCCCGGCCAGGTCGAAGGTCTGCGGCACCGGCGGGTTGATCCATTCCAGCTTGCGCACCTTGGCGTCGTAGGCCGCGGTGCCGCGGGCGATGTTCAGCATCAGCATCATCGCATGCTCGGCGACGCTCACCGCATTGGCGTCCGGCGTCACGGTCAGCGGGATGCCGCGCTCGGTCAGCGCCTCCACATCCACCGCATCGTAGCCGACCCCGTGGCGGGCGACGATGCGGAGGTTCGGCGCATGCTGCAGGAAGTCGCGGTCGATCCGGGTGGCGCGGACGATGATCGCATCGGCCTTGGGCATGGCGCGGGCGATGGTCTCCGCATTCACCGGGTCCAGCACCTCCAGCGTCACGCCCGGGGCGTTCCGCAGCTTGGCCAGCGCTTCCTCATGGACCGAGCGCAGGCAGATGACATGCGGCATCCTGGTATTCCCTTGATCTAGTCGGCGGTGGCGCCGGACAGGCGGACGATCTCCGCCCAGCGCGGGATCTCGGCGCGGATGAAGTCGGCGAATTGCTCGGGCGTGCTCGGGGCCGGCTCGCTTCCCTGCTCCAGCAGGCGGCGGCGCAGCTCCTCGGTCCGCAGCGCGGCCCCGATCTCGGCCGACAGGCGCGCGACGGCGGCCGGCGGCGTGGCGGCGGGGGCCAGGATGCCGTTCCAGAGCGGGATCTCGAAGCCCGGCAGCGTCTCCGCCACCGTCGGCACCTCCGGCAACAAGGGCGATCGGCGGGCGGTGGTGACGGCCAGCGCCCGCAACTGCCCGGCCTGCACCGCGCCGACCACCTCCACCATGGGGGAGGCGATCATCTGGATCTTGCCGGCGATCAGGTCTGTGGCGGCCGGCGCGCCGCCCCGGTAGGGCACATGCACCATCTCGAGGCCAGCCCGCGCCGCGAAGCTGGCGGAGGCCATGTGCAGGGATGTGCCGGCGCCGGCGCTGCCGTAATTCAGCCGGCCGGGATTCGCCTTGGCATAGGCGATCAGCTCCGGGATGCTGCGCACCGGCAGTTGCGGGTTCACCACGATCAGGTTCGGGATGACGGAAACCTGCGACAGCGGCGCGAAGTCGCGCAGCGTGTCGAAGGGCAGCGTGCGATAGAGCCAGCGATTGGCCGCCAGCGTGCTGCTCACGCCGAACAGCAGCGTGTGGCCATCCGGCGCCGCCCGCGCCACCGCCTCGGCCGCGATGTTGCCGGCGGCGCCCGGGCGGTTCTCCACCAGCACCGGCTGGCCCAGGCGCTCGCTCATCGCCTGCGCCACCAGCCGGGCGGTGACATCCGAACTGCCGCCGGCGGCGAAGCCGACCAGCAGGCGCACCGGCCGGTCCGGCGCCCAGGCGCCGGCGGCCCCCTGCGCGGCGGCACCGCGCGCCAGCAGCAGGTCGGCCGAGCCGAGCAAAAGGCGACGCCGCATGCCTTCCTCCCTCCCCTGCCTGCCGGCCAGCGCCAGGGCGGACCGCGGCGCGGCCTGGACGCCGCGCCGCGCCGCGTGAACCCGCCCTGGAATCAACGACCCGAAGCGGTTCGCGTGGTCGGATGGGCAGGCCATCCGCCCTGGTTCATTGCAGATGCGCCGCCGGGCCCAGGATCGCCTCCCGCATCCGCGCCTGCAGGATGCTGGCTTCGCGCGGCGGCAGGGCCAGCGGCTCGGATTTCTCGTCCACCTTGATCTGGGCAAAGAGCGGCCCGGCGCCGGCGCGGATGGCGGCGCGGAGCGCCAGCACCTCCTCCGCCGTCGTCACGCGGCGGCTGTCGGCGATGCCGGCGGCCTTCGCCATGCCGGCCAGGTCCACGCCGTGGCGCGTCGCCGTCTCCTGCATGCCGGTCTCGCCGTAGTGCTCGTTGTCCAGCACCAGGATGGACAGGTTGCGCGGCTGCTTGGTGGCGATGGTCGCCAGCGACCCCACGCCCATCAGCATCTCGCCATCGCCGGTGATGACCAGCACCGGCCGGGTCGGCTGCGCCAGGGCGAGGCCCAGGCCCATGACGGCGGCGCCGCCCATGCCGCCCCAGAGCGGCAGGTTGCGCGGGTCATCCCCCGCCGCGGTGATGTCCCAGGCCGGCGCGCCCAGCCCGCCGATCACCAGCAGGTCCCCGCGGTCCTGCAGCAGCGCCTGCACCACGGACCGCCGCGCCAGCTTGCCGCTCGCCCCCGTCTCGATCATCGCGGTCACTCCCCGCCCCTCACTTGCCAAAGGTCTTGGCGCCGATGACGCGCTGGCCGATCAGCGTCGCGGTCGGGCGGTAGGTGTTGAAGGCCATGCGGAGCGTCGCGTTGACGGTCGGCGCCACATCCTCCGGCGTGTCGGCGCGCTTCACCAGCGTGCCCATGGCTTCCAGCACCGCCTGGGTGGCATTGCCCATCGGCACCTGGAAGGGGTTGAACTCGCCATAGTCGCCGCGCATGGTCACGATCATCGGGCAGGGCGTGCGGTGCGCGATCGGCACCGACAGCATGTTGATGCAGTTGCCGACGCCGCTGCTCTGCATCAGCAGCACGCCTTTCTCGCCGCCCAGCCAGGCGCCGAAGAGCATGCCGATGCCCTCCTCCTCCGTGGTCAGGGTCACCACCTGCATGTCGTTGTCGGCCAGGCAGCGCTTGATCAGGCGGGAATGCCCGGCATCCGGCACCAGGGCGACCTGGCGGATGCCGTGTTCCTTCAGCAGGGCATAGATCTGGTCCGGCCAGTCCTCGGCCGGCTGGGCGGGCTGCATGCGTTTCCCCCGAATGCTGGCCCGCACCATCCCGCGCCGGCCCGGCGCTGGCAAGACCGGCCCAGGGCTTGCTAGACCCGGGGCCGAGAGGAGGCAGCCATGGCGTTCACGCATGCGGTCGGCGGCACCCGGTACGTCTTCCCGGATCTGCGCACCCTGCTGGCGCGGGCGACGCCGCTGCGCTCGGGCGATGTGCTGGCCGGGGTGGCGGCGGAGACGGCGCAGGAGCGCGTCGCGGCCCAGCGCGCCCTGGCCGACCTGCCCCTGCGCCATTTCCTGGCGGAGGCGGTGATCCCCTACGAGGCGGACGAGGTCACCCGGCTGATCCAGGACCGGCATGATGCCGCCGCCTTCGCGCCCGTGGCGCACCTCACGGTCGGCGGCTTCCGCGATTGGGCGCTGGGCGAGGCCGCGACGCCCGAAGCCCTGGCGGCCCTCGCCCCCGGCCTGACGCCCGAGATGGTGGCGGCACTGACAAAAATCTGCCGGCTGCAGGATCTGGTGGCGATCGCCGCGAAATGCCGCGTCACCACCCGCTTCCGCAACACCATCGGCCTGCCCGGCACGCTGTCCATCCGGTTGCAGCCGAACGACCCGGTGGACGACCCGCGCGGCGTCGCCGCCGCCATCCTGGACGGGCTGCTGCTGGGCGCGGGGGATGCCGTCATCGGCGTCAACCCTGCGACCGACAACCTGGACAACACCATCCGCCTGCTCGGCCTGCTGGATGCGGTGCGGGACCGCTACGCCATCCCCACCCAGACCTGCGTGCTGGCGCATGTCACCACCAGCCTGCTGGCGATCGAGCGTGGCGCCCCCATCGACCTGGTGTTCCAGTCCATCGGCGGGACGGAAGGGGTGAACCGCAGCTTCGGCGTCTCCCTCGCGCTGCTTAAGGAGGCGCGGGAGGCCGCGCTGTCCCTGCACCGCGGGACCATCGGCGACAACGTCATGTATTTCGAGACCGGGCAGGGCAGCGCGCTGTCGGCCGATGCGCATCAGGGCTGCGACCAGCAGACGGTGGAAGCGCGGGCCTATGCCGTGGCGCGCGAGTTCTCGCCGCTGCTGGTGAACAGCGTGGTCGGCTTCATCGGCCCGGAATACCTGTTCGACGGCAAGCAGATCACCCGCGCGGGGCTGGAGGATCATTGCTGCGGCAAGCTGCTCGGCCTGCCGATGGGGGTGGATGTCTGCTACACCAACCATGCCGAGGCCGACCAGGACGACATGGACGGGCTGCTGACGCTGCTGGGCGTCGCCGGCGTGACCTATGTGATGGGCGTGCCCGGGGCGGATGACGTGATGCTGGCCTACCAGAGCACCAGCTTCCATGACGGGCTGTACCTGCGCGCGGCGCTGGGCAAGCGGCCGGCGCCGGAATTCGCCGCCTGGATGGACCGCATGGGGATCGAGACCGGCAGCCGCGATGGCGGCGAGCTTCCCGCGCGCCTCGCCCCGGCCCTGGTGGGGCTGGCATGACGGACGCGGCGGCAGCGGGGACGGGGGGCGCGATGGTCCGCGGCGGCGCCGCGCCGGCGGAGGAGGCGGGGCGCCCCGCCCGCTGGACCGACCTGCGGCGCTTCACCGCCGCCCGCGTGGCCCTCGGCCGCGCCGGCAACGGGCTGCCCACCGCGGCGCATCTCGACTTCCAGGAAGCGCATGCCAGGGCGCGTGATGCGGTGCATTCCTCGCTGGACCATGCCGCGCTCGGGACGGCGCTGGTGCCGCTCGGCCTGCCGGTAGTGCGCGTCGCCAGCCGGGCAGCCGACCGGCGCAGCTACCTGCTGCGCCCGGATCTCGGGCGCCGGCTGCGGGAGGACGACCTGGTGCGCCTGCCGGCGGCGCCGGGCGCCTTCCTCTTCGTCGTCGCGGACGGGCTCTGCGCCACGGGCGTCCAGGCCCAGGCACCCGCCGTGATCGCCGCCGCCCTGCCCCTGCTGCGCCGGGCCGGGCTGGAGGTGGCGCCCATCGTCGTCGCCGACCAGGCCCGCGTCGCCCTGGGCGACGAGATCGGCGGCGCCATGGGCGCCGGGCTGGTGGCGATGCTGATCGGCGAGCGGCCGGGGCTGACGGCGCTCGACTCGCTGGGCCTCTACCTCACCCATGCGCCCCGCCGCGGCCGGACGGATGCCGAGCGCAACTGCATCTCCAACATCCGCCCCGGCGGCCTGTCCCCGGCCCAGGCGGCGGAGAAGCTGGCCTGGCTGGCCGCCGCCGCGCTGCAGCTCGGCGAGACCGGGGTGGCGCTGAAGGACGAGCAGCCGGCCGCCCCGCTGCTGCCGCCGGCATGAGCCGCATCGCGGTCACGCCGCGCATCAGCCTCGAGGAGAGCGAGCTGGTCGAGGAGTTCCTGCGCGCCTCCGGCGCCGGCGGGCAGAACATCCAGAAGGTGGAGACGGCGGTCCAGCTCCGCTTCGACATCGCCCGCAGCCCCAGCCTGCCGGAGGCGGTGCGGGAAAGGCTGCTGCGACTCGGCGGCCGGCGGGTGACGAAGGACGGGGTGCTGGTCATCACCGCCCAGCGCCACCGGACGCAGGACCGCAACCGGGAGGATGCGCGCGAACGCCTGCTGGCCCTGATCCGGGAGGCGGCGATCCCGCCCCCGCCGCCGCGCCGGCCGACCCGGCCGACCCTGGGGTCCCGGGAACGGCGGCTGGAGGGCAAGGCGAAGCGGGGCGACGTGAAGCGGCTGCGCGGCCGGCCGGAACGGGATTAGGGCGCGGCGGCGCCCCACGCCTGGCCCGCGCGGCGGCGCGGACCGAGGCCGCCCCGGGCGATCCGCCCGGGCCACGGGCCGCGCCCGCCAGGCTGGTGCCTACGGGACGGATGCCTGCGGGGCGGATGCCCATGTCCGGGCTTGCGCGCCCGTCCGTGACCTGCCCGGCAGCGGCTTGCGCCTCCGGTCGACCGGGCAAGCCTTCGCTAGCCCTTAACTTGCAGGGCGGACACGCGTCGCGCCGGTCACGCCGCGCCGCGCGGCGCCAGCGCGGTTTGGCCTGCCGGTGTCGGAGCGGCGGTCCGCCGCGCCGCGACCCGCCCTAACCCTCGCGCGGCGGGGGCGGCTTGCGCGGCGGGGGCGGCTGCGAGAAGGGCGATGTCGGCGGCGGCGCCGGTTTCTTCGCCGCCTTCGGCTTCTTGGCCTCGCGGCCGCTGCGCTTCTGGCCCTTGGCCATGCCGGTCTCCTCGGTTCAGGTGGTCAGCCGCGGCCGCGCCGCAGGGGCCGCGCCGGGCGGCCGGTCCGGGACGTCATGGGCCGCGAGGCACCCCGCCCGCGGCCACAGGGTCAGGGCGCGAGCTTGCCGGAGCAGGCGAAGACCACCTCCGGGTCCGCGTTGGCGGTGCCGGGCATGGCCGCAAAGGAACGGGCAAGGTTGGACCGCGCCTGCCAGTCCGTCGGCAGCGCCGCCCCGGCCAGGCTGGCCCGGGCGCGCTCGGCGCAGAAGCTGGCCTGCTGCTCCAGGATGCCGGCGCGGGTCGCCGCCTCGGCGGTGCTGGTCCGTACCTGGAAGCCGGCCAGGCCGGACAGCAGCGGCCCGGCGACCAGCCCGGCGAGCACGCCATAGACGATCGGCTTCGCGGTGCCCCAGCGGGCCGCCGCACGGTCCGCCATGGTCGCTGTCCAGCTGCTCATCGGGCACCCTCCTCGGGTTGTCAGGCAGCAAAGCCCGCCATGCGCCGAAATCGGCACGCGGCCTGGTTTTGGGCTTTATTCGCGCTGTCCATGACAGGCAGCAGATCTGGTCGCGGGACGACCCGGTTTCATCACCGGAGTGGAAATAAATCGCGACGGTTCTTCTGCGGGGCAACCTGCCGGCGGCCGGCCGGAACGGGTTGCCGCACCCTCGCGGCCGGCACGGCGCGGCGGGATGGCGGGGCGGGCGAGGCCGGGCACGGCCCCCCGGCAACCACGTCAATTCGATTGGACGTCAGTTTTGATTGACAGTCGGCGGCCCCGGTCCAAAATGCCGGGGCGGGAAAGCCTGCTCCGAAGGGGGGTCCGTGGACGAGAACGGCGACAGCCAGGGTCGGCGGGGCGCGAGGCGGGGCGTGGTACGGGGTGGGGTGGCATGCTGATCCAGCCGCCACCGGCCCGGGCGCAGGGGGCGATAGCCGGCGGGACCCCGGTCCGGGTCGCCATCGTCACCATGGACAGCCATTTCGGCGGCGCGGTCACCGCCGCGCGGCAGCAGCTGCGCCGCGCCATCCCGGGCCTCGACCTGGTGCTGCATGCGGCGGATGAATTCGCCTCGGACGAGGTGGCGCTGCAGGCCTGCCTCGAGGACATCGCCCGCGCCGACATCGTCATCGCCGGCATGCTGTTCCTCGAGGACCATATCCGGCTGGTGCTGCCCGCCCTGACGGCGCGGCGGGATGCCTGCGACGCCATGGCCTGCTGCCTCTCGGCGCCGGAGGTGATGCGGCTGACCCGACTCGGCAAGTTCAGCATGGCGGGCGAGGCCAAGGGCATCGTCGGCCTGCTGAAGCGGCTGCGCGGCAAGTCGAAGGGCGCCGGGGCCAGCGGCAAGGGCCAGATGAAGATGCTGCGGGAGCTGCCGAAGCTCCTGCGCTTCATCCCCGGCACGGCGCAGGATGTCCGGGCCTATTTCCTGACCCTGCAATACTGGCTGGCCGGGTCGGCCGACAACCTGGCGAACATGGTCGCGCTGCTGGTCAACCGCTATGCCAGCGGGCCGCGCGCGGCGCTGGCCGGCAGCGTGGCGGTGGCGCCGCCGATCGAGTACCCCGATGTCGGGCTCTACCACCCGCGCATGCCCGGCCGCGTGGGGGAGGACCCTGGCGCCCTGCCCCGCGCCGGGACCAGCGGCACCGTCGGGCTGATCCTGCTGCGGGCCTATGTGCTGGCGAACAATGCCCGCCACTATGACGGGATGATCGCGGCGCTGGAGGCGCGCGGGCTGAACGTCGTGCCGGTCTTCGCCTCCGGCCTCGATGCCCGGCCGGCGATGGAGCGCTTCTTCATGCGGGGCGGCGTGCCCTGCGTGGATGCGGTGGTGTCGCTGACCGGGTTCTCGCTGGTCGGCGGCCCCGCCTACAACGATGCGCATGCCGCCGAGGAGGTGCTGGCGAGCCTCGACGTGCCCTATGTCACGGCGCATCCGCTCGAATTCCAGACCATGCGGCAATGGCAGGCGGACCGGCGCGGGCTGCTGCCGGTGGAGGCGACGATGATGGTCGCCATCCCGGAACTGGATGGCGGCATCTGGCCGATGACCTTCGGCGGCCGCTGCGGCGCCTCCGACATCCCGGCCGAGCGCTGCGCGGGCTGCGACGGCGTGAACTGCGCCCGCGACATGGTCCCGCACCCCGAGCGCGCCGGGATGCTGGCGGCGCGGGTCGCCAAGCTGGTCGCCCTGCGGCGGAGCGAGCGGGCGGAACGCAAGCTGGCCTGCGTGCTGTTCAACTTCCCGCCCAATGCCGGCACCACCGGCACCGCGGCCTATCTCGGCGTCTTCGCCTCCCTGCAAAACACGCTGCGGGCGATGCAGGCGGCGGGCTACGCGGTGGAGGTCCCGCCCGATGCCGACACGCTGCGGGAGATGGTGATCAACGGCAACCGGGAGCGGTTCGGCACCACGGCCAATGTGGCGGCGCGGGTCTCGGCCGACGACCAGCTCCGCCGCACCCCCTGGCTGGCGGAGATCGAGCGGAGCTGGGGCCCGGCGCCGGGCAAGGTGCAGACCGACGGGCGCGACATCTTCGTGCTCGGCGTGCAGCTGGGGAATGTCTTCGTCGGCGTGCAGCCGGGCTTCGGCTATGAAGGCGACCCGATGCGCCTGCTGTTCGAGCACGGCTTCGCCCCGACCCATGCCTTCGCCGCCTTCTATCGCTGGATCCGGGAGGATTTCGGCGCCCATGCCGTGCTGCATTTCGGCACCCATGGCGCGCTGGAATTCATGCCGGGCAAGCAGGCCGGCATGTCCGGCGAATGCTGGCCGGACCGGCTGATCGCCGACCTGCCCAATTTCTACCTCTACGCCTCCAACAACCCGTCCGAGGGGATGCTGGCGAAGCGCCGCGCCGGCGCCACGCTGGTCAGCTACCTCACCCCGCCGGTGTCGGCGGCCGGCCTCTATCGCGGGCTGCTGGACCTGAAGGCCAGCATCGACCGCTGGCGGACCATGGAGCCGGAGGCGGATGCCGGGCAGCGCGCGGCGCTGGCCGGGCTGATCCAGGCCCAGGCGGTGGAGGTGAACCTCGGGACCGCCGAGCCGGTCTGGGCCGACCCGGAGGGGGAGATCGCCAAGCTCGGCCGCGCGCTGCTTGAACTGGAATACACGCTGATCCCGCACGGGCTGCATGTGGTGGGGGAGCCGCCGGATGCCGGGCAACGGGCGGAAATGCTGGACGCCGCCGGCGTGACCGACCCCGCCGCGCGGGCAAGGTATGACGGGCTGCTGGCCGAGGACCACGAGATCCCCGGCATCCTGCGGGCCCTGGACGGCCGCTTCATCCGCCCGGCGCCGGGCGGCGACCTGCTGCGCAGCCTGGACGTGCTGCCCACCGGCCGCAACCTGCACGGCTTCGACCCCTTCAAGCTGCCCAGCGCCTTCGCGGTGCAGGATGGCGCCCGCCAGGCGCAGCGGCTGCTGGACCGGCACCAGGCGGATGGCAACGGGCTGCCGGAGACGGTGGCGATGGTGCTCTGGGGCACCGACAACCTGAAGACCGAGGGCGGGCCGATCGCCCAGGTCCTGGCGCTGATGGGCGCCGCGCCGCGCTACGACAGCTATGGCCGCCTGGCCGGCGCCCGCCTGCTGCCGCTCGAGGAGCTTGGGCGGCCGCGGATCGACGTGGTGGTGACGCTCTCCGGCATCTTCCGGGACCTGCTGCCGCTGCAGATGAAGCTGCTCGCGGAAGCCGCGCTGCTCGCGGCATCGGCCGAGGAGCCGGCGGAACGGAATTTCCTGCGCGCGCATGCCCTGGCGCATGTCGCGCAGCATGGCGGCACGATCGAGCAGGCGGCGCTGCGCGTCTTCTGCAATGCCGACGGCACCTATGGCGCCAATGTCAACGCGCTGGTCGGCGAGGGCGCCTGGAACGACGAGGACGAGCTGGCCGACGCCTTCGTCAAGCGCAAGGGCTTCGCCTATGGCGTGGACGGCAAGCCGGCCCGGCAGGACGCCGTGCTGGCCGGCGTGCTGCGGACCGTGGAGGTCACCTACCAGAACCTCGACAGCATCGAGGTGGGCGTCACCACGGTGGACCACTACTTCGACACGCTGGGCGGCATCAGCCGGGCGGTGCGAAGGGCCCGCGGCGGCCGCGCCGCCAGCACCTATATCGGCGACCAGACGCGCGGCGACGGCGTGATCCGCACCATCTCCGAGCAGGTGGCGCTGGAGACCCGCACCCGCGCCCTGAACCCGAAATGGTACGAGGCGCTGCTGAAGCACGGCTTCGAGGGCGTGCGCGAGATCGAGGCGCATGTGACCAACACCATGGGCTGGTCCGCCACGACGGGCGAGGTGCAGCCCTGGGTCTATGAGAAGCTGGCCGAGACCTTCGTGCTGGACCCGGAGATGCGGGACCGCATGGCGAAGCTGAACCCGACCGCCAGCGCCAAGATCGCCAACCGGCTGATCGAGGCGCAGGAGCGCAACTACTGGTCGCCGGACGCCGCCATGCTGGACCGCCTGCGCCAGGCGGGCGAGGAGCTGGAGGACCGGCTGGAGGGCGTGCGCGCGGTGGCGTGAGCCCCGGCCGCGCCGCGCCGGCCGAACGGCACGGCGCCGCAGGGGCCCCCGCAGCGGCCGGCGCATGGATTGGACCGCGGGCGTCTCGGCAGCCCGCGAACACGGGAGAGACAGCGATGCCGACCGCCACCTATGCGGATCGCCGCCAGAAGCTGGAGCATTACTTCGACCGCACGGCGGTGGAGGCCTGGAAGCGCCTCACCTCCGACGCCCCGGTCAGCGGCATCCGCGCCACGGTGCGGGAAGGGCGCGACCGCATGCGCGCCACCCTGCTGGACTGGCTGCCGGCGGACCTGACGGGGCGGCGCATCCTGGATGCCGGCTGCGGCACCGGGGCGCTGGCCGTGGCAGCGGCGCGGCGCGGCGCGCAGGTGGTGGCGGTGGACCTCTCGCCCAACTTGGTCTCCCTGGCGCAGGAGCGGATCGGGGCCGACCATGGCCGCGGTCATGTCGAATTCCGCGTCGGCGACATGTTCGACCCGGCGCTCGGCCGCTTCGATCACGTCGTCGGCATGGACAGCCTGATCCATTACGGGCCGGCCGATGTCGTGCGGGTGCTGGCCGGGCTGGCCAGCCGCACCGACGATTCCATGCTGTTCACCTTCGCGCCCAGCACGGCCTTCCTGCAGGCCTTCCTCGCGGTCGGGCGGCTGGTGCCGCGCGGCGACCGGTCGCCGGCCATCGTGCCGGTCGCCGAACACCGCCTCCGCCGGCGGATCGAGGCGGAGCCGGCCCTGCGCGGCTGGCGCACCGCCCGGACGCAGCGCATCGCACGGGGGTTCTACACCTCGCAGGCGCTGGAGGTCGTGCGCGCCTGATCCGACGGGGCGGCGCCCCGCCAAGGGGGGGGCGGGCGCCGCCTGGACCCGGCCCGGCTGCCTCAGCGGGACATCACCGCGCCGGTCTGGGCGTTGACGCGCACCTCCACCGGCGTGCCGCTCTGGCTGGCCCGCAGGCGGATGACGTCGCCTTCCCGTCCCATCTCCTGCACGCCGGTATAGCCGCGTTCCAGCAGCAGGCCGCGGGCCTGGGTCTCGGTCAGCGGCGGCTGCTCGCGCGGCAGGCCGGTCAGCGCATCGATGCGGATATCCGGCACCTTCTCGCCATAGCGGACGGCATCGATGACGCGGTAGCTGTCGCCGTCGCGCTCCAGCCGGCCGATCTCGGTATAGCCGCGGGCGCGCAGCACGGTGCGGACCTGGTCGGCGGTCAGCCAGGCGGGGTCGGTGCGCTCCTGCTGCGGCACCTGCGCGGCGGCCGGGATCGCCACCGGGGCAACCCATGGGGCAGCCACCGCCAGCAGGACGGAGAGAATGATGCGGACCTGCGGCATGGCACGGCTCCTTTGGTCGAAGCCGGTATAACCATGCGGCCGGTGAACGGTTCGGCGGCCCTGTCGGGCTTTCGGACCGGGCTGGGGCGGTCCGGCCCGCTGCCGGCCTCGGGGCGCGGTTGGCCCATCGCCGGGTGATGCGGGCGGGTCGATGCCCGAAAGCCCTTCGCGTCCAAGGCCGGCCGCGGCCCCGCTGGCGGTCCTTGATGGCCAACCGGATCGACGCCGTGCGGCGTTCGCGCCGTTCCGCGACCCACCCTGCCCGCCGACCGGTCCGGCGCCGAAACCCGTCCCCATGGCATGCTCCGGGCGGCAGGTCCGGCAAGGCGGCCCCGGGGGGCTCCTTCGGCCGCCGCCCCGCGGCGGCGCCCCGGCCAGCTCAATCGGCATAGGCGCCGGCCGCCTGCAGGATGGGGCGCCAGCGCGCCACCTCCTCCGGCAGGAAGCGGCGGTGGAAGGCGATGGTCTGGCGTTCCTCCGACGGGATGTCGGTCAGCAGCTCGGCATAGCGCTGGCGCAGCTTTTCCTCCTTCAGGGTGGCGCGCAGCGCGGCGGAGATGCGCTCCTGCACCGGCTCCGGCGTGCCGGCGGGGGCGTAGAGGCCGTGCCAGGTGCTCATCGCCACGCCGGGGAAGCCGGCCTCGGCGGTGGTCGGCACCTCCGGCAGGCCGGCCAGGCGGGCCGCGCTGCTCACGCCCCAGGCCTGCACGCGGTTGTCGCGGATATAGGGGATGGTGTTGGTCGCCTGGTCGCAGAGCAGGTCGATGCGCCCGGCCATGAGCTCGGCGATGGCCGGCGCGGTGCCGCGGAAGACGACCACGGTGGCGCGCGCCCCCGCCGCCTGCTGCACCAGCAGCCCGCAGAGATTGGCGGCGGAGCCGAGGCCGGCGGTGGCGAGGTTCAGCCCCTCCCCCTCCGTCGTCAGCCACGCCATCAGGCCACGCAGGTCCTGCGCCGGGAAGCCGGGGCGGGAGATGATGGTCATGGCGGCGTCGGAGACGAGGCCGAGCGGCGCGAAGCTGCCCGTCACGTCATAGGGAAGCTTGCGGAACAGCGTGGCGCTGGCGGCCATGCCGATGTTGTTCACCAGCAGCGTGTAGCCGTCCGGCCGGCTGCGCGCGACGCGTTCCGGCCCGACGACGGACCCGCCGATGCTCTCCACCACCACGGGCTGGCCCATGTGGCGGCCCATGTTGTCGGCGAGGATGCGGGTGATGGTGTCGGTCGGCCCGCCCGCTGCGCCGGCGGCGATGAGGGTCACGGGGCGGCTGGGATAGTCGGCCTGGGCGCGGGCGAGGCCTGGCAGGGCGAGCGCCGCCGCAAGCGCGGCGCGACGGGTGATCGGCATTGTTTTTCCTCCCGGTTGTCCGCGCGAAGCGGTTGGGGGAAGGCTATGCCGAGACTCGAGGTTTCCAAAGGCCCTTCGGCCTCGGGGGCACCCCATGACGATGCGCTGCATCGCCATGGGGACCCCGGGGTGGGAGGGGGCATCGGGGGGGGGGGGCAGAGCCCTCCCCCGGGGATCAGTTGAGCCGCAGGTCCCGGATGTGCTTCGGGTCCGGCTGCAGCTCGCCCTTCTCCACCCGCTTCACGATCTCCGTCAGCGCCGCATTCGCCGGCGTGGCGAGGCCGATCGCCTGCGCCTTGTCCACGATGAAGCCGTTGAGGAACTCGATCTCCGTCCGGCGGCCCTTCACCATGTCCTGCCCCATGGACGGGCGGTGGGCGCCGCCGCCGGGCTTGCTGGCTTCCCTGATGCGGTGCTCGTCATAGGCGCGCTTCGCCTCGGGGTCGCCTTCGCCGGCGCGGGCGATCACCTCCGGGTCCAGGTGGTGGATTTCCTCCAGCACATAGCCCAGGGCCTGGCCGGTGCGGATCGCCTCGCTCCCCAGGCGCGCCGTGAAGTGGCGCAGCGTGTCGTCCAGCAGGATGTCGCGGCTGATCATCCCGGTGCTGGCGGACATGCCGTTGCCCATGGCGTTGATCACCAGCTTGGACCAGCGCTCGCCCCACAGGTTCGTCGTGGTCAGCGCGCTGTCGGCATGCGCGACCAGTGCCGTCACCTCCTGCGCCCGGTCGGTGATGCGGCCATGCACCTCCCCCACCCGGAACACGGTATGCGCCGCGCCGCCCTTGCCGGCATTGCGGTGGACATGGCCGGGCGTCATCAGCTCGACCGTGATGGAGGAGGCGATGGAGCCCAGCGTGCGGCCCCAGCCGACCACGCCGGCGATCGTGTCCTCGTTCATGCAGTTCTGCAGGGACACGCAGTAGCCGCCGGGCGCCAGGTACTGCTTCACCATCATGGTGGCCCAGGCGGTGTCGTAGGCCTTGGTGCAGATGAAGGCGATGTCGAAGGGCCGCCCCTTCGCCACCTGCTGCAGGTCGGTGATGTGGATGGCGTTCACCGGCACGGTGAATTCCTCCACGTCCCTGAGGTGGGTGATGCGCAGGCCCTTCGCGCGCATGGCCTCGACATGCTCGGGCCACATGTCGACGAAGGTCACGTCCTCCCCCGCGCGGACCATATGCGCGCCGGCATAGCCGCCGACCGCACCGGCGCCGATGATGGCGATGCGCTTGCCCATGCCCGTTTCCTTCCCAGGTTCCCGGCAATGATGCCGCCCGTCCGGCGGTGCCGCAATCAGGGGGCGGGATGGCGCGATCTGCCAGCAGCGCGGAGACGGCCGGGATGGCCATGCCGGGGGCGATGCCCGGCCGGCGCCGCGCCGCCGCCCTGCTCGGCACGGCGCTGCTGGGCGGCTGCACGCCGCTCGGCCTGCTCGATGCCATGGTGCCGCGCGGCAGCGCGCAGGCGGACACCGGCATCGCCTATGGCGCGCATCCGCGGCAGCGCCTGGACCTGTACCGCCCGGCCGGTGGCGGGCCCTGGCCGCTGGTCGTCTGGTTCTATGGCGGCGCCTGGCGCAGCGGCGACCGCGGCGATTACCGCTTCGTCGCCGCGGCGCTGGCGGGCCACGGCATCGCCACCGCCATCCCCGACTACCGGCTGTACCCGGAGGGCGCCTTTCCCACCTTCCTGGAGGATGCGGCGGAGGCCACGGCCTGGGCCGGGACACGGGCGGCGGCGCTCGGCGCCGATCCGGCGCGGGTGGTCCTGGCCGGGCATTCCGCCGGCGCGCATATCGCGCTGCTGCTGGCGCTGGATGCGCGGCGCCTGGCCCGCGCGGGCTGGGACCGGCGCGGCCTGGCGGGCGCCATCGGCCTGGCCGGTCCCTACGACTTCCTGCCGCTCCGCGACCCGGCGGTGCAGGCGGTCTTCGCCGCGGCGGACGACCTGCGGGAGACCCAGCCCATCGCCTTCGCCGATGCCGGGGCCCCGCCCCTGCTGCTGCTGACGGGGACGGACGACACCACCGTCGGCCCCGGCAACTCCGACCGCCTGGCGGCGCGGGCGCGGGCCGCGGGCGGCAGCGCGGAGGTCCGGCGCTATCCCGGCCTGGCGCATATCGGCGTGCTGACGGCGCTGGCGCCGCCCTTCCGCTGGCGGGCGCCGGTGCTGGCGGACATGGCGGCCTTCGCCGCCGCGCCGCCGCCCTTGCCCCGCGCCGGATAGCGAACATATAGTGAACTGCACCGGAAGCCCGCCATGGAACTGCGCCGCAAGCTCGAGATCCTCGCCGATGCCGCCAAGTACGACGCCTCCTGCGCCTCCTCGGGCACGGAGAAGCGGGACTCGCGCCAGGGCGGGATCGGCAGCACGGAAGGCATGGGCATCTGCCACGCCTACGCGCCGGATGGCCGCTGCATCTCCCTGCTGAAGGTGCTGCTGACCAATGCCTGCGTCTTCGACTGCGCCTACTGCATCAACCGCGCCACCAGCAACGTCGCCCGCGCCCGCTTCACCGTGCGGGAGCTGGTGGAGCTGACGCTGCATTTCTACCGCCGCAACTACATCGAGGGGCTGTTCCTCTCCTCCGGCATCATCCGCTCCCCCGACTACACCATGGAGCAGATCGTCGAGGTCGCCCGGCTGCTGCGGGAGGAGCATGGCTTCAAGGGCTACATCCACCTGAAGACCATCCCGGACGCGGCGCCGGAGCTGCTGGCGCGGGCGGGGATGTATGCCGACCGGCTGTCGATCAACATCGAGCTGCCGCAGGATGGCAGCCTGAAGTCGCTGGCGCCGGAGAAGGACGCCCCCGGCATCCGCCGCGCCATGGCCCGCATGCGCCTGCGGATCGAGGAGGCGAAGGAGGCCAAGCGGACCGAGCGCCGCGCCGCCGCGCCGCGCTTCGCCCCGGCCGGGCAGAGCACGCAGATGATCGTCGGCGCCGATGCGGCGGATGACCGGGCGGTGCTCGGCACCTCGGTCAACCTCTATGCCGGCTACGGCCTCAGGCGCGTCTACTATTCGGGCTATTCGCCCATCCCCGACGCGTCGTCGCTGCTGCCGCCGGCGGCGCCGCCGCTGGTGCGGGAGCACCGGCTCTACCAGGCGGACTGGCTGCTGCGCTTCTACGGCTTCGGGCTGGAGGAGATCATGGCCGGCGGCGAAGGCGGGATGCTCGATCTCGGCATCGACCCCAAGCTGGCCTGGGCGCTGAAGCATCGCGACCGCTTCCCGGTGGACGTGAACCGCGCCCCGAAGGAGATGCTGCTGCGCGTCCCCGGCCTGGGGGCGAAGACGGTGAACCGGCTGCTCTCGGCGCGGCGCCACCGCAGCCTCCGCAGCGACGACCTGGCCCGGCTGAAGCTGCCGCTGGCCAAGCTGCTGCCCTTCCTGGTCACGGCGGACCACCGGCCGCGCGGCGGGCTGCTGGACCGGGCCGACCTGCGCACCCTGGTCGCGCCGCAGACCGGCTTCGCGGCACAGGCCCGGCCGCGCCAGCTTGCCCTGCTGTGACCGCCATGGCCGGGGCAGCGAGCATCCGCGCGGAGGCGGCGATGAGCGACGGCATCGGCATCCTGCTGCCCGGCCCGGCCGATTTCGGCGCCTGGCGGCTGCAGGCGAGGCGCCTGCTCGCCGCCGGGGTGCCGCCGGAGCGCGTGGACTGGCGCGTCGCCGGCGAGAGCCCCGGCCTGTTCGCCGGCGCGCCGCCGCCGGATGCCGCGCCGGTCACCGCCAGCGTGCCGCGCAGCTTCATGGAGATGGCGGAGATCGGCATCCGCCACCGCGACCCGGAGCGCTTCGCGCTGCTCTACCGCATGCTGTGGCGCATCGTGCAGGGCGAGCCGCAAGGGGAGCGCAACCTGATGCAGGTGGCGACGGATGCCGATGTGGTCCGGCTGCAGGGGATGACGAAGGCGGTGCGGCGCGATGCGCACAAGATGCACGCCTTCCTGCGCTTCCGGGCCATCGAAACCGAAGCCGGGCCGAAATACGTCGCCTGGTTCGAGCCGGAGCACCACATCCTGGAAGCCGAGACCGGCTTCTTCATCCGCCGCTTCGCCGGGCTGCGCTGGTCCATCCTGACGCCGGCGGCGAGTGCGCATTGGGACGGCGAGACGCTGCGCATGGGCCCGGGCGGGTCGCGGCGGGATGCGCCGCCCGAGGATGCGCATGAGGAACTCTGGCGCGCCTACTATGCCAGCATCTTCAACCCGGCCCGCCTGAAGCCGGCGGCGATGCGGGCGGAGATGCCGGTGAAGTACTGGAAGAACCTGCCGGAGGCGCGGGAGATCCCCCGGCTGATGGCGGAGGCGCCACGGCGCGTCGCCGAGATGGTGGAGCGCGGCGCCACGCCCGCCGCGCCGCGCCGCCAGCGCAGCCTGCATGTCCCGGCGCAACCCGCGGCGCCGGCGGACGATTCATCCGGCATGGCCCCAGACCTTTTCAGCCAGGTGGAAGACCCCGCCGCCGCCCTCGCCGCCCTGAAGGCGGAGATCGAGCGGCGCAACGACCTGCCGCCCTGGGCGGCGGCGGCGACGCAGATCGTCTTCGGCGAAGGCCCGGTCGGCGCGCCGCTGCTCTTCGTCGGCGAGCAGCCGGGCGATGAGGAGGATCTGGCCGGCAAGCCCTTCGTCGGCCCGGCGGGGCGGCTGTTCAACCGCGCGGCGGAGGAGGCCGGGATCGACCGGCCGATGGCCTATGTCACCAATGCGGTGAAGCATTTCAAGTTCAAGCCGACCGGCCGCCGCCGCCTGCACCAGTCGCCGGATGCCGGCGACATCGCCTACTATCGGCCCTTCCTGAAGCGGGAGATCGAGCTGGCCGGGCCGCGACTCGTCGTCTCCCTGGGCGCCACCGCGCTGAAATCCCTCACCGGCAAGCCGCTGGCGATCACCAAGGTGCGCGGCGAGACGATCGAGACGCCGGATGGCTTGCGCATCTTCCCGACCGTCCATCCGTCCTACCTGCTGCGGCTGCCGGACGCCGACAGCAAGGCGCGGGAATACGACCGCTTCGTCGCCGACCTGAAGGCCGCCCAGCGGGAGGTGCGCTGAACCCGAGGTTTCCAGAGGCCTTTCGGCCTCTGGCAGGGAGAGCGCGAGAGGGACGGCGTCCCTCTCGCTGACGGTCAGACCCGCGCCCGCGGATCGTGGCGCGCCAGGCGGCCCAACAGGTATTCGACTTCGGTCTTCGCCGTCGCGCTCAACCCGCTGCCCGGCTTGCGCTGCGCATCGCTGGCGATGATGCCGCGCCGCATCAGCACGTATTTCCGCACCGCCAGCCCGACGCCCGGCTGCAGCTCGTAGCGGATCAGCGGCAGGTGGGCGTCGAACAGGTCATGCGCCCGGTCGCGCTCGCCGGCGGCGCAGAGGCGGACCAGCTCGGCCAGCATGTCGGGGAAGGCGTAGCCGGTCATGGCGCCGTCGGCGCCGCGTTCCATCTCGAAATCCAGGAAGATGCCGCCATTGCCGCAGAGGATGGAGAGCGGCCGCAGCGACCCGTCGGCCTGCCAGCCGCGCAGGGCCGAGATCTTCTCGAGGCCCGGCCAGTCCTCATGCTTCAGCATGACGCAGGACGGGTTATCCGTGACGATGCGGCGGATCAGCGCCGGCGGCATCTGCACCTGGAACAGCTGCGGGTAGTCCTGCAGCACCCAGGGGATGTCGTTGCCGATCGCCTCCACCGCCTGGCGGAAATAGGTGGCGACGGCCTCGTCATGCCGCAGCGCCGGCGGCGGCGCGATCATCACGCCGGCGGCGCCGGCCTCCATCACGCCGCGGGCCAGGGCGCGCATGGCGGCGAAGCCGGGGGCGGAGACGCCGACGATGATGCCGGCCTTGCCGGCGCGGCGGACGATGCGGGTGGCGAAGTCCAGCGCCTCCGCCTGGTCGAGCTTCGGCGCCTCCCCCATCACGCCCAGCACGGTCATGCCGTCGCAGCCGGCCTGCTGCAGGAAGAAATCCGTCATGCGGTCGGTGGAGGCGAGGTCCACGCGGCCATCGGGGTGGAAGGGCGTGGGGGCGATGACGTAGACGCCCCGGGCGGTGTGGTCGAGTGGCATCGGGCTTCCCCCTGGCACGGTCCTGGACACCCTGCGCGGCCCGCGCCGGGGCGGGATCGGCCCGGAAAGATGCCGGGCGACGGCGCGGCATCCGGGCCTGCAGGCCGCCCGGCGGTAGCATGGCCCGCGAAGCACGGCCAGGGCGGCGGCAAAGGCGGCGTGAACGACATCTTCACGCCCGGCATGGCCTGCTGCGCGCCCGGAAACCGTATACCGGACTTCGCGAACCGAACCGTCCTGGAGGCTGCCCGCATGCTCCTCATCCGGCGCATCGTCGCGCTGCAGGCCCGCATCCCGCTGCGGACGGCGCTGATCGGCACGGTCCTGCTCCTCTCAGTCCTCGGCTCGGCCGGCTTCGCCTGGCGCGCGGCGGAAGGCTGGACGCTGCTCCGGCAGTCGGAGGCGGCGCTGCAGGCCGATGCCGCGGCCAACCGGCTGGCGGCCGGGCTGACCGACCTGCTGCTGGAACAGCTGGCGACCAACACGGCGCTGCAGGCCGCGCCGCCGGCGCCGCAGGCCACGCTGGCCGAGATCGCCACCCGCCGCGCCGGCGCCGATGCGCAGATGACCGCGGCGGTGGCGGGGCTTGCGGCGCAGGAATTCCCGGGGCGGGACCGGCTGCTGCCGGCGCTGGACGCGGCGCGGCGGCAGGCGGCTTCGGCGCGGGCGGCGGCGGATGCGGCGCTGCGCCTGCCGAAGCCGGACCGCGCGGCGGATACGCTGCGGAACTTCCTGCCGCTGACCTCGGGCGCGGTGGCGGCGGCGGCGGAATTGTGGTTCGCCGCCTCCCATGCCCTGGCGGCCAGCGACCCGCTGCTGGCGCGGCTGGCGGTGCTGAAGGAACTGGGCTGGCGCATGCGCAGCCTGGCGGGCACGGAGCGCACGGCGATGGCCGGCGCCATCGCCGCCGGCGGGCTGATGGCGGCCGAGGACGTGGCGGCGGTCCGCACCGGCCGCGCCAAGGTGGATGCGCTGTGGGAACAGGTGAAGACCCTGGCGCCCGCCGATGCCGGCACCCATCCCGCCCTGGTCGCGGCGATGGCCGAGGCGGAGAAATGGCATTTCCAGGAACTTCGCGCCTTCATCGACCGCTTCCGCACGGCTGGCGACGCCATGGGGCGCTACCCCGTGGACGTGACGACCTTCTCCGCCGCCACCACCCCGCTGCTCGACAAGCTGACCGAAGTGACGCGCGCGGCCGCGAAGGCCAGCGAGGAGCGGGCCCAGGCCCTGGTGCGGCGGGCGGAATGGGAACTCGGCCTCGGCCTCGCCGCGCTGCTGGTCTCCATCGTGGTGGCGGCGGGCGCGGCGCGGGCGGTGTTCCTGCGCGTGGTCCGGCCGCTGCGGCACCTGACCGAGGCGACGGACCGGCTGGCGGCCGGCGCGCTGGACACGACGGTGCCCGGCACCGCCCTGCAGGACGAGGTGGGCGCGGTGGCCCGCGCGCTGGAGACGCTGCGCGACGGCGCCCGCGCGGCCAGGCGGCTGGAGGCCGAGACGGCCGAGGAGCGGGCGCGGCGGGACCGCCGGCAGGCGGCCATGGACCAGCACACCCAGGAATTCGGCGCCTCCATCGCCGGCGTGCTGGGCACCCTGGGCGCGAGCGCGCAGGGCATGCGGCACCGCGCGACGGAGATGAAGGACGCGGTGGCGGCCGCCGGCGCGACCGCCGAGCGCACGGCGCGCGACGCGGACGAGAGCACGCGCAACCTCGGCGCCGTCGCGGCGGCGACCGAGGAACTGACCGCCTCGGCCACCGAGATCGCCCGCCAGGTCGCCGAGGCGACGATCGCCACCCAGGACGCGGTGGAGCGCGCCGGCCGCACCGGGGAGACGGTGCAGGGCCTGTCCGAGGCGGTGGCGCGCATCGGCGACGTGGTGCGGCTGATCGGCGAGATCGCCGGCCAGACCAACCTGCTGGCCCTGAACGCGACGATCGAGGCGGCGCGGGCGGGGGAGGCCGGCAAGGGCTTCGCGGTGGTGGCGAGTGAGGTGAAGGCGCTGGCGGCGCAGACCGCCAGGGCGACCGAGGAGATCGGCCAGCAGATCGGCGCCATCCAGTCCGCGACCGGCGGCGCGGTGGCGGCGGTGGAGGAAGTGCAGGTGGCGATCCGGCGCATGGATGCGGTGGCGACCGCCATCGCCGCGGCGGTGGAGCAGCAGGGCGCCGCGACGCGGGAGATCGCCAGCAGCGTGCAGACCGTGGCCGGCACCACCCGGTCCACCACCGGCGCGATGCAGGACGTCTCCTCGGCCACCGCCCTGACGCGCCAGCGGACCGAGGAGACGGAGTCGGCGGCGGCCGAGGTGGCGCGGCTGTCCGACCAGTTGCACGAGGAGGTGGAGCATTTCCTCGAGGCGATGCGCGCGGCCGATGGCGACCGCCGGCGGTTCGAGCGGGTGGCGGGCCATGGCGCGCCGGTGCGGCTGCTGTTGCCGGGCGGACAGGCGATCGGCGGGACGCTGCAGGACATCTCGGCCGGCGGCGCGGCGCTGCGCTGCGCCGCCACGCCGGCGGCGGGGCAGGAAGTGGCGGTGGACCTGCCCGGCGCGACCCGGCCGGTGGCGGCCCGCGTCGCCCGGCTGGCCCCTGGGGTGGTGGCGGTGGCCTTCCTGCAGAACCCCGCCAACCGCACGGAGGTCATGGCCGCGCTGGCGGAGGCGACCCGGGCCGGGGAGCGCCGCGCGGCGGCATGACGTTGCCACCCATGGCCCTGCGGCCGGCACGACCCGCCGCTTCGCGCGCGGCCGCCACGCCGACCCCGCGCCGGGCATCATCCGGGCGTTCACGCTTGCCCGCCATCGGCGCTACGCCGCCGCCGGCCGGTCCAGCAATTCCGCCAGCAGCGGGTTGGGGAAGCGGCGGCGCTGGGTGATGGCGTAGAAGCCCTCCCGCAGGCCGGGCACCGCCGCCCGCTCCTCCAGCACGCCGCTGCGCAACTCGTCCTGCACGACGATGGGCGGCACCAGCGTGACGGCGGCGCTGGCGCGGGCCAGCAGGCGCAGCATGGCGGCGTCGTCCACCTCGGCCAGCACCACGGGGCGGATATTGGCCTGGTCCAGCAGCAGGTCGAAGCCCTGGCGGATGCTGCTCTCCCGCCCCGGCAGCAGCAGCGGCACCGCCGCCAGGTCCTCGGGGAAGCGGAGCGGCCCGCTGCCGGCGGGGCCGACCAGGCTGACCGGCTGTTCCGCCAGCAGCGTCACCACGCGGTCGGAGCCCGGCTCATGCGCCACCGGCGTGTTGGACAGCACCGCATCCAGCGCCAGGGCGTCCAGCTGCGCCAGCAGCTCCCGCAGCGTGCCGCTGCGCAGGATCAGCTCCACATCGCTGCGGCCCAGCAGCGGCCGCAGCAGCGAGGCCTGGAAGTTGCGGGACAGCGTGGCGACGGCGCCGATGCGGAGCGCCCGGCGATGCGCCGGGCCCTGGCGGACCAGGGTGTCCACCAGCTCCTCCCCCGTCCTGAAGATGCGCTCGGCATGGTCCAGCGCGATGCGGCCGGCCTCGGTCAGTTCCAGCCGCTTGCCGCGGCGCTCGAACAGGGGCTGGCCCAGCTCCGTCTCCAGCGCCTTCAGCTGGGTGGACAGCGCGGACTGGGCGATGTTCAGCCGCTCCGCAGCGCGGGTCAGGCCGCCCTCCCGCGCGATGGCCCAGAAATGCCGCAGGTGGTGGTAGTTCAGCGCCGCCATCGGGTCCCCCGCCCGCCACGCCGCCCCACCGCGCTGCCCCCGCGCGCCGGCGGCCGGCCGGCGCATCCTTCTGTCAGACAGAACGGTCCTTTGCAATCTTTGTATTTTGCGGATGATTGCAGGATCACTACATCCGGCGCCGATCCCGCAACGGAGTCCCCATGCCGTCCCTGCTGTCCTGGCTGGCCCTGCTCGGGCCGGTCCTGCTGCTGCTGCCCGGCCTGGTGCCGGCCTCGGCGGCCGACCGCGACCCGCGCCGCATGCGCCGCGCCACCCTGGCCGCCGCCGCCGGCGCCGCCGGCCTCGCCCTGGCGATCGCGCTGGCCCTGATGGTCACGGGGCGGGCGGTGCCGGGCAGCATCGTGCATCTGGATGCCGTCTCGGCCACCATGCTGCTGCTGGTCTCCGGCATCGGCGCCGTGGTGGTGGACTACAGCCGCCGCTACCTGGATGGCGATCCGGGCCAGGGCCGCTTCCTGAAATGGCTGGCCCTGACGCTGGCCGCGGTGCTGGTGCTGGTCATGGCCGGCAACCTGGCGCTGCTGCTGGGCGCCTGGGTGGCGACCAGCCTCGGCCTGCACCGGTTGCTGGTCTTCTACCCGGACCGGCCGGCGGCGGCGCTGGCGGCGCGCAAGAAATTCCTGGCCGCCCGGGTGGCCGACACGGCGCTGCTGGCCGCGGTGCTGCTGGCCTGGCAGTGCTTCGGCACGCTGGAGATCGCCGGCATCCAGCAGGCGGCGCGCGGCATGACCGACCCCGGCCTCGCGGTGCATGGCATCGCCCTGCTGCTGGCGCTGGCCGCCGTGCTGAAATCCGCGCAATTCCCGGCGCATGGCTGGCTGACCGAGGTGATGGAGACGCCCACCCCCGTCTCCGCCCTGCTGCATGCCGGCATCATCAATGCCGGCGGCTTCCTGCTGGTGCGGCTGGCCGATGTCATCGCGCTCTCGGCCGGGGCGATGGACCTGCTGCTGCTGATCGGCGCGCTGACCGCGGTGTTCGGCGCGGCGGTGATGCTGGTGCAGACCAGCGTGAAGGTGACGCTGGCCTGGTCCACCATCGCGCAGATGGGCTTCATGGTGATGCAGGTCGGCCTCGGCGCCTTCGCCGCGGCGCTGCTGCACATCGTGGCGCACGGCCTCTACAAGGCGCATGCCTTCCTGACCGCGGGCGGCGTGGCGGCGGAACGGCGGCCGGATCGCCTGCCGGCCCTGCCGCTGCGCGTCATCGTGCCGTCCCTGGCCGGCGCGGTGCTGCTGGTGCTGCTGGTCGGCGCCACGCTCGGCCTGCCCTTCTGGCAGGCGCCCGGCCCGGCGGTGCTCGGCTCCGTCCTGGTGATGGCCCTGGTGCCGACCCTGGCGACCGGCGCGGCCGGCCGCGCCACGCCGGGCTTCGCGCTGCGCGCCGCCGGCATCGCGGGCGGCGTCGCGGTGGCCTATTTCGGCCTGCAGGCCGGCGCGGATGCGCTGCTGGGCGCCGCCCTGCCGGACCGGATCGCGGACCGCAGCCTGCTGGCGCCGGTGCTCTGCGTGCTGGCCGTGCTGGCCTTCGCCACGCTGCTGGTGCTGAACGTCGCGCGCCGCAACGCGGTGCCGGGCCGGCTGCCGTCGCGGTCCGCGACGGCAGGTGATGGGCAGCCCGGATCCACGCTCACGGGCGCTGCCGCCTTCCAGCGATCCGTCCTGGAATCCCTCTACGTCCACCTGCTGAACGGCTTCGCCGTCAACACCGCCGTCAACCGCCTGCTCGGGCGGACGCGGCCTGCCCCGGGGACCCGCTGACATGCCCGACGTCTCGCTCGCCGCCCCCGCCCTCGCGCTCGAGGACCGGGCGCGCCGCGCCTGCGCCAAGGTGGCGCCGCTCTGGCCGCTGCGCGACTTCGTGGCGGTGAACCCCTTCCTCGGCCTCTCCGGCCAGCGCTTCGGGGATGCGGCGGCGACGCTGCGCCGCGTCGCCGGGCGGGACCTGCTGCCGCCGCGGGACTGGACGGCGACGGCGATCGCCGAAGGCCGCGTGACGGCGGCGGACCTGGCCGCGGCGGGGGCCGAGGCGGCGCTGGCGCGGGCGCCGCGCCCGGCGCCGCAGCCGGCCCCCGCCGCGCTGACGGTGGCCGATGTGCTGGACGGCACGCTGGGCACCGCCTGGGGCGGGTTCATGGTGGACGAGATCGGCAAATGGGTCGCCGCCTGGGCGGATGAGGGCCAGGCCGCCTGGCCGATGCCCTGGAAGCACCTGCCGCTGCACGCCGCCTGGCGCGCCGCGCTGCGGCATGACCGCGCGCCGGAGGTGGCGGGCCTGCGAGGCTTCCGCGCCGCCATCGCCGACCTGCCGGAAGATCCGCTGGACAGCATCGCCGCCTGCCTGCTGGCGATCGGCCTGCCGCAGGCGGAGGCGGACGACTACCTCCACCGCGCGCTGCTGCCGGTGGCCGGCTGGGCCGGGCTGCTGCGCCAGCGCGGCTGGGGGCGGGAACTGGCCGGCGGGACGGATGACGGCGTGCTGCACCTCCTGGCCATCCGGCTGGCCTGGGATGCGGCGCTGTTCGGCCTGCACCGGCAGGACGGCTTCCGGGCCGCCTGGGCGACGCGGCTGGCGGCGCCGCCGGCGGCCTCGGCCGATCTCTCGGGCGATCTGGCGCTGCTGGAGGCGCAGGAGGCGGCCTTCCGCCGCCACCTGGCGGCGAAGCTGGCGCGGCCGGCGCCGGCGCGGACCGCCGCCCCCGCGGCGCAGGCGGTGTTCTGCATCGATGTCCGCTCGGAGGTCTATCGCCGGGCGCTGGAAGCGGTGGCGCCGGAGGTGGAGACGCTGGGCTTCGCCGGCTTCTTCGGCTTCGCCGCCGACTATGTCCGCTTCGGCGATGCGGTGGGGTCGGCGCAGTTCCCGGTGCTGCTCTCGGCCGGGCTGACGGTGCGGGAGGTGCCGGCCGGCGCCGCCCCGGCGGAGGCGGAGGACCTGCTGGCGCAGTTGCGGCTGCGGCGGCGGCTCGGCGACCTGCTGACCGGGCTGCGCGCCTCCGCCGTGTCCTGCTTCGCCTATGTGGAGACGCTGGGCTTCGCCGCGCTGGCCGGGCTGGCGCGGGGCGTGCTGCGCCGCAGGCCCGGGGACGGCGCCCTGGCGCGCATGGTGCCGGACCTGGCGCCGCGGGACTGGCAGGGGCGGAAGACCGGCATGGCCACCCAGGCGCGGGTGGATGCGGCGGAGACGGTGCTGCGCGCGATGTCGCTGACCGGCGGCTTCGGCGGCCTGGTGCTGCTGGTCGGCCATGGCGCCGAGACGGTGAACAACCCGCATGCCGCCGGGCTCGATTGCGGCGCCTGCGGCGGCCATACGGGCGAGAGCAATGCCCGGATCGCCGCGGCGGTGCTGAACGACCCGCTGGTGCGGCAGGGCCTGGCGGCGCGCGGCATCGCCATCCCAGCCGATACCTGGTTCCTGGCGGCGCTGCACGAGACGGTCACCGATGCGGTGCGGATCTTCGATGCGGACCGCGTCCCGCCGTCCCAGGCCGGGGCGCTGGCGGCGCTGCAGGCGCGGCTGGCGGAGGCATCGCGCCGCGCCCGGCGGGAGCGCGCGGCGGGGCTGGGCCTGGACCCGGGCAGCGATGCCGAGGCGGCGACGCGCCGCCGCGGCGCCGACTGGTCGGAGGTGCGGCCGGAATGGGCGCTGGCGAACAACGCCGCCTTCATCGCCGCGCCGCGCAGCCGCACGGCCGGGGTGGACCTGGCGGGCCGGGCCTTCCTGCATTCCTATGACTGGCAGGCGGATGCGGTGCGCGGCTTCCCGGTGCTGACGCTGATCATGACCGCGCCCATGGTGGTCGCGAACTGGATCAACCTGCAGTACTACGGCAGCACGGTGGACAATGCGGCCTGGGGCAGCGGCAACAAGGCGCTGCACAACGTCACCGGCCTGTTCGGCGTGCTGGAAGGCCAGGGCGGCGACCTGCGCGCCGGCCTGCCCTGGCAGAGCGTGCATGACGGCGCCCGCTTCGTGCACGAACCGCTGCGCCTGCAGGTGCTGATCGAGGCGCCGGAGACGGAGATGGACCGCATCCTGGCGCAGCATGCGGGGGTGCGGACGCTGGTGGAGCATGGCTGGCTGCACCTGCATGCCATCCGGCCGGATGGCGGCGTGGCGCGGCGCCACGGTCCCGGCGACTGGCGCCTGGGATAGGGCGCCGGGCCACGCGGCGCACAGGGCCCGGGGCGAGCTCCGGGCGCCGTCCGGGCACCGCGGCCGCCCCGACGCGCGGCCGTCGGGCATCGGGCGACGCGGTCCGGCCGCGGCCCTGATTGACGGGGCAGCGGCGGCGGAAATACATTGACCGGCCGGTTGGTCAATAGTTAAGCACCGGCCAGTGTTCCATGAATATAATCCTATAACTCAGGCCGCGTGTCAAGCGCGGGCCGATCGGGGAAGGAACCACGCCGCATGAGCGACAGCGACCCGCCGCTGGTGGTGGAGCACCGGCCGGGCTACCGGATGCTGCTGCTGAACCGCCCCGCCAGGCTGAATGCCTTCGATGCCGGGCTGCATGCCGCGCTGCGGGCGGCGCTGGAGGAGGCCGCGGCGGACCCCGCCTGCCGCGCCCTGCTGCTCGCCGGCAGCGGTCGCGCCTTCTGCGCCGGCCAGGACCTGGCAGAGCCCGGCCTCACCGGCCCCGAGGCCGACCTGGAGGCGGTGCTGGACCGCGGCTGGAACCCGCTGGTCCGCGCCATCCGCGCCCTGCCCAAGCCGGTGGTCTGCGCCGTGCAGGGCACCGCCGCGGGGGCCGGCGCCTCGCTGGCCTTCGCCTGCGACATCACGCTCGCCGCCGAGGATGCCCGCTTCGCCCAGGCCTTCATCCGCATCGGCCTGGTGCCGGACAGCGGCGCCACCTGGACCCTGCCGCGGCTGGCCGGCCCGCAGCGCGCCCGGGCGCTGGCCATGCTCGGCGACCCGATCACCGGGACGGAGGCGGCGCAATACGGCCTGGTCTGGCGCGCCGTGCCCGCCGCCGCGCTGCTGGAGGAGGCGCATGCGCTCTGCGCCCGTCTCGCCCGCCTGCCGGCGGAGGCGCTTTCGGCCATCAAGCAGGCGCTGGACGCGGCGGAGGGCAACAGCCTGGATGCGCAGCTGGCGCTGGAAGCGCGGCTGCAGCGTGGGCTGGGCCGCAGCGCCGATTTCGCCGAGGGCGTCGCCGCGTTCCAGCAGAAGCGCCCGGCCCGGTTCGAGGGAGCGCCGGAGTGAGCGCGTCCGATGACCGAAGCGCCGAAGGGCGCGAAGGTCTGAATCGGCCGCGCCAGCACCTGACACCCCAGCGATTGGCCGAAGCCTGCGCCGCGGCGATGTGGGCGGAGGACCGGGCCTCCCAGGGCCTCGGCCTGCGCCTGATCCGCGTCGCGCCGGGCGAGGCGGAGATGACCCTCACCGTCGCCCCCCACATGGCGAATGGCCACGGCATCTGCCATGGCGGCTTCGTCTTCGCGCTGGCCGACAGCGCCTTCGCCTTCGCCTGCAACAGCTTCAACCGCCGCGCCGTCGCGCAGAGCAACAGCATTACCTATCTGCGCCCGGCCCAGGTCGGGCAGGTGCTGACCGCCCGCGCCGCCCGCGCCGCGGAAGCCGGCCGCAGCGGCATCTACGACGTGCTGGTCACCGACGAGGCGGGCGCCGCCATCGCCGCCTTCCGCGGCCTGTCGCGCAGCATCGACGGCACCCTGGTTCCGGAGCAGACGCCATGACCGAAGCCGCCGCGCGCCACCTGGGCGAGGCGCCGCCGCCCGCCCTGCTGGATCCGATCGAGCGCGCCACCCCCGCCGAGATCCGCGCGCTGCAGCGGGACCGCCTGGCCTGGACCCTGCGCCATGCCTACGACAACGTCCCGCATTACCGCCGCGCCTTCGACGCCGCCGGCGTCACCCCCGCCGATTTCCGCGACCTGGCGGACCTGGCGCGCTTCCCCTTCACCACCAAGGCCGACCTGCGCGCCAACTACCCCTTCGGCATGTTCGCCGTGCCGCAGGACCAGGTGGCGCGCATCCATGCCTCCTCCGGCACCACCGGCAAGCCGACGGTGGTGGGCTACACCAAGCAGGACATCGACACCTGGGCGGGCCTGGTCGCGCGCAGCATCCGCGCCGCCGGCGGCAGGCCGGGGATGAAGGTGCATGTCGCCTATGGCTATGGCCTCTTCACCGGCGGCCTCGGCGCGCATTACGGGGCGGAGGCGCTGGGCTGCACCGTCATCCCCGTCTCCGGCGGGATGACCGAGCGGCAGGTCCAGCTGATCGAGGATTTCCGCCCCGAGATCATCATGGTCACGCCCAGCTACATGCTGGCGCTGCTGGATGCCTTCCGGAAGCAGGGCAAGGACCCGCGGAAGACATCGCTCCGCATCGGAATCTTCGGCGCCGAGCCCTGGACCGAGGCGATGCGGGCCGAGATCGAGCAGGCCTTCGACCTGCACGCGGTGGACATCTACGGGCTGTCGGAAGTGATGGGGCCGGGCGTCGCCAATGAATGCGTGGAGACCAAGGACGGGCTGCATGTCTGGGAGGACCATTTCTACCCGGAGATCATCCTCCCCGAGACGGGCGCGCCGCTGCCGGATGGCGAGAAGGGGGAGCTGGTCTTCACCAGCCTGACCAAGCAGGCCATGCCCATCATCCGCTACCGCACGCGGGACCTGACGCGGCTGCTGCCCGGCACCGGCCGCCCCGGCTTCCGGCGGATGGAGAAGGTGACCGGCCGCAGCGACGACATGATCATCCTGCGGGGCGTCAACGTCTTCCCCAGCCAGATCGAGGAGCAGCTCCTGCGGGTCCGCGACCTGGCGCCGCACTACCAGCTGGTGCTCACCAGGCAGGGCGCGCTCGACTGCCTGACGGTACTGGTGGAAGCGGATTACGGCGTGGCCGGCGCCGAACGCGAGACGGCGGCGCGCGCGCTGGAGCATCATGTGAAGGAGATGATCGGCGTCTCCGTCACGGTGGAGGTGCGCGACCCCGGCACGGTCGAGCGCAGCCTGGGCAAGGCGCAGCGCGTGGTGGACCGGAGACCCAAGCCGTAATGGCCCGCCCGCGCGCCGCCGACCACGAGGACAAGCGCCAGGCGATCCTGGACCGCGCGGCGGAGCTGTTCGCCGCGCATGGCTATGACCGCACCAGCACGGCCATGATCGCGGAAGCCTGCCGCGTCTCCAAGGCCCTGCTCTACCACTACTACAAGGACAAGTCGGAACTGCTGTTCGACGTGCTGGCGCAGCACCTGCAGCACCTGCTGGAAGTGGTCCGTGGCGCCACCGATGAACGCTTCACCCCGCGCGAGCGCTTGGAGAATGTGGCGATCGCGCTGCTGGAAGCCTATCGCGACGCGGATGCGGTGCATCGCGTCCAGCTCGCCTGCCTGGGGCTGCTGCCGCCGGAGCGGCAGGAGAATCTCCGCACGCTGGAACGCGCCATCGTCGGTGAGGTGGCGCTGGTGCTGCAGGACCTGTCGCCCGAGTTGCAGGAGGATCGCCGGCTGCTGAAGCCGGCGACGATGAGCCTTTTCGCCATGCTGAACTGGCACTACCTCTGGCATCGGGAGGATGGGGCGGTGACCCGCGCAGACTATGCGCGCCTGGCCGCGGCCCTGGTGGCCGAGGGACTGCCGGGCGCGGTGCGCGAGCTTGCGCAGGCCGGCTAGCGCGGGGCAGCCTGGCCGCCGGAAGCTTGGCCGCTGGAAGCCCGGCCCGGCCATCCGGGCCAGGGCGACGGCGGCGCGGGGTGCCGTTCCGAACACGATCCGGCCCCGTAGCGGTCGCGCAGGCGGCCGCACCGGCATTCCGGCCGGATGCGCAACGGCCCGGCCCCGGGTCATCCGCGCGGCCCGGTCCGGCGCACAGGCATCCGCGGGCCCGCTCGGCCGTTCTGGCGGCATGCACCGCAACGGTCCCCTGCTGCCGCTCTTCCTGCTCCTCGCGGGCTGCGAGGCAATGAACCAGCCGACCGTGCTCGACAGGCTGTTCGAGCCGGAGCGCTACGCCCGGCCCGCCGCGCCGGTGCCCGCCCTGCCCCCGCCGGTGCCGGCCCTCCCGGCGCCGCCGGCGGCGCCGGTGGTTGCGATGGACCCGATCCCGGACCCCGAGCCGGCGATGGCCGCCCCCGCCGCCGCGACCGCGCCGGCGCTCGACGAGGCGGCACGGCTGCGCCTGACCCTGCGGCGCAATCCCTGGCTGAGCCGCTTCTGGTCGGAACTCACCGCGGCGCAGCAGTTGCGGGTGGAACGCGCGCTGCGCCGCGCCGCCGGCGCCCCGGCGGAGGAGCCGGCCGGCACCTGGGATGCCATGGGCCTCAGCGACCGCGCCGGTCTGGTCTTCGGCGACCGTCCGGAGGAGGCGCCAGAGCGGCAGGCCGCCGGCAACTGGGCCAGCTGGCCCTGAAGCCCTACAGCAGGCGCAGCGCCTCCAGCGCCGTCCGCAGGGCATCCGGCCCGGTGAAATGGATGCCATGCATGCCAAGCTCGGTCGCCGCCCGGGCATTGCGGGGGTTGTCGTCGATATAGACGATCTCCGCCGGCACCAGCCCGTGCCGTTCCACCAGCAGGCGGTAGATGGCCGGGTCTGGCTTCACCATGCCTTCCTGGCCGGAGACGACGATGCCGCGGAACCAGCCGAGGAAGTCGAAGCGCTCCACCGCATGGGGGAAGGTCTCGGCCGACCAGTTGGTCAGCGCATAGAGCGGCGTGCCGCGGTCGCGCAGCGCGCGCAGGATGTCCACGGTGCCGGCGATCGGGCCGGCCATCATCTCCGGCCAGCGGTTGCGATAGGCGGCGATCAGCGCCGCCTGGCCGGGATGCTCGGCCTGCAGCAGCGCCACCGCCTCGGCCCAGCTGCGGCCGCGATCCTGCTCCAGGTTCCAGGCATTGGTGCAGACCTCCGCCAGGAAGCGCTCCATCCCCGCGTCGTCGCCGGGGAACAGCTTGCGGTAGAGGTGGCGCGGATCCCAGTCGACCAGCACGCCGCCCAGGTCGAAGACGACGGTGGTGCGCATGCGTCCGTCCTCAGGCTGCATCGTAGTCCACCGCGAGCGCGGCGGTGGTCGGGCGGCTCTGGCAGGTCAGGACGAAGCCGGCCTGCGTCTCCCAGGGTTGCAGGGAATAGTTGACCTCCATCGCCACCGTGCCCTCCGTCACCTTCGCCCGGCAGGTACAGCACATGCCGCCACGGCATGACCAGGGCAGGTCCAGGCCGGCGCGCAGGCCGGCCTCCAGCACCGTCTCGCCCGGCAACATGGGGATGCTGCGGGTCACGCCTTCCGCCGTCACCGCCAGCATGGCCGCCGGCGGGGCCTCGGCCGCCGGCGCCGCCGCGGCATCCCGGCGCGGCTTCGGCGCGCCACCGGCCGGCGTGAAGCGCTCGACATGGATGCGCTCCGGCGCGACGCCGAAGGCCAGCAGCGACCCGGTCGCGTCCTCCGCCAGGCCGGCGGGGCCGCAGAGGAAGGCGGCGTCCACCTCGCCCGGGCGCAGCAGGCCGGGCAGCAGCGCGGCGATGCGGTCGCGGTCCAGGCGGCCATGCAGCGCGGCCAGCTCGTGCCTCTCCCGGCTCAGCACATGCACCAGGGTCAGGCGGGACAGATGGCGGTCCTTCAGGTCCTCCAGCGCCTCGCGGAACATGATGTCGCCTGCGCTGCGGTTGCCGAACAGCAGCACCACGCGGCTGCGCGGTTCCGCCGCCAGCAGGCTGCGGGCGATGGAGAGCACCGGCGTGATGCCGCTGCCGCAGGCAATGCCCAGCACGGTGCGCGGCGGCCCCGCCGCCGCGGGCTGCAGGCCGAAGCGGCCCTCGGGCGGCATGGCCTCGATGCTGTCGCCGGGCCGCAGGCTGTCCACCGCCCAGGTGGAGAAGGCGCCGCCGGCAACGCGCTTGATCCCGACGCGCAGCGCATCCTCGTCCAGCCCGGCGCAGATGGAATAGCTGCGCCGCACCTCCTCCCCGCCGATCTCGCGGCGCAGGGTCAGGTACTGGCCCGGCGTGAAGCGGAAGGCCTCGCGCAATTCGGGCGGCACGGCGAGGGTGACGGCGACGGCATCCGCCGTCTCCCGCCGCACCGCGGCCACGGTCAGCGCATGGAAGCGGGCGCGGGCGGGGATGGCGTTCATGGCGTCGCTCCCGGGGCGGGTCTGCGGAGGGATCGGTGATGGATCGGCCTGGGATCTTCCGCCCTGGCCAGGGCGCGGTCAGGACGCAGGAGACCCGCCGAGACCGGGTTCCCAGGCCGGTTGCCCCGCAACCCGCATGGGCGCCCGACGCGCCGCAGCCCCTCGCGGGCCCGCCCTAGAGGCACTTGAAGTGGTCGAAGGGCTCCCGGCACGCCGTGCAGCGCCGCAGCGCCTTGCAGGCGGTGGAGCCGAATTCCGACAGCGTCTCGGTCGCCGTGCTGCCGCAGCGCGGGCAGGCGACCTCCTCCTCCAGCCCGAACAGCCCGCGGCGGGTGGCGCGCGGGGCCGGCGGGGCGATGCCGTAGTCGCGCAATTTGGCGCGGCCCTCGGCGCTCATCCAATCGGTGGTCCAGGCGGGGGAGAGCACCAGGCGCACCCGCGGCGCCGGCAGCCCGGCCGCCAGCAGCGCCGCCTCCACCTGCACGGCGATCATGCCCATCGCCGGGCAGCCGGAATAGGTGGGCGTGATGTCCACCTCCACCCCGCCATCCTCGGTCACGCGCGCGTCGCGCAGCACGCCGAGATCGGCGATGCTCAGCACCGGGATCTCCGGGTCCGCCACCGCGCCGGCCGCCGCCAGCGCGCGCTGGCGCAGCGCGGCATCCGCCAGCGCGACGACGCTCACCACACCGCCCCGGGATAGGATCGCGGCAGGTGCTGCATGACGGCCAGCAGATGGCCGAGATGTTCCGTGTGCACGCCGCGGCGGCCGCCGGACTGCATCCAGGCGCACGGCGCGGGCAGGTCCAGCGTCGCCTCGGCCAGCACGCGGGCGACCATCGCCTCCCAGGCCGGGCGCAGCGCCAGGGGGTCGGGCGCCACGCCTTCGGCGACCAGCGCCGCCTCCACCGCATCGGCCTCGAACATCTCGCCGGTATAGGGCCAGAGATCCTCCAGCGCCTCCGTCATCCGGCGATGCGATTCGTCGGTGCCGTCGCCCAGGCGGATCACCCATTCGCCGGCATGGCGCAGGTGGTAGGCGGCTTCCTTCTCCGCCTTCGCGGCGATGGCGGCCAGCGTCGCGTCCCGCGACGCCGCCAGCGCCCGCCAATAG
The DNA here is from genome assembly GCF_004353985.1 of Paracraurococcus ruber. Taxonomy (GTDB): domain Bacteria; phylum Pseudomonadota; class Alphaproteobacteria; order Acetobacterales; family Acetobacteraceae; genus Paracraurococcus; species Paracraurococcus ruber. Next base: position 13,805 of record NZ_SMOA01000016.1, on the reverse strand, counting down.
GGCTGCAGGGCGGCGGCGACCAGGAATTGCCGCAGCACGCTGTGGGCGAAATCGCCATTCGGCAGCTCGGCGATCAGCCAGCAGCGCCAGTCGGGCGTGTCCCGGAGATAGGCGAGGTCGTCCTCGGTCCGGCCGCGGCCGTCGAGCCGCGCGGCATAGTCGTAGAGGCTGCGGGCCTGGCCGATATAGTCCAGCGCGGCATTGGCCAGCGCCAGCTCCTCCTCCAGCATCGGCGCGCGGCCGGTCCATTCCGACAGGCGGTGGCCCAGCACCAGCGCGGTATCCGCCAGGCGCAACACATGCAGCAGCAGCGGCGGCGCGTCCTGGGCGACGAGGATGCTGGTCATGTCACATATGCCCGACATCGTCGGGCACCTCGTAGAAGGTCGGGTGCCGGTAGGGCTTGCTGGCCGTCGGCTCGAACAGCGCATCCCGGTCCGCCGGGTCGCTGGCGGCGATGGCGGCGGAGGGGACGACCCAGATGGACAGGCCTTCCCCGCGCCGCGTGTAGGTGTCGCGCGCCGCCAGCAGCGCCATGGCGGCGTCCGGTGCATGCACGCTGCCGACATGGCGGTGGGACAGGCCGGCGCGGGCGCGGATGAACACCTCCCAGAGCGGCATGGCGGCTTCGGTCATGGCCGTCACTCCGCCGCCCGGGCCGGCTGCGCCGCGCGGGCGCGGCGCTTGGCGGCATGCGCCAGCGCGGCCTCCCGCACCCACGCGCCGCTCTCATGCGCGTTCCGCCGCGTCTTCAGGCGCTGGCGGTTGCAGGGGCCGTTGCCGGCCAGCACCGCCTTGAACTCCGCCCAGTCGATGGCGCCGAAGCGCCAATGGCCGCCTTCCGCGTCGAAGCGCAATTCGGGGTCGGGGAAGGTCAGGCCCAGATGGTGGCCCTGCGGCACCGTGGCGTCGACGAATTGCTGGCGCAAATCGTCATTGGTGAAGCGCTTGATCTTCCAGCGCATGGACTGGTCGCTGTGCTGGCTTTCGCCATCCGGCGGGCCGAACATCATCAGGCTGGGCCACCACCAGCGGTCCAGCGCATCCTGCGCCATCGCCTTCTGCTCCGCCGTGCCGCGGCTGAGCGTGAGCATGATCTCGTAGCCCTGGCGCTGGTGGAAGCTTTCCTCCTTGCACACCCGGATCATGGCGCGGGCATAGGGCCCGTAGGAGGTCCGGCAGAGCGGGATCTGGTTCATGATCGCCGCGCCGTCCACCAGCCAGCCGATGGCGCCGATATCGGCCCAGGTCAGCGTCGGGTAGTTGAAGATGGAGCTGTACTTGGCCTTGCCGGACAGGAGCTGCGCATACAGCTCCTCGCGGCTCACCCCCAGCGTCTCGGCCGCGGCATAGAGGTAGAGGCCGTGCCCGCCCTCATCCTGCACCTTGGCCAGCAGCGCGGCCTTGCGGCGCAGGCTGGGGGCGCGGGTGATCCAGTTGCCTTCCGGCTGCATGCCGATGATTTCGGAATGCGCGTGCTGGCTGATTTGCCGGACCAGGGTGCGGCGATAGGCTGCCGGCATCCAGTCGTTCGGCTCGATCTTGTCCTCGGCGGCGACCCGCGCCTCGAAGCGCGCGACCGCCCCGGCATCCTCGGATGCCGGGGTGGCCTGGGTGGCCACGCCGTCCTGTTGGTTCAGGGCTTGTGTGTACATGGGACCGCACCCTCCCGCGGCTGCGATGGGTGGTAATATGTCACAGAAAATCCGGCTGTCCAGAAATTCCGTAACGCATTATCCGTCACGGAGCCGGGACCACAGCCCCACCGCGGGCGGCAGCGCCCCCGCCTCGGCACGGCCATGCGCGTCCAGCCATGCCTCGGAAGGGGCGAGCAGCCGGCGGTACAGCGCGGCGGCGACCGCCCGGGCACCGGCGCGCGGCCAGTCCGCCGGCAGCATCGGCGCCGGCAGGTCCGGGTCGCGCAGCGCCACCCGGCGGTATTCGTGCACCAGCAGCAGGCGCAGCGGCAGCGCCTCCGCCGGCGGCACGGCGGCGGTCGCCAGCGGCGCGAAGGCGTCGTGGAAGCGGCGATAGCCGGCCGCGACCTGCGGCAGGACGGGCCAGGCGCGCTGCGCGACGGCCGCGGCATCCCCCGGATGGCGGGGCCGCGCCAGCAGGGCCGGCGCGCTTGCCGCCGCATCCTCCAACCCCAGCAGCAGCCCGGGCGCGAGTGCGACCAGCCCCTCCGGCGCCGGCCCTTCCGCCAGCACCAGGCGGAATGCGCCGTCCCAGTCCGGCCGGCCGGCGCGCGGCGGGTCGTAGATGCGGCGGGCGGCGGCGGCGAAGCCTTCCTCCCCGCGCGGCCCCAGCCGGTAGAAGGAGAGCCTGCCCTGCCGCGTCCGCCGCAGCCAGCCTTCCTCCGCCAGCCGCGACATGGCGGTACGCACCTGGCCTTCGCGGCAGCCGAAGGGATCGAGGATGGCTTGCAGCGTGCCGAGCCAGAGCGAGCCGCCGCGCGGCACCACCGCATCGCCCCAGACGGTGACGATGAGCGAGGCGGTGCGCGGCGGCCGGTCGAGCCGCCGGAGCGTTGCGGCCAGCGGCGTCATGCCGGGGCTGTAGGCGACCGGCGGCGGCTTGGAAAGCAGCCCCGCCGGCGAGGCCGGGCGGATGACGCCGCCGCCGCCCCGCCGCATAGTGGCGCCGGCCGCAGCGGCAGGAGATCCGATGACCCCCTTCGTCCCCGGCACCGCGCTGCGCATCGAAGGCCGTGCCGGCGGCCCGCTCTCGGGCCTCACCTTCGCCGCCAAGGACCTGTTCGACGTCGCCGGCCACCCCACCGGCGGCGGCAACCCGGACTGGCCGAAGCAATACCCGGTGCCCACGCGGCATGCCTGGGCGGTGCAGGCGCTGCTGGATGCCGGCTGCACGCTGGTCGGCAAGACCATCACGGACGAGGTCTCGCTCGGCATCCTCGGCGAGAATGCGTTCGAGGGCACGCCGCTGAACCCTGCCGCGCCGGGGCATGTGCCGGGCGGCTCCTCCTCCGGCTCGGCCAGCGCCGTCGCGCAGGGGCTCTGCGACACCGCGCTGGGCACCGACACCGGCGGCAGCGTGCGCGTGCCGGCCAGCTTCTGCGGCCTGTACGGCATCCGCCCGACGCATGGGCGGCTGGACCTGACGGGGATGCTGCCGCAGGCCCCCACATCGGACACCACCGGCTGGTTCGCGCGCGACGCCGCGACCTTCGCCCGCGTTTCCGCCGTGCTGCTGCAGGAAGCGGTCGCGCCCGCGCGGCCGACGAAGCTGGTCATCGCCACCGACGCCTTCGGCTTCGCCGACCCCGAGACGGCGCATGCGCTGCAGCCGCTGCTGGACCGCCTGAAGCGCCTGGTGCCGGACTGGCGGGAGGAGGTGATGGCGCCGCAGGGCCTTTCCGCCTGGTCGCGCGCCCAGCGCACGCTGCAGCCGGTGGAGGCCTGGGAGACCTTCCGGCCCTGGGTCGAGCGCGACAACCCGCGCTTCGCCTTCAGCGTCGCCCGCGGCCTGGTGCTGGGCGCCATGACGCCGCTGGCCGACCGCGAATGGGCCGCGCTGATGCGGCGGGAAGCGCGCGGCCGGCTGCGCCACCTGCTGCCGCCCGGCACGGTGCTGGCCACCCCCACCACGCCCTTCCCGGCGCCCAGGGCCGGGCTGCCGCTGCCCGTGCTCGACCCGCTGCGGGCCGCGATCAACTGCCTCTGCGCGCATGGGGGCCTGGCCGGGCATCCGCAGGTCAGCATCCCCGGCGCGCGGGTGAACGGGCTGCCGGTCGGTCTTTCCCTGCTGGCGGCGCGCGGCGCCGATGCCATGCTGGTCGGCACGACCCTGTCGCTGGAGGACGCGTGATGGAGGTGAACATCCCCGAGGTGGTGGAGGAGGTCCGCGCCCTGTTCGAACGCTACGAGCAGGCGCTGATCGACAAGAACGTCGATGTGCTGGACGCCACCTTCTGGAACAGCCCGCACACCATCCGCTACGCCATCCATGAGAATGGCTACGGCTTCGACGAGATCCACGCGCATCGCGTCCGCCGCCCGCCCGGGCCGGGCATCAAGCTGGCGCGGCGGCGGCTGGTCATCACCACGCTCGGCCGCGACATCGCCACGGTGAACCTGGAATTCGACATGCGCGGCCGGGACATGCCGGGCCGGCAGAGCCAGACCTGGGTGCGCCTGCCGGAGGTTGGCTGGAAGGTGGTCTCGGCGCATGTCTCGGTGACGGAGGCGACGCCGGCCTACTGATGCCCGGCCGCAGACATCCTGGCGTCTGCAGCCGGGTATCGGCGCGCAGGTCGGCGCGGTGCGCCGACGGTGTGGCGGCGGCGCGCCCATGACGGCTCGCGCCGGCCAGCACGAATGCCGGCCGGCATGGCGCCGCCGCTTGACGCGCGCCCCCCGCCGGGCCGAGCCTTCGCCGGGGAAGACCCGGCGCAGACCGGGCCGGCGGAGGATGCGTGCCATGAAATTCGGCGTCTTCTACGAATTGCAGCTGCCCAAGCCCTGGGGCCCGCGCAGCGAGCGCGACCTGTTCCACGACGCGCTCGCGCAGCTCGAGCTCGCGGACCGGCTCGGCTACGACTATGCCTGGGAGGTGGAGCACCACTTCCTCGAGGAATACTCGCATTCCCCGGCGCCGGAGGTGTTCCTGGGCGCCGCCAGCCAGCGCACCCGCAACATCCGGCTGGGCCATGGCATCATCCAGCTGACCACCAACCACCCGGCACGGGTGGCGGAACGCGTCGCCTGCCTGGATCTGCTGAGCGACGGCCGGGTGGAGCTGGGCCTGGGCGAGGGCGCCAGCATCACCGAGCTCGGCCCCTTCGACCGGACGATGGAGGAGAAGCGCGCGGTCTGGGAGGATGCGGTGCGCTGCATCCTGCCGATGTTCACGCAGGAAGGCTGGGAATACGAAGGCCCCTATTTCCGGTTCCCGCTGCGCAACGTGCTGCCGAAGCCGCTGCAGCGGCCGCACCCGCCGCTCTGGGTCGCCTGCTCCCAGCTCGAGACCATCGAGATGGCGGGGCGCCGCGGCATGGGCGCGCTGGGCTTCCAGTTCCTGAGCGCCGATGCCGCGCATGCCTGGGTGCATGCCTACTACAACAGCTTCGTGAAGCGGCAGGAGAAGCTGGCGGAGTACCAGGCCAACCCGAACATCGCCATCGTCAGCTACTTCATGTGCGCCGAGACGGATGAGGAGGCGCGGCGCCGCGCCGACGGCGTCACCTTCTTCCAGTTCGCGCTGCGCTACTACAACGCGGCGAAGGGGCGGGAGAGGGCGAAGCCCGGCACGGTCAGCCTGTGGGACGAGTACAATGCCTGGAAGCGCGCGAACCCGGAGGCGGTGGAGCGGGCGCTGCGCGGCGGCCTCATCGGCTCGCCGGAGACGCTGCGGCGGAAGCTGCGGAAATTCGAGGCGAGCAACATCGACCAGGTCATCCTGCTGAACCAGGCCGGCAACAACACGCATGCCGATATCTGCGAGAGCCTGGACCTCTTCGCCCGGCAGGTGATGCCAGAATTCCACGAGCGCGAGCCGCAGCACCAGGACTGGAAGCGGCGCGTCTTGACGGGAGAGATCGCGTTGGAAGAGATCGACACCCAGCCCTTCCGCGACCGCTTCGGCCCGAATGCCGTGCGGGTGGCCGCCGAATGAGCGACCTGCCCACCGCCCGGCCGGAGGAGGTCGGGCTTTCCACCCAGCGCCTGCAGGCGCTGGGCGCGCGGCTGGAGGAGCGGATCGCCGCCGGCCACCTGCCCGGCGCCGTGCTGATGGTGCTGCGCCGCGGCCGTGTCGCCTGGCAGGCCGCCTATGGCAGGCGGGACCCGGCGAAGCCCTACCCCATGCGGCCGGACAGCATCTTCCGCATCTACTCCATGACCAAGCCCATGGTGTCGGTCGGGGTGATGATGCTGGTCGAGGAAGGCCGGCTGCTGCTGAACGACCCCATCGGGCAGTACCTGCCGGCGCTGGCGAGGATGCAGGTGGCGACGCCGGGCGGCGGCACCGTGCCGGCGGCCGCGCCGATCACGGTGCAGGACCTGCTGCGGCACACCTCCGGCCTCACCTACGAATTCCTCGGCAACGGGCCGGTGCAGCAGGCCTACAACGCGGCCAAGGTGTTCCGCCACGCCCAGACCAATGCCGACCAGGTGGCGACGCTTGGGTCGCTGCCGCTGGCGCACCAGCCCGGCACGCGCTGGGAATACAGCCGCAGCACCGATGTGCTGGGGCGGCTGATCGAGGTGCTGTCGGGCCTGACGCTCGGTGCCTTCCTGTCGGACCGGATCTGCCGCCCGCTGGGCATGGCAGACACCGCCTTCCAGGTCCCGCCCGCGAAGCAGGGCCGGCTGGCCGAAGGCTTCGCCAAGGACCCCGAGACCGGCGCCGATCAGGTGCTGCTGCCGGTGACGCAGCCGCCGCAATTCGAATCGGGCGGCGGCGGCATGGTCTCCACCGCCGCGGATTATGCGCGCTTCGTGCAGATGCTGCTGGAAGGCGGGCGCTTCCGGTCCACCCGGCTGCTGTCGCGCAAGACGGTGGACCTGATGCGCGCCGACCACCTGGGCGACCGCCCCGCCGACCCGGTACTGCTGGGGGAAGGCTGGGGCTTCGGCCTGGGCTTCGCCGTGCGCCGCGGCCCCGGCCTCGTCCCCACCCCCGGCTCCCCCGGCATGTTCCACTGGAGCGGCATGGCCGGCACCACCTTCTGGGTGGACCCGGCGGAGCAGCTGGGCGTGGTCTGGATGATGCAGGGCATCGGCCAGCGCAACCACTACCGCGCCCTGCTGCGGGACATGGTCTATGCGGCGATCGCGGATTGACGCGCCCCGGTGACCGGGGGGCCGCAGGGCCCCAAGGTCTGCATCGGACCGCCAAGGGAGACCAGCATGCAGTGGACGATCGGCGGGGTCACCATCACCAAGGTGGTCGAGCTTGAGAGCACCGGCGGCAGCCGCTTCCTGCTGCCGCAGGCGACGCCCGAGCTGGTCCGGGACATCCCCTGGCTGATCCCGCATTTCGCCGACGAGGCGGGCAGGCTGCGGATGAGCATCCATGCCCTGGTCATCGCCACGCCGGGCGGCCGCCGCATCCTGGTCGACACCTGCCTCGGCAACGACAAGCAGGGACGGAAGATCCCGCACTGGAACGACCGCCAGGGCCCCTTCCTGGATGACCTGGCGGCCGCCGGCTTCCCGGCCGACAGCATCGACACCGTGCTCTGCACCCATCTGCATGTGGACCATGTCGGCTGGAACACCCGGCTGGTGGAGGGGCGCTGGGTGCCAAGCTTCCCGCGCGCCCGCTACGTCTTCGGCCGGCAGGAATACGCGCACTGGTCCAGCGGCGAGGCAGGCGGCGCCCCGCAGAGCGCCGTCTTCGCGGACAGCGTGCAACCCATCCTCGAGGCCGGGCTGGCGGAGCTGGTGGAGGCCGACCACCGACTATGCGAGGAGGTGCGGCTGGTGCCGAGCTTCGGCCATACGCCGGGCCATGTCTGCGTGCTGATCGAGTCGGGCGGGGAGCAGGCGCTGATCACCGGCGACATCGCCCACCATCCCTGCCAGCTCGCCCGCCCGCACTGGAGCAGCACGGCCGACAGCGACCCCGACGCCGCCGTGGCGACGCGGCATGCCATCTTCGGCGGCCTGGCGGGGAAGCCGGTGCTGGTCATCGGCACGCATTTCGCCGGCCCCACCGCCGGCCGCATCGCCCGCGACGGCGACGGCTACCGGCTGATGGTCTGCGACTAGGGCGGATCGCGGGAGGGCGTGAACGCCCGGACGCGAGTCTCCGCCCTGCAATCAATAGGATGGAGCGGCGCGCAGGATTCGTGTGGCGGCTGCGCGCCAAACCCAATGACCATGCCGGCCGGCAGGAATCACCCGCGCGCCTTCATGGCGAAGACCGCGCTGGCCCGCGCCACATGCGCGCCATCGGCCAGCAGCGATCCCTCCACGAAGGCCAGGCTGCCGCCGAGGCGGGTGACGGCGCAGCGCGCCTCCAGCCAGCAGCCTTCCGGCGCGCGGCCGAGATAGTCCACCGAGAGGCTGACGGTCGCCAGCGCGGCGCGCGGCAGCCCCGCCTTCTCCCGCGCAACCGCCACCGCATGCACCAGCGCCAGGTCGGCCAGCGTGGCGACGAAGCCGCCATGCGCGCCGCCCTGGGAGTTCACGTGCCGCGCCACGATCCGCACGCCCAGCGCCGTGTGGTCCGCGGCGCGGCGGGAGAAGAAGGGGCCAAGCTCGCGCGCATAGGCGCCGCCATGGGTGGCGGGCACGAAGCCCTCGGGGATGTCGTCCATGCCGGCATGGTGCGCCGGATGCCCGCTGCGTCAACCGCGGGGCCGGTCGTGGCCGCCGACGCGCAGCCTGGCCGCCAGATGCACCGCGCCCGGCCCGCAGCCGCCGCATGGCCGGCGCGCCGCGCCGGCCAGCACCGCCATCACGCCAGCAGCACCGCGCCGATCTCGCCGCTGCGGCCGGGGACGCTCATCGCCACGGAGTCCCCGGCCCCGCGGCGCAATTGCACGTCGATGCGCGCGCCGCCCAGCGACAGGCCGCGCAGCAGCACGCGGTCGAGGCCCGGCGGCAGCACCGGCCGTTCCAGCCGCACCAGCCGCGCCGCCGGGTCGAAGGACAGGCCAAGGCAGGCGCCCAGCAGCCCGATCGGCGCCGCCGCCGCCCAGGCCTGCGGCGCGCAGGCGACGGGATAGGCGGTCGGCCCCTGCCCGCCGCGGCGCGGGAAGCCGCAGAACAGCTCCGGCAGCCGCCGCAGGTCCAGCCGCGCCGCCGCATGCGTCAGCCCTTCCAGCAGCCGCGCCGCCGCGGCGCGGTGGCCGTAGCGCGCCAGGCCGAGGCCGATCAGCGCCGTGTCATGCGGCCAGACGGAGCCGTTGTGGTAGCTCATCGGGTTGTAGCGCGCCTCGGTCGTCGCCAGCGTGCGGATGCCCCAGCCGGAATGGAAGCTGCCATCCAGCAGGTGGCGCGCGACCGCCGCGGCGCGGTCCGGCGACGCGAGCCCGCCCAGCAGCACATGCCCGGCATTGGAGGAGCGGACGCGGCAGGGCCGCTTCTCGCCATCCAGCGCCAGGACATAGATGCCCAGTTCCTCGTCCCAGAAGCTGGCCTCGAAGCGGGTCCGCAGCGTCTCGGCCTTCGCCTCGAAGCCGGCCGCCTCCGCCGCGTCCCGCCCCAGGGCGCGGGCGATGCGGGCGCCGGCCAGCCAGGCGGCATAGGCATAGGCCTGCACCTCGCACAGCGCGATCGGCCCCTTGGCCAGCGTGCCGTCGGCATGGGAGACGCTGTCCCAGCTGTCCTTCCAGCCCTGGTTGGCCAGGCCCTGCTCGGTCATGCGGCCGTACTCGACGAAGCCGTCGCCGTCGCGGTCGCCATGCCGCTCGATCCAGCGCAGCGCCGCGGCAAGGTTGGGCCAGAGCGGCCGCAGCGCCTCCGCATCGCCGGTGCGGTCAAGGTATGCGCCGGCCAGCGCGACGAAGAGCGGGGTCGAATCGATGCTGCCGTAGTAGCGGCGGAAGGGCACCTCCCCCAGCATCGCCATCTCGCCGCAGCGCGTCTCGTGCAGGATCTTGCCCGGCTCCGCATCCGCCGCGGCGTCGAAATCCGTCGCCTGCATCGCCGCCAGGTGCCGCAGCACGCCGAGGCTGAGCGCCGGGTCGAGCCAGAGCGTGAGCCAGGCCGTGACCAGCGAATCCCGGCCGAAGGCGGTGCTGAACCAGGGCACGCCGGCATAGGGGAAGGGCCCTTCCGGCGTGCGGGTGCTGAGCATCGCCAGGTCGGCGAGCGAGCGGTTGAGCATCTCGTCGAAGCCGGTATCGGCGCTGACGACGGAAGCGGCGCGCGCCTGCGCGGCGCGGCGGTCGCGGCTGTCGTCCCACAGGGCGCGCAGGAAGGCGCCGCGCGGCGCGTCCCGCGCATCCTGGGCCGGGTCGCAATGCGCCTCCACCAGCAGCGTCCGCCGCTCGTTCGGCGCCAGCGCCAGCTCGAACACCGCGCGGTCGACGGCGATACGGTCCGGCGCCGGGTCGAAACGCAGCCGCGTCGTCCGCCGCACGTCGTCCAGGCCGGTATAGGCCAGGGTGATGGCATCCTGCGCCGCGGCCGGCGGGTGCAGCGTGCCGCGGCGGGCCCGCACCTCCCCCCGCACCTCGAACAGGTCGGCGAAATCCGCCGCGACATGCAGCGCGACGTCGATGCGCACCGGCACCGCGGCATGGTTGCGCACGGTGATCCGTTCGAAGCAGGTGCCCTCGCGCAGGAATTTCGACCGCCGCAGATGCACCTGATCGCGCTCGACCGCCGGCTGGTCGCCCTGCGCCGGCAGGTCCGGGTTCGTCAGGTCGGCGGTCAGCACCGCGCCGTCGTCGGACACGGCGGAGCTCAGCAGCAGCGGCTTCATGCCGCCCAGCGTCAGCTCCAGCCGCGACAGGTGGCGGGTGTCGCGGTGATAGAGGCCTTCCGGCCCGCCGGGGATGGGCAGCGCATCGCCGTTGCGGTTCAGCACCGCGAAGGTGTCGTCTCCCTTCAGGACGCGCGGCCGCATCTCCTGCAGGGAGATGTTGGCGGTGATGGAATGCGCGTCGGCGCCTTCCTCGGCCTGCAGCGTGGCGGCGGGCGGCTGTGCGACCATCCTGGTTCCCCTTGTCCCGGTCGCCGGAGAACGGCGTCCGCAGCAGGGAGCGCCCCGGGCCAGCAACCGCAAGGGCATCGCGGCGGGGCTGACGCATGCGTGACCGGATCGGGCCACGGCATCCGCCGCGCTCATCCCGCCGGCGTGAAGCCCAGCGCCTGCAGCCGCGCCCGCACCGCCGGCCTGGCCAGGGCCGCGAGGAAGGCGCGCACCGCCGGCCGGTCCGCCCGCGTCTCCGGCAGGACGAAGTCGTACTGCTCCTCGGCCAGCGGCAGGAAGCCCAGCGCGTAGGACTGCGCCACCGTGGCGATCGCCACGCCCCAGTCGGCCCGGCCCTGCGCCACCGCGGCGGCGACCGCGTTGTGCGATTTCGGCTGGTTGGCATAGCCCGGCGGCCGGGCGCCGCCCAGCACCCCGTCCAGCAGGATGCGCGTGCCGCTGCCGGCATTGCGGTTCACCAGCAGCAGCGCCGGGTCGGCGGCGGCGCGGCGCACGGCATCCTCGACGGCCAGGCCTTCGAAGCGCGCATCGCCACGCCGGTGCACCACGCCCTGCAGCCGCCGCCAGCCCGGCACCAGACGCAGCCCGGGCGCCAGGAAGGGCGCGTTGTAGCTGCCCGTCGCCGGGTCCAGCAGGTGCACGCCGGCCAGGTCGCATTCGCCGCGCTTCGCCGCCGCCAGCCCGCCCAGGCTGCCCACCGCCAGGCTGCGGGCGCGGATCCCGTCCTCCGCCAGCGCCTCCAGCACCGCATCCAGCCCCAGGTCGTGGCTGCCGATGACGGTCAGGTCGGGCGGCGTCGCCGTGCCGATCAGCCGCACCCGCAGCAGCGCGCCGGCCTCCGCCCCTGCATCCAGCGCCGGGATGGCGAAGAAGCCGTCCGCCTGGGCGAAGGCGGTGACGCTGCCGGACCCCTTGCCGAGCGGGAAGGCGCGCAGCCCGTCCTCCCCGGCGGAGAGCGACACCATCACGTATTCCGTCCGTCCCAGCTCGCTCGGCGTCCGCACCGCCAGCGTCGCCGCCGCCGCCTCCTCCTCGCGCGGCGGCAGGCCGGCCAGCGCGCGGATCACCGGGGCAACGAATTCCTGGAAGGTGAAGACCGCGCTGGTCGGGAAGCCCGGCAGCACCACCACCGGCGTGGTGCCGATGACGGCGAGGCAGAGCGGCTTGCCCGGCTTCAGCGCCACGCCATGCACGAGGATGCCCGGCGGGCCGAGCCGCGACAGGATGCGGTGGGACACGTCCCCCGCCCCCTTGCTCGTGCCGCCGGACAGCACGACCAGGTCGGCGCGGCCGAGCGCGTCGCGCACCGCCGCCTCCAGCGCCGCTTCCTCGTCGCGCAGGATGCCCAGCGGCAGCGGCTCGCCGCCATGCTCGGCGACGGCGGCGCAGAGGATGGCGGCGTTGCTGTCATGGATGCAGCCCGGCGGCAGCGGCGCCCCGGGCGGCACCAGCTCGTCGCCGGTCGAGAGCACCGCGACGCGCGGCTTCCGCACCACCGGCACCGCGGCATGGCCCGCCGCGGCCAGCATGCCGATCTCCCGGCTGGTCACCAGCGTGCCGGGGCGCAGCAGCGCCTCCCCGCGGGCGATGTCGCTGCCGGCGAAACCGATCATCTGCCCGGGCGCGGCGGGGCGCAGCAGCAGCATCTCCGGGCCCTCCGGCCCCTCCTCGCAGCGCGTATGCTCGATCATCACCACCGCATCGGCGCCGCGCGGGACGACGCCGCCGGTGGCGATGGCGGTCGCGGTGCCGGGCCCGACCGCGATGGCCGGCGCCACGCCGCAGGCCAGCACCTCGGCATTCAGGCGGAAGCGGCGCGGCGCCGCCTCCGTCGCGCCCGTGCTGTCGGCGGCGCGCAGGGCGAAACCATCCACCGAGGCGCGGTCGAAGGGCGGCGCATCCGCCAGCGCCGCGACGCCCTGCGCCACCACCCGGCCCAGGCTGGCCGCCAGCGGCACGGTCTCGGCCGGCAGCGGCCGCAGGTCCAGCGCGGCGCGGAAGCGCGCCCGCGCCGCCTCGGCCGGCAGGACGTCGAGGAATTGCTCCTGCCGCGCGGCGCGGCGGATGCGCTCGAGCAGCGCGGCGGGGTCGGGCATGCGGGTCATGGCAGGATGAGCGGCACCTCCTGCCCGGCCTCGTAGCCCTCGCTGCCCGGCGGGACCAGCAGCAGGGCATCGGCGGCGGACAGGGCGGCAAGCGGGACGGCGCCGAGCGCCAGCGGCACGGCCAGGCCCGCGGGTTCCAGGCGCAGGGGGACGATCTCCAGCAGGCCGACCGCGGAGGGGACGCTGCGGGCCAGCCGGGCGGTCCTCGCCGGCGGCGCCTCGGCGCCGGCAAGGGCGCGGACCGCCGGGCGGCCCAGCAGCCACCAGGCGGCCAGCGCATCCTCCGCGCGGCCGGGCAGCAGCAGAACGGGGGTGCCGGCCACCGCGCCCAGGCCGGCGGCCTGGCCGGGCCGCGCGCCGATGCCGTGCAGGACCAGGCGGCCGGCCTTGCCGAGGGCCGCTGCGGCGTCCTCCCCGGTCGTTTCCCCTGGGCCAACGCTGCCGGCCAGCAGCACCAGGTCCTCGCCCGCGGCGGCGCGAAGCGCCTCCGCGAGGCCGGGCGCCGCATCGCCGCGGCGCAGCTCGGCGCCCTCCGCCGCCACCAGCGCGGCCAGCAGCGGCGCCAGCCCGGGCTGCACCGGCCCGGCCTCGATCCAGGCGAGGCGGGGGATGCGCAGCGCGACCTCGGCGATCCCGCAGGCCGCCAGCGCCGGCAGGTCGCGCACCGCCAGCCGCTCCCCGGCGGCGCGCAGCCGGGTGCCGGCGGCGATCTCCTCGCCGGGTTGCCGCACGCCCTCCCCGGGCGCGACCGGTTCCAGCGCCTGGGCGAAGGGCCCCGCGGCTTCCAGCGCGAAATCGGGCAGCACCGCATCGGTGCCGGGCGGCAGCGCCTCGCCGGCGGCGACCCGGACGGGCGGGGCGGGCAGCGGCACCGGGGAATAGGCGCCGGCGCCCAGCGTCGCCGCCGCCGCCACCGCCCAGCCATCCTGCAGCGCCACCGGTGCCGGCGGCACCGGGCCGGGCGCCAGCAGCGGCGACGCCAGCACGCGGCCGATCGCCGCGGCGGGCGGCAGGCGGCAGGGCGCAACCGGGCCAGGCAGCAGGCCAAGCAGGGCGGCAAGCGCCTGGTCC
>NZ_SMOA01000169.1 GCF_004353985.1 Paracraurococcus ruber | reverse complement strand
GGGGCCAGGGCAGGTCGCGGCCGGCCGGCAGCGGCCGGATGCGGCGCCCGGGCGGCCGCGCCGCCCGGGACCCGCCCGGCCGCGGGTCATCAGCCCGGCAGCAGCTTCACCTCGGTCTCGACGAAGGACAGCGGCGCCGTCCCGCCATTGACCACGTTGTGCTCCACCCCCGCCGGGCGGCTATACGCCACCCCGGCCTTCAGGTCGGCCGTCATGGTCTCCCCGCCCGCCAGTTCGACCAGCAGGGTCCCGTCGGTGACCGGCACCACCACATAGAGCCAGCCATGCCGGTGCCAGCCGGTCTCGGCGCCCGGGCCGAAATCCCAGCGGGTCACCCGCACATGGTCGGTGTCCACCTGGACCGTGGCGGTCGCCGGCTCCCGGCAGCGCAGCGGTCCGCCATCCAGCGGCAGGCCGGAGGTGGTGCTCATTCCGCCGCCCTCGCCGGCGACAGGCCGGGCAGCGGCAGGGCGCCGGCGGCCTGCCAGGCGGCCCAGACGGCCTCGGCCTGCGGCGCCGTCAGCTTCAGGTGCGGCGGGCGGATGGTGCGCCAGCCATCGTCGCCGGTGGACCGCGCGATGACCTCCCGCAGGCCGGGGATCAGCGGGACCGAGGTGGCGGCGCGCCGGGTCGCGGTCAGCGTCGCCTGGGCGGCATCCGCCTCCGGCCCCGTCCGCTTCGCATAGACGATCCCGCCCCAATGGCTGTTGGCGTTGGAGGCGGCGGTGATGCAGCCGGCGCCGCCCTCGGCCAGGATGGCCTGCAGGAACTCGTCCGAGCCGGAATAGACCTCGAACCCGTCCCTGGCGAATTCGCGGACCATGGCCTGCATGTTGGCATAGTCGCCGCTGCTGTCCTTCACCCCCTTGATGGTGCCGGGATAGGCCTGCAGCAGCTGGCCGAGCAGGGAGAGGCTGAAGGGCACCGCCGATTGCTGCGGGAAATGGTACAGGTACAGGGCGATGCCGCCGCCGACCCGCTGCACGACTTCAGAGAAATAGGCAAACAGGCCGTCGTCGCTGGGGCCCTTGTAGTAGAAGGGCGGCAGCAGCAGCACGCCGCGGCAGCCCTGCGCCCTGGCGTGCAGCGTCAGCTCCACCGTGTCGCTCAGGCTGGCGCAGCCGGTGCCGGGCATCATGGCGGCAGCGGGGACGCCGCGGGCGATCAGCCCCTCGAGGATCGCCTTGCGCTCGTGCAGGCCGAAGCTGTTGGCCTCCCCCGTGGTGCCGAGGATGCCGAGGCCGTTGCAGCCATTGGCCAGCAGCCATTTCGCATGCGCCGCCATGCGGTCCGGGTCCGGCGCGAGGTTCGGCGTCATGGCGGTCAGCACGGCGGCGTTCACGCCGCCGAACAGGGCGTCCTTCATGTCTCCTGGGGTCCTTTCTTGCGGTCGGAAGGCGGCTGGGCCCGCGCGCCGCGGGGTTCCTGGCCCGGCCAGCGGACGATGTGCTGCTCGAAGGGGCCGGCATCGCGCTCCCGGATCGCCTTGCCGCGGACCGAGACGCCGGCCTGGTGCACCGTCTCCGGGTCGCCGGAGACCAGGGGGTGCCACCAGGGCAGGTCCTTCCCTTCCTCGACCAGGCGGTAGGCGCAGGTGGGCGGCAGCCAGTCGATCTTCTTGAGCCTGGCCGGCGTCAGCTTGACGCAGTCCGGCACCCAGGCGCGGCGGTTCTCGTAGTCGGCGCAGCGGCAGCTGCCGATGCTGAGCAGCCGGCAGGCGACATTGGTGAAGACCAGCGCGTCGGTGTCCTCGTCCCGCATCTTGTGCAGGCAGCAGCGGCCGCAGCCGTCGCAGAGGCTTTCCCACTCGGCGCGGGTCATCGCCTTGAGCGGCTTCGTCTTCCAGAAGGGCTGCTGGGGGGACACGCCGCCAGCCTAGCCCCGATGGCGGCGCGGGGAAACTCGCGCCCGCGGCCGCGGGTGGTGATGGGCCCCCGTCGGGTCGCGCTGCCGCGCCCCGGCGCCGCCTGCGCCGGCCGCGGGCGGCGCGCCATCCTGGCAGCCCTCGACCGCAGCCGAGCACAACGGCCCCGCGCTCGCCGGGCGGTTGCCGTGGCAAACCGTGGCGCCTCGGCGCCCGTCCGGGCGCTCGGCGGAACCGGGACGGTCCGGCCTCCGGCCTCATGCCGGCCGGCAAAAAGGCTTGCCCGCATGATCATCGGGTTTGGCACGCAGCCGCCACAGCGGGTCCCCATCGCGGCAAGGCCGCGATGGGGACCCGGCAACCCGGCGCGCGATACCGGCGGGCGGACGTCAGGACGTCCGCGCGCCGGTCTCAGCCGTTCATCGGCAGGACCGGGCGGATCTCCACCGCGCCCGTCGCCGCCGCCGGGCAGCGCGCCGCCCAGGCGATGGCCGCGTCCATGTCCGCCACCTCGATGACGATGTAGCCGCCGAGCTGTTCCTTGGTCTCGGCATAGGGGCCGTCCAGCACCTGCGGCGCGTCGCCCCGGCGCTTGACGATCACGCCCGTCGCCGGCGGCATCAGGGCATTGCCGCCGCGGACGATGCCGGCTTCGTTCAGCGCGCCGGCATAGGCGCGCCAGGCGCCCCAGAAGGCCTCGCCCTCGGCGCCGCCGGCGGTGCGGGCGGCGAAACCCTCGGGCGACTCGTGGAACAGCATGGTGACCTGGATGCTCATGGGGCGGGTCCCTCTCGGTGCGGGCGGGGCGGTTGGCCGCGCCTGGACCCATGACGGGCGGGGGGCGCGGCATTCGACATCAGCGCGGACCATTTTCCGGCGGCGGCGCCCGGCGCTCGATCCAGCCGGACAGGGCGCGCAGCAGCGAATGGGCGAAGAGGACCACCAGGGTCAGCCCGACCGCCATGCCGAATTCCAGCAGGCCGGCGGCGGCGCCGACGGCGGCGACCGCCCAGAAGGTGGCGGCAGTGGACAGGCCGCGCACCGTCATGCCGTGCCGCAGGATCACCCCGGCGCCGAGGAAGCCGATGCCGGTGGCGATGGACCCGAGCGCGGCGCCGGGGTTGCTGCCGCCATGCGCGACGGCGAGGCGGGCGAAGACGCAGGCGGCGGCCGCGACCAGGGCGCAGGACCGCAGCCCGCCGGGATGCCGGCGCCATTCCCGCTCCGCCCCCACGGCGGCGCCGAGGGCGAAGGCGAGCAGGACGGCGAGCAGGTTCTCCTGGAAGGCGGGCATGGCGGCAGCCGATCCCCTGGCGCGGCTGCCGTTCGCCATGGCTCACGGCAACCGCCCTCGTCTTTCGATTTTGCGGGCATCTTCACCCGATCAGGTGATCCCACCTGATCGCGATCTGCTCTAGCGCGGAAGGCCGGGCGGAGTCTCGTCTGCTGCCCGGCTTGGCCCGGTCCGGCGCCGGCCATGCCGGTGGGACCCGGCGGCATCGCCCTGGCCCCGCTGGCGCCGGGCCGGTCGCGTCCGGGCCGGCCCGCCCCGCGGCCTGCGCGGATGGGTCGCGGGGCAGGTGCAGGATCCGGCCCGCTCGCGGCCTGCCGCGATCCTTCCTACCCCTCCAGCGCCCGGTCCTCGGCCGAGGCATGCCGGGGCCGGCGGCGATGGATCAGCCGCTGCACCGGCTTGAGCACGATGTTCACCAGCAGCACCAGCCCGGTCAGCCAGACCGCGCCCAGCGCTTCCTGCGCGCCCGCCTGGGCGCCGATGGCGGCGACGCACCAGATGGTGGCGGCGGTGGACAGGCCGCGCACATTGGCGCCTTCCCGCATGATCGCCCCGGCGCCGAGGAAACCCACCCCGGTGGCGATGGCGCCGAAGGCGGCGCCGAGATTGTGCGGATCCACCCGCGTCGCCATCAGGTCGGCGAAGGCGGCGGCGGCGACCGAGACCAGCACGCAGGCGCGCAGGCTGGCCGCGCTCTGCCGCCATTCCCGCTCCGCCCCCACCAGCGCGCCGAGCAGGAAGGCCAGCGGCAGGCCGGAGAGCGTGCTGTCGCCGGTCAGCCAGGCATAGGCCGCGTCCAGCATCCCCGGCCGCCCCGCGCGTCAGACGTTGAAGCGGAAGAGCAGGACGTCGCCGTCCTTCACGACATACTCCTTGCCCTCGACCCGCATCTTCCCCGCTTCCTTGGCGCCCTGCTCGCCGCCCAGGGCGACATAGTCGTCATAGGCGGTGCATTCGGCGGCGATGAAGCCGCGCTCGAAATCGCCATGGATGACGCCGGCGGCCTGGGGCGCCTTGGTGCCGCGCGTGATGGTCCAGGCGCGCGCCTCCTTCGGGCCCACGGTGAAGTAGGTCTGCAGGCCGAGCAGGGCGTAGCCGGCGCGGATGACGCGGTCGAGGCCGCTGTCCTCGAGCCCGAGGCTCGCCAGGAACTCGCCGCGATCGGCCTCGGCCATCTGGCTGATCTCGGCCTCGATGGCCGCCGAGACCACGACGGCGCGCGCGCCCGCCTTCTCCGCCATGGCGAAGACCCGGGCGGAATGGGCGTTGCCGGTGGCGGCCGAGGATTCCTCCACATTGCACACATACAGCACGGGCTTGGTGGTCAGCAGCTGCAGCCGCGCGGCGGCGGCTTCCTCGCCCTTCGGCACGGCGGTGCGGGCGGGCCGGCCTTCCTGCAGCGCCTTCACGATGGGATCGATCAGCACAAGCTGCTGCGCCGCATCCTTGTCGTTGTTCCGCGCGCGCTTCTGCAGCCCGACCTGGCGCTTCTCCAGCCCGTCGAGGTCGGCGAGCATCAGCTCGGTCTCGACCGTCTCGGCATCCCGCACCGGATCGACGCTGCTCTCGACATGGGTGACGTCGCCATCCTCGAAGCAGCGCAGCACATGGACGATCGCATCCACCTCCCGGATATTGGCCAGGAACTGGTTGCCCAGCCCTTCGCCCTTCGAGGCGCCACGCACCAGCCCGGCGATGTCCACGAATTCCAGGCTGGTCGGGACGATCTTCGCGCTCTTGCCGATCTGCGCCAGCCTGTCGAGCCGCGGGTCGGGCACGCCGACGCGGCCGACATTCGGCTCGATGGTGCAGAACGGGTAGTTGGCGGCCTGCGCTGCGGCGGTCTGTGTGAGCGCGTTGAAGAGCGTGGACTTCCCCACGTTCGGCAGGCCGACGATGCCGCAGTTGAACCCCACGGGAACCTCCTTGATGCGTGTCCCGGGGAAGGGCCCTGCCCTTCCCCGAACCCCATCCCGCCAGGGGTCGGGCGCCCCCTGGAACGGCCTGGGTTTATCGCCGCGGGCAGCGCCCGCGGCGACTCAGGCCGGTCCGGGCCACGCCCGTGGCCTGGCGGCGGGCGCGCGAGGGAGGCAGAGCCTCCCTCGCAATCACAAAGCGCGCCCCAGCGCCTCGGCGATGGTCGCCGCCGCGATGCGCGCCGCGCCGTCATCGGTGCCGAGTTGCAGCGCCGCCGCCCGCAGCGCCGGCTGCAGCACCGTGGGCGGCAGGCCGGCGCGCCTGGCCGCGGCGCCCACCTTCTCGGCCGCCGCGGCGATGTCGCCGCCCGGCCCGATCGCTTCCGCCGTCTCCAGCAGCAGCGCCGCCTTGATCGCCGCCTCGCCGGAGGCCGCCATGGCGCCGCGCTGCTTGCGGATGTCGGACAGCGGCCCGCCGGAGGGATCGCCCGGCGTCACCTGCGCCGCCTGGCGCAGCGCGGCGGCGGCGGCGGCGAGCGCCCCGGCTTCCCGCACCAGCGCGGCGGCCAGGGCGGCGGCGCCATTGGCGAAATCCTCCGGCCCGGGCCCGCCCATGCTCCCGGTGATCTCGGCGACCTCGTGCGGTTCCATCAGCGGCTCTCCTGCGTGAGGAAGGCGACCTTCGTCATGAACTCCTCGGGCCGGCCCTCGGCCAGCAGCGGCGCGGCCTCGGCCACCGCGTCCAGCAGCGGCTCGACCCAGGTGTCCACCTTGGCGAAATTGCCCAGCACATGGCCAGTGACCCGGTCCTTGTGGCCGGGATGCCCGATGCCGAGCCGGACGCGCCAGTAGTCGGGGGTGCCGAGCGCCCGCTGGATGTCGCGCAGGCCGTTGTGGCCGGCGGCGCCGCCCCCCTTCTTCACCCGCACCTTGCCGGGGGCGAGGTCGAGCTCGTCATGGAAGGCGCAGACATCGGCGGGCGGGATCTTGTGGAAGGCGGCGGCCGGCTGCACGGACTCGCCCGAGCCGTTCATGTAGGTGAGCGGCTTGAGGGCGAGCACCTTCTGCCGCCCGACCATCCCCTCCGCCACCAAGCCCTTGTAGCGCTGCCGCCAGGGGGAGAAGCCATGGCGCCGGGCGATCTCGTCCAGCGCCATGAAGCCGATATTGTGGCGATGTCGCGCCTGGCCGGGCTCGGGGTTGCCCAGCCCCACCCAGAGCAGCATCGCCCTAGGGCGCGTCTGCAGAGGGCTGCGACGCGTCTCGGCGGGTTCTTCGCGTCCTGGCGGCGTCCGCGGCCTTGCCGATGCAACCAGCATCGGCTGAAGCCCCGTCCTGGCCAGGGCGCGAATACCCGCGCCGATCCATCGCCGCCCCCTCGGCAGACACGCCCTGCCTTACTTCTTCTTCGGCGCCGGCTTGCCGCCCTTGGCGGGCGGGGCGGCCGGGGCCGCCGGGGCGGGCGGCGCCTCCTCGACCACCGTCGGCGGGGCGATGGTGGCGACGACGAAGTCGCGGTCGATCACCGCCCTGGTGCCGAACTTGTCCTTCACCGCGGACCAGCGGAGCGAGTCGCCGATGGCCGCCTCGCCCAGGTCGATCTCGAAGGCTTCCGGCACCGCATCCGGGTCGGCCAGCACCTCGAGCTCGCGGCGCACCACGTTCAGCACGCCGCCGGCCTTGATGCCGGGGCAGGTGTCCTCGTTCTGGAAGTGCACGGGGACGCGCACGCGGATGCGGGTGCCCGGCGCCACGCGCTGGAAGTCCACATGCAGGGGCCGGTCGGTCACCGGGTGGAACTGCACGTCCCGCATCAGAGTGCGGACGGTCGAGCCGTCCTTCAGCGCCACCTCGTACAGGTGGCCCTGCCAGCCGCCCTTCTGCAGCTCCTTCATCACGTCGCGCGGGTCGAGGGCGATCAGCGTCGCCTCCTGCTTCGCGCCGTAGATCACTGCGGGGACCATGCCCCCACGCCGGGTCGCGCGCGCCGCCCCCTTACCGGCCCGCTCGCGCGCCTCGGCCTCGATCCGGATTGTCTGGACCATGGCTTTGCTCCGCTTGTTCGGGAATTCGGCCTGCCCCGAGGGTTCCAGGACCCCGGATACAGGTACGCCGGCCTCCAGGGGTGCCGGCGCGGGGCCGGGAGTAGCGGATCGCGGAAGGCGGGGCAACAACGCAAAGCCGGGGGCGGCTTGACGCCTGGACCGAAGGTTTCGACCGTGCCGGCATGGACTCCATCGTCTTCGGCCTGCTGCTGCTGGTCGGCTTCTTCACCGGCTGGGGGCTGGGCATCGCCGGCTATGTCCGGGCCGGGCGGCTGCGGGACCGGATGGCGCGGCTGGAGGCGCTGCTGGCCGAGCGTGGGATCGCCCTGCCGGACCCGCTGCCCGCGCCCCGCCCGGCCTCGCCCTGGGAACGGCCGGGGGCGGACGCGGGCGGGCCGATGCCCGCCCCCGACCCGGCCGCGATGCCGGACCCGGCGGCGAGGCCCGCCATCCCGGTCGCCGAGCCAGCGGCCGGGGCGCCGGCCTGGGCCATGGCCGCCGCGCCGGAGGGCATGGCCGGGCCGGCCGCGGCGGCGGCGCCGGGGGATCCGCCGCCGCCCGGCCCGATCCCCGATCCGGCATCTCCCGGCCCGGCCCGTCCGGCCCTCGAGGAAATGCTCGCGCAGCGCTGGGGCGTCTGGCTGGGCGCCGGCGCCATCCTGCTGGCCGGCGTCTTCCTGGTGCGCACCGCGGTGGAGGAAGGCTGGCTCGGCCCCGGGCCGCGCTGCGGCCTGGCCGGGCTGCTCGGCCTTCTGCTCGTCGGCGCCGCGCTCTGGCTGCGGCGGGTCCCGACGCGGGAACGGCCGACGCTGCCCTGGCCGGACCAGGCGCCGGCGGCGCTGGCGGCGGGCGGCGTCGCGGTGCTGTTCGGCGCCGCCTATGCCACCGGGCCGCTCTATGGCCTGGTGCCGCCGCTGCTGGGCTTCGCCCTGCTGGCCGTGGCGGCGCTGGCCGGCATCGCCCTGGCGCTGGTCTTCGGCCCGGTGGTGGCGGCCATCGGCATCGCCGGCGCCTATGCCACGCCCGCCCTGGTGCAGTCCGATGCGCCCTTCCTCCCTGGCCTCTTCGCCTATCTGCTGGCGGTGACGGCGGCGGCGCTGGTGGTGCTGCGGCAGGTCGGCGCCGCCTGGCTGGGCTGGGCGGCGATGGCGGCGGCGGCCGGCTGGACGCTGCTGGGGGCGACCCTGTCGGAGGGCGGCGATCTCTGGGCCCCGGCGCTGTTCGCCCCCGCCGCGGCGGCGCTGCACCTGGCGCTGCTGCCGCGCGGCGCGCTGGCGCATCCGGTCGGCAAGCGCCTCGCCTGGCTGCCCTTCGCGCTGCTCGCCGCGGCGCTGCTGGCCGGGGTGCCCTGGATGCAGGGCCTCGCGCTGGCCAGCGGCCTGCTGCTGTTCTCGCCCGTCGCGCTGGTCGCCGCCGCGCGGCAGAAGCGGCTGGCGGCGCTGCCCTGGCTGGCGGCGCTGGCCGGCCTGCTGCTGCTGCTCGCCTGGCCCCTGCCGGCCTGGCAGCCAGCCGAGGAAGCCGTGACCGCCGGCGGACTGGTGCAGGCCATCCTGCCCATCCATCCTTGGCCGCCCGAGGCGCTGCTGCCCTTCCTGTCCGTCGCCGCGCTGCTGGCCGCAATGCATGCGCTGGCCGGCGCCTGGCAGGAAAGGCGGGCGCGCCGGCCGCTGGCCTGGGCGTCCCTGCCTGCCGCCCTGCCGGTGCTGGTGCTGCTGGTCGCCTATGCCCGGGTGCGCGGCTTCGCCCTCGATGGCGGCTGGGCCATGGCGGCGCTGGCCCTGGCCGCGGCGCTGACCGGCCTGGCGGGCCTGGCGGCGCGGGAGGGCGCGCCGAAGCGGGCCGGCGCCCATGCCGCGGGCGCGGTGGCGGCGCTGGCGCTCGGCGCCGCCATGCTGCTGACCGACCAGTGGCTGACGCTGGCCATCGCCCTGCTGCTGCCGCCGCTCGCCTGGATCGAGGGGCGGAGCGGCCTCGACGCGCTGCGGCTGGTGGCGCGGGCGGTCGCCGCCGTGGTGCTGGCGCGGCTGCTGCTGAACGGGGAGGTGCTGGGCTACGCCTTCGGCACCGCGCCCCTGCTGAACCTGCTGCTGGTCGCCTATGGCGGGCCGGCGGCGGGCTTCGCCCTGGCGGCCGCGCTGTTCGCCCGGCGGCGGGACGACGCCACGGTGGCGCTGCTGGAAGGCGGCGCGCTGGCCTTCCTGGCCGCGCTGGTGGTGCTGCTGATCCGCCATGCGGTGACCGGCGGCGACATCGCGGGGGAGCCGCCGCGGCCCTTCCTCGAAGCCGGGCTGCAGGTGACGGCGCTGTCGCTGCTGGCCGCCGCAACGCGGCTGCTGGACTGGCGCCTGGGCGGGCGGCCGGTGCTGCGGGTGGGCTGGCAGGCGCTGCAGGTGGTCGCCGTGCTGGGCGGGCTGGCGCTGGTCGCGCTCAACCCGGCCTTCACCGACGGCGCCGACCTGGCCATGACGCCGCTGCTGAACGAGCTGGCCCTGGCCTATGCGTTGCCCGGGCTGCTGGCGGCGCTGATGCTGCGCGGCTTGCGCGGGCGGGTGCTGCCGCGGGCGCTGGCCTTCTACGCGCTGCTGGCCGGCTTCACCTGGGTGACGCTGACCGTGCGGCACCAGTTCCACCCGCTGAACGTCGCCCTGGACGCGGCCGATGTCACGGCGGCCGAGCTCTATGCCTATAGCGGCGCCTGGCTGCTGCTGGGGGCGGCGCTGCTCGCCCTCGGCATCCGGCTCGGCCTGCCGGCGCTGCGGCTGGCGGCGCTGGGCGCCATCGGCCTGACCATCCTGAAGGCCTTCCTGGTGGACATGGACGAGCTGGACGGGCTGTGGCGCGTGCTGAGCTTCCTCGGCCTGGGCCTGTCGCTGATCGCGCTCGGCTGGGTCTATCGCCGCTTCGTGGTGGTCGCGCCGGTGCGTGCCACGGCCACCTGACCCGGACGGCTTGGGCGATGCGCCGGCGCGGGAGTTTCCGCGCCGGCCAGGAGGGCCGCGCCGCCGATGCCGGTTGCATCGGCAGGCAGCCTCGCGGCGCCGGCGCGGAACGGGCCCGCCGGATCGCGCCGCGGGGCCTGCTGCGTCAGGCTCCCAGGCCGGTCCGGGCCGGAGGCCGGCCTGGCGGGCGGGGGCCGAGGAGGGCAGGGGGCACCCCGTCGCGCTGGCGCGATGGGGGGGCGCCGGGCCTTCCCCGGGTGTCAGCCGGGCTCCGGCGCCAGGGTCGCCGGCGCCACGTCCCACACCCTGCCGCCATCCGCCGGCGGCGTGCAGCGGATGGGCAGCGCGTTGGGCGTGCGCACGTTGGGCTCATGCCCGAAGGCCAGCCGCAGGGCGCGGAACAGCGCGCCATGCGCCACCACCAGCACCGGCCCGGGCAGGGCGGTGGCGCGGTTCACCGCGCCCACCGCGCGCGCCAGCAGCTCGGCGAAGGTCTCGGCGCCCTTCGGGGTGTACTCGCCGGCGATCCAGTCGTCGTACCAGTCCCCCATGGGCTGGCCTTCCTGCTCGCCGAAATTCACCTCCTGCAGGTCGTCGTCGAAGCCGACCGGCAGCTTCAGCTCCGCCGCCGCCACCTCCGCCGTCACGCGCGCGCGCACCAGCGGGGAGGCGACGATGGTGCGGATGCCGCCGATGCCGGCCAGCGTCCAGGCCGCTCGCCGCGCCTGCTGCAGGCCCACCGCATTCAGCGGGATGTCGGTGCGGCCCTGCGACAGGCCCTGGGCGTTCCAGTCGGTCTCGCCATGGCGAAGGAACCAGAAGGGAATGGGGTTCAGCGTCTCCGCCATGGCGATGGCCATCCGCTTACGCCAGCCCCTCGGCCTTGAGCACGCGCTGCACCGCCGGCCTTGCATTCATGCGGGCATAGTGGGCGGCGACATTCGGCGGCAGGGTCTTGCCCAGGCGGCCGGCCCACCAGAAGGACACGTACCACAGCGCGCTGTCGGCGAAGGAATACTCGCCGTTGATGTAGTCCTTGCCTTCCAGCGCCTTGTCGAACCAGGACAGGCCCTTCTGGAAGATCTCCTCGCCGCGCGCCTTCACCGCGTCGTGGTCGGCTTCGGTCGGGGCGTAGTTGGCCGGGCGGAAGATGCGGGAGAAGCCCTGCATGTGCAGCGTGGCGACGGCGTAGTCGGTCGCCTCCAGCGCGCGGGCCAGCTTGTCGGCGCCCTCCGGCAGCAGCTTCGCCTCGGGGAAGCTGCTCGCCAGCCAGAGCGCGATGGCCGGGTATTCCGTCAGCACGCTGCCGTCCTCGCGCGCCAGGGTCGGCACCTTCGACTTCGGGTTCACGCTGGTGAAGTCCGGCTTGAACTGCGCGCCTTCGCGCAGGTTCACCGCCACCGCCTCATAGGGCTTGCCGATCTCCTCGAGCAGGACATGGATGCCGATCGAACAGGCGCCGGGCGCGTAGTAGAGCTTCATGGTTGGTCCCTCCGACATGCCGGGGATGGCGGCGGAGGGTTGCGGAGCCCGTCCTTCCCGGCAAGGGGGCATGACGCGGGCCGCGGCGCGATCACCTGTCCGCGACGGCCCGGTCGCCCGCCGACGCCGCGGCTGCGGGGATATGCATAAGAATATACAATCCGCCTCAGGCGACGGGCTGAGATCGCGGGATGGGCATCCCCAGGCTTGGTGGATGCCGCGCGGGCCGGATCGGTGCCCCGCCGCCCCGGCGCGGCCCGCAGGACGGGGGCAGGATGGTGGGAGAGGGGTTTTCGACCGCCGCAGCGGCCGCCGGAGCGGTGCCGGGCAAGGCGCCCGAGCCGGACGCCGCGGCGATTCCCCGCGTCGCCAGCGCGGCGCGGCGGGACTTCATCGAACGGTCCCTGCGCCAGACGCTGGCCGGGCTGCCGCCGGGCTGGATCGTGCTGCTGGATGGCAGCCTGCCCGACCCTCTGGGCGGGCCGCCGACGCGGGTGGAGCAGGTGCTGGCGCACCCGGACCGCGGCATCGCCGTGCTGGACCTGCTGCCCGGGCCGGTGGCGGAGGATGCGGCGGCGCGGGTGCGGGCGCTGATGAAGACGCAGGGCTGGCGCGCCAGCCATGGCGGGTTGCCGCAGGTCATGCATCTCTGCCTGCCGCTGCGCGCCCTGCCGGACCTTGCCGCGACGCTGGAGACCGGCTTCGCCGCGGCCGGGCCCACCGCGCTGCGCCGGCGCGACTGGCTGGCCGACCTGCCGCAACTGCTGGCGGCCTATCCCCTGCGCCTCGTCGAACCCGGCGCGACGCCGCGGCCGCCGCCGCTGATGCGGGCCCGCGCGCCTGGCGCGCGGACGGCCTTCCTGGGACTGGCCTGGTTCTGGGGGGCGGTCGTGGGGGCCGGGCTGGGCGGGGCGACGGTGCTGGCCTGGCTTGGGCCGCCGGACGGCTTCGGCCCGGCGCCGGCCGTGCCGATGCCGGCGCGTGCCGAGCCGACCGCCGGCCTGCCCAAGGCGAAGGCGGAGGCCATGCCGGACTGGATACCCGCGCCGGCGGCCGGCGATGCCGCGATGGCCCTGGCGATCCCCGCCATCGGCCCGGCGGCGGATGCGGCGGCCGGCGCCGAGGCCGGGGAGAGCGACCCCGTGGCGGGCGGCGGGCCGGCCGGGATCGCCGCGCTGGCC
>NZ_SMOA01000168.1 GCF_004353985.1 Paracraurococcus ruber | reverse complement strand
CGGCGGCGCAGATTGGCGCGCAGCGCGGCGGCAAGCCGCGCCTCCCGCTCGGCCTTCGCGGCGGCGCGCGCGGGCGGCTCGGCGGCGGGTGGCACGGCGTCCGGGTCGGCATCCTCGGCCATGGCCATCCACTCGGCGCCGGCGCCGCCGCTGTCAATCGCCGCGCCGGGCAGCGCCGCGCAGCACCCGTGCGGAACCGCGCGCGGCGCCGCGGCTTCCGATGCGGGGCACGCGCGGCCCGGGGGGTGGCTTGCTTGACAGTCGGCGGGGGGTGCCGTAGCAGCCGCGTGCCTTCCGGCGGAGCGCCGACGGGGGAGCCAAAGTGGACGATCGGAACGGGTTCGAGGAGCGGTTGCGCGAGGCCAGGACCCGCAGGGGACTGGACAAGCCGCAACCCAATCGCGGCTCGCTTCCTGGCGGGTCCTGGGGCATCGGGTTCCGCGCCGGTGTCGAGGTGGTGTCGGCCCTGGTGGTCGGCATCGTCCTCGGCGGGCTGCTGGACCGTTGGCTCGGCACCTGGCCCTGGCTCTTCCTCGTGTTCTTCGTCGCGGGCGGTGCCGCCGGGGTGCTGAACGTCTATCGGCTTTTCACCCCGCGCCGCGGCGCCTGACTCTGACGGCCGCGCCGAGGGGAAGACCCCCGCGCGCGGCCCCTACACGGGTGCTGGGAGCCGAACGTGGCCGCCGAAGGCAAGACGATCGACGCGCTGAGCCAATTCGAGCTGACGCCCGTGCTGGGCATCGTCGGCCATTCGGTCGGCTTCACGCAGTCCAATGCGCTGATGTTGCTGGCCGTCGGGCTGATCACCGGCCTGATGATGTACGGCATGGCGCAGCGGTCGCTGGTGCCGGGCCGGTTCCAGGCGCTGGCCGAAAGCGCCTATGAATTCGTCCAGGGGCTGGTGACCGAGCAGATCGGCGACGAGGGCAAGCGCTTCTTCCCCTTCGTCTTCTCGCTGTTCATGTTCATCCTGTTCGGCAACCTGCTGGGCATGTTTCCCTACGCCTTCACCTTCACCAGCCACATCGCCGTCACCTTCGGCCTGGCGGCGGTGGTGTTCGTGCTGATCACGGTGGTGGCGCTGGCGATCCACGGCACCAAGTTCTTCGGCTACTTCTTCCCGGAAGGCGCGCCGATCTGGCTGGCGCCGATCATCGTGCCGGTCGAGATCGTCTCCTACCTCTCGCGGCCGGTCAGCCTCTCCATCCGTCTGTTCGCCAACATGGTCGCCGGCCACGTCATGCTGAAGGTCTTCGCCACCTTCATCGTGCTGCTGGGCGGCCTCGGCGCGGTCGGCCCCTTCGTGGCGACGCTGCCGCTCGCCCTCAACATCGCCCTGGTCGGGTTCGAACTGCTGGTGGCCTTCCTGCAGGCCTATGTGTTCGCCATCCTGACCTGCATCTATCTGCACGACGCGGTGCACCTGCACTGAGCCGTCTGTAGAACACCCCTCCCTAAACCTGGAACGGAAGGATCTCTCCCATGGAAGTGGCAGCCGCGAAGGCCCTCGGGGCCGGCATCGCCGTCATCGCGCTGTTCGGCGTCGGCCTCGGCATCGGCAACATCTTCTCCTCGCTGATCACCAGCGTGGCCCGCAACCCGGGCGCCCGCGACGCCGTCTTCCCGATCGGCATCCTGGGCTTCGCGCTGACGGAAGCGGTGGCGCTCTTCGCGCTGCTCATCGCCTTCCTCATCCTGTTCGCCTGAGCCGGTGCGGGGCGCGCGGGCCGCGCCCCGTCTTCCCCCAGGCGGTAGGAGAGATCGCGTGAAGCCTCGGGTACTCATTGCCGTCGCCGCGGCCGGGCTGGCGCTGTTGCCGGCCCTGGCGCTTGCGGCGGCACAGACGCATGGCGGGCCCCCGCCGGTCGAGGGCATGCCGCAGCTGGCCTTCGGCCATCCCGAGCAGGGCCGCTACCTCGTCGCCAACGTCGTCTGGCTGCTGATCATCTTCGGCGTGCTCTACCTGACGATGGCGCAGGTCGCGCTGCCGCGGGTGGAAAGCGTGCTGGCGGAACGCCGGGCGCGGATCGAGGGCGACCTCGAGCAGGCGCAGGCGTCGAAGCAGCGCGCCGATGCGGCGCTGGCCGAGCACCAGGCGGCCACCGCCAAGGCGCGGGCCGAGGCGCAGGCAGCGATCGCCGGCGCGACGCAGCAGGCGCAGGCCGAGGCCGCGCAGAAGGCCGAGGCGCTGAATGCCCGGCTGAACGCGCAGATCGGGGAGGCCGAGCGGCGCATCGCCGCATCCCGCGACCAGGCGATGTCGGCGCTGCGCAGCGTCGCCTCCGACGCCGCGGAAGCGATGGTGTCCCGACTGACCGGCGGTGCCGACCGCGCCGTGGTCGAGCAGGCGGTGACGGCCGAGCTGGCGGCGAGGGGACGGGCCTGATGCACAGCTACGAGCATTTTTGGCTCGATCCCAAGTTCTGGGTCGCCATCAGCTTCGTCGCCTTCCTGGTCCTGTTCGGCCGCAAGGCCTGGGCGCAGGCGGCGCGCATGCTGGACGCCCGCGGGGAGCGGGTGCGGGCCGAGCTGGACGAGGCGGAGCGGCTGCGCCGCGAGGCCGAATCCATGCTGAAGCAGGCCGAGGCGGACCGCGCCGCGGCCCTGCGGGAGGCCGAGCAGCTGCTGGCCCGGGCCCGGGCCGAGGCTGCGCGCGTCGCCGAGGCCGCGGCGGCCGAGGCCGAGGCGGCGGCAGCGCGGCGCGAGCGGATGGCCATGGACCGCATCGCCGCAGCCGAGGCGAGCGCGGTGGCCGAGGTGCGCGAGGCGGCGACGGAGATCGCCACCGCCGCGGCGCGCAACGTGATCGCCGAGCGCGTGACGGCCGAGGCCGATGCGGTGCTCATCGACCAGGCGGTGGCCGACCTGCCGCGCGCCCTGCGCGCCTGACCGGCCCGACGGGTCTCTGGCAAGCCCTCGCGCAGGCCCCTGCGCGGGGGCTTGTCGCGACCGCGCCCCGGCCATCGCCGGCGGCGTGAGAACAATCGACGGGTGACAGCGCAACCCGGGCTTGTAAACTTCCTGGTAAGACTCCACGGGGAGGAGGGCGGGGCCGCCGCTCTGCCGGCCGCGCGGGAACGGGCGCCAGCATGGACCAGAATGTCACCTCTCCGGCGGGCGAACCGCCCGCCACCCTCACCGAGGGCGAGATCGCCAGCGCCTTCCAGGCCGTACTCGGCCGCCCGCCGACCGGGCCGGCCGACCTCGCCTATCATCTCTCGCTCGGCTTCCGCGACCAGCGGGAGCTTGGCACCTACCTGCTCTGCACCGACGAATTCCGCCTGCGCTTCGATGCGCTGGAAGCCGCCGGGCGCGCCGCCCCCGGGCGACGCCCCACGGGGTCGAACCGGCCGGTGACGGTCTTCCTCGGCGACCGCGTGCTCACCCAGACGCATCGCGGGCTGAAGATCTATTGCGTCCCGCATGACGTGGACCTGACGCCGCACCTGATCCAGACCGGGGAGTGGGAGCGGCATGTGGAACAGGCGCTGCAGCGCCTGCTCCGTCCCGGGCAGCGGGCGGCC
Organism: Paracraurococcus ruber; assembly: GCF_004353985.1. Lineage (GTDB taxonomy): Bacteria > Pseudomonadota > Alphaproteobacteria > Acetobacterales > Acetobacteraceae > Paracraurococcus > Paracraurococcus ruber. The sequence goes on along the minus strand of NZ_SMOA01000168.1, from coordinate 9,234 downwards.
GATATCGGCGCCAATATCGGCTACCACACCCTGACGCTGGCGGCCGCCGTCGGCCCGACCGGGGAGGTGCACGCCTTCGAGGCCAACCCGGCCCTGCACGAGCTGCTCTACGCCACCATCTTCGTCAACGGCGCGACGCCCTGGGTGCGGCTGCACCGCAGCGCGGTGATGGACCGGCCCGGCAGCATCGTGCTGGCGGCGCAGCCGATGCATTTCGGCAGCGGCAACGTGGTCCCCGCCGCCGGCATGCCGCAGCAATACCACGCCGAGTATTCCCGCCAGGTGGAGGTGCCGGCCGTCACCCTGGATGCGGCCCTGCCGCCCGGCCTCGCGCTCGACCTCATCCGCATCGATATCGAGGGGTCGGAGCCATCGGCGCTGCGGGGCGGGGAGGCGGTGATCCGCCGGTCCCCCAACCTGCGCATCGTCAGCGAATGGGCGGTGGGCATGATGGCGGCGCGCGCCGATGTCCCCGGCTTCGTCGCCTGGCTGCGCGAGCTGGGCTTCGGCTTCTGGCGGATCGGCGGGGAAGGGCGGCTGGACCCGGTGGCGCCGGAGGTCCTGCCGCGGCTGCCGCACAGCGACCTGGTGATCAGCCGGGACGATCCGGGGCGCTGACCCCGCCAGGCCCACGGGCGACCACGCCCGCCGGCCCGCGGGATGCCTGCCATCCACGGTGCCCGACCTGCGATCTCCGGGCGGGTTCGCCGGGCCATGATGGCGGGGGAGGCCATCGCCGGCAGGGCGGCGGCGCGCGCCTTCGCAGTCCCGCCGCGCCGGCCGGCCCGGCAGGCCCTAGCCCATTGTTTTCAGAGCATCTTCGGGTGTTCGGATGATTTCCTCGGACCACGATCTGCTCTAACCTGCCCCCAGCCTTGAGTGCTGGGAGAAATCCACGGAATGCGACGCCTTGCCATCGCTGCCGCCCTGCTGTGCGGCACCGCCCTTGCCATCCCCGCCCCCGCCGGCGCCCAGGTCTTCCGCTGGGCCAATGACGGCGACGTCAATTCCATGGATCCCTACGGCCGGAACGAGACCTTCCTGCTGTCCTTCAACGCCAACATCTACGAGCCGCTGGTGCGGCGGAACCGCGAGATGGCGGTGGAGCCGGCGCTGGCCGCGCGCTGGGAGCAGCCCAGCCCGACCGTCTGGCGCTTCCACCTGCGCCCGGGCGTGAAATTCACCGACGGCACGCCCTTCACCGCCGAGGATGTGGTGTTCAGCGCCCAGCGCGTCCGCGCCCAGGGGTCGAACCTGCAGGCGGTGCTGGCCTCGGTGAAGGAGGTGCGGCGGGTCGACGACCTGACGGTCGAGATCGAGACCAACCAGCCCAACCCCATCCTGCTGCAGGAACTCACCACCTGGGGCATCATGTCCAAGGCCTGGGCGGAGAAGAACAACGCCACCCGCCCGGCCGACCTGACGAGCCGGGAGGAGAATTTCGCCACCCGCAACGCCATGGGCACCGGCCCATTCCGGCTGGTGAGCCGGGAGCCGGACCGCCGCACGGTGCTGGAGCGGAACCCGGGCTGGTGGGACACGCCCACCCACAATGTCGAGCGGGCGGAGCTGAACATCGTCGCCAATGACGCGACGCGGGTCGCCGCGCTGCTCTCGGGCGAGGTGGACTTCGTCTACACCGTGCCGCCGCAGGACGTGACGCGCATCGGCAACTCGCCGGGCGTGCGCATCATCCAGGGGCCGGAGCTGCGGACGATCTATTTCGGCATGGACCAGCTGCGGCCGGAACTGCTGAAGAGCGACGTGAAGGGCAAGAACCCCTTCCAGGATGCCCGCGTGCGGCGCGCGCTGTACCAGGCGATCGACGTCAACGCCATCCAGCGCACCGTCATGCGCGGCCAGTCCAAGCCCACCGGCCTGATGTGGGGCCCGGGCGTCAACGGCTTCCAGCAGGCCGACGACACCCGCCTGCCGGTGGACATCGAGGGCGCGAAGAAGCTGCTGGCGGAGGCCGGCTACCCCAACGGCTTCGGCGTCACCATGGACTGCCCGAACGACCGCTACGTGAATGACGAGGCGATCTGCACCGCCGCCGTGTCCATGCTGGCCCGCATCGGCGTGCGCGTCACGCTGAACGCGCAGACCCGCGCCCGCTTCTTCGCCGAGGTGAACGGGCCGCGCTACAACACCAGCCTCTACATGCTGGGCTGGACGCCGGCGACGGGCGACGCGCACAACGCCATCTTCAACCTCATCGCCTCCCGCGACGGGCAGTCGCGCGGCGTCTTCAACAATGGCGGCATCGCCAATGCCCGCGTCGACGAGCTGAGCAACCTGATCGCGGTCGAGACCGACCCGGCGAAGCGCCAGGCGATGATCAGCGAGGTCGGGAAGATCGTGCGCGACGAGGCGCTGTACATCCCGCTGCACCAGCAGCAGATCGTCTGGGCGGCGCGCAACAACGCCGAGGTGGTGCAGACCGCGGACAACTACTTCGCGCTGCGGCATGTGCGGCTGAGCGGCCGCTGAGAGAAGGCCGGGGGGAAGGTGTTCTCCCCGGACCCCTCATCCATGTCTGGGAGTTCGGCATCCGCCGCGCGGCGAGTCCCGACTCACAGAAAGCGAAGGAGGGGCTTGGGGAGGACATGCCGTTTCCTCCCCAACCTTCATCCCCTCTCGACCAGCGCCAGGAAATTGGCGCTGCTGTCCTCAGCCACCCGGAACCAGGCCTGGGTGTCGCGGCGGAAGCGGTCCCAGCCCGCATGCACGCGGCGGAAGCGCGGGTTGCGCTCGCCCATCTCGGCATAGGTGTCCTGCGTCGCCTTGTAGCAGGCCTGCAGCACGTCCCGCGGATAGCCGCGCAGCTGCGTCCCCGCGCCCACCATCCGGCGCAGCGCCGCGACGTTCAGCATGTCGTAGCGGGACGTGCTCCAGACCTGGCTCTCGGCGCAGGCCACCTCCAGCGCCTGCTGGTAGGCTTTCGGCAGCGCCTCCCAGGCGCGGGTGTTCACCATGATCTCGCCCTGGGAGCAGGGCTCCCACCAGCCCGGGTAGTAGTAGTAGGGCGCGACGCGGTTCAGCCCCAGCTTCTCGTCGTCATGCGGCCCGACCCATTCGGCGCCATCCACCACGCCGCGCTCCAGCGCCGGGTAGATGTCGGCGGCGCCCAGCTGCTGCGCGATGACGCCGAGCTTCGTCAGCACCGTGCCCGCCAGGCCGGCGATGCGGAATTTGAGGCCCTTCAGATCCTCGACCGACCGGACCTCCTTCCGCAGCCAGCCGCCCATCTGCGCGCCGGTGTTGCTGCAGGGGATCGTGACCACGCCCTGGTCGCGATAGACCTCCTCCATCAGCTCGCGGCCGCCGCCCTGGTGGATCCAGGCCAGGTGCTGCCGCGCATTCATCCCGAAGGGCATGACGGTGCCGAAGCCGAGGCTCGGGTCCTTGCCGATGTAGTAGTAGGCGGCGGTGTAGCCGCATTCCACCGTGCCGGCGCCGACCGCGTCCAGCACCTGCAGCGCCGGCACGATCTCCCCGGCGGCGAAGATGCGGATCTGGAAGGCGCCGCCGGTCAGCTCGGCGACGCGGCGGGCGATGATCTCCTGCACGCCCCACAGCACGTCGGTGGATTTCGGGAAGCTGCCGGGGCAGCGCCACATCACCGGCTGCTGCGCGGCGGCCAGCCTTGGCGCGGCGAGCGCGGCGCCGGCCGCGCCCGCGGCCACCAGGCCGCGACGATTCATGGACATGGCTTCCTCCCCTCCTGGCCCGAACGGCGGCCAGCGCCGGGGCCCCGGCATCACATCATGCCGGCGGCGGGGCGGGGAGATGCAAATGTCCGCTTTGTGGCAAAGGGGTCGCGGCGGCGTCAGGCCATGCCGGGATTGACGCCGCGGCAGCTCGCCTCGAACCCGTCGGAGATGAATTCCGGCCGCTTGTAGAGCCCCTTGATCCAGCTCGCGAGCATGCAGAGCTCCTCGAGCCGCAGGATCTCGTCCAGCGTGCCGTCGGGGAAGCGGATGGCGAAGCTGGCGGCGATCATGCCGAGCAATTCCTCGACCTGCTCGATGCTCAGGCCGATCTCGGTCTCCAGCTGGGCGTGCCGCGTCAGGCGCGCTTCCTCGACGCCATAGTCGTCGCGGATCGCCTTCACGATCCAGCGGAACATGGTCATCCAGTTGGTCACACCGTCCGTCGGCCTGGCCATGCGTCCCGTACCTGATGGCGCGCTGCCGGACCGCAGCGGGGGCATCCTGCGCCGGGATTGGCTAAGGCAGGGTTACGAGGGGGACGGGCCTTCGTCCGCCCCCCCGGGTGGCGCTCAGCGCTGCGCCGTCTGCACCGCCAGGAAGTTGCCGAGCGAATCCTCGGCCACCCGCAGCCACTGCGTCTGCTCGATCCGGAAGGCGTCCCACTTCTCGTGGATCCGCTTGAAGCGGGCATTGCCGGCGCCGATCTCGCCGTGGAATTCCTGGGTGGCGCGGTAGCAGGCCTCCAGCACCGGCCGCGGGAAGCCGCGCAGCTGCGTCCCGCCGGCGATCAGCCGCCGCAGCGCCGCCGGGTTCAGCACGTCGTAGCGCGCCGCCATCCAGTGCCAGGCTTCCGTACAGGCGGCGGCAAGCACCGCCTTGTACTGCGCCGGCAGGTCGTCATGGGCCTTGGCATTCACCATCAGGTCGATGGACGGCGAATACTCCCACCAGCCGGGATAGTAGTAGTATTGCGCGACGCGCTGGAACCCCAGCTTCTCGTCGTCATGCGGGCCGACCCATTCCGCCCCGTCGATCACCCCGCGTTCCAACGCCGGGTAGATGTCCGGCCCGCCGATCTGCTGGGTGATGACGCCCAGCTTGCCCAGCACGTTGCCGCCATAGCCGGCGATGCGGAATTTCAGCCCCTTCAGGTCGTCGACCGTGCGGATCTCCTTGCGGAACCAGCCGCCCATCTGCGCCGCGGTGTTGCCGGCGGGGATGCCGACCACGCCCTGGTCGCGATAGACCTCGGCATACAGGTCCCGCCCGCCGCCATGCGTCAGCCAGGCCCAGTGCTGGCGGGAGGACAGGCCGAAGGGCAGGCAGGTGACGATCGCCAGCGACGGGTCCTTGCCCAGGTAGTAGTAGCCGCTGGTGTAGCCGCATTCGACATTGCCGCCACTGACCGCATCCAGCACCTGCAGCGCCGGCACCAGCTCGCCCGGGCCGAAGGGCTGGATCTGGAAGGCGCCGTCGGTCATCTCCGACACCCGCCGGGCGATGAATTCCTGCGTGCCGTAGAGCGTATCCAGCGATTTCGGGAAGCTGCCCGGGCAGCGCCAGCGGATGCGCGGCTGCGCGGCGGCGAGGTTGGGGGTGGCCAGCAAGGCCGCGCCGGCCGGGGCGGCCAGCACGTGACGACGATTCATCCGGCGGTTTCTCCCTTGTGTCGGATGCGGCACACTGGGCTGGCCATCGCCGCCGGGCAATCGCCGCGGTGCCTGCTTTTTCTCCGGCGGTGGCCTCGTGTCAGGCGAAGGCGCCGCTCTGCTGCCGCCACAGCCGGGCATAGACGCCGCCCTGCCGCAGCAGCCCGGCATGCGTCCCTTCCTCGGCGATGCGGCCATGGTCCAGCACCACCAGCCGGTCCATGCGGGACAGGGTGGACAGCCGGTGCGCGATGGCGATCACCGTCTTGCCCGCCATCAGCGTCTCCAGCTGTTCCTGGATCGCCGCCTCCACCTCGGAGTCGAGCGCGCTGGTCGCCTCGTCCAGCACCAGAATGGGCGCGTCCTTCAGCAACACCCGGGCGATGGCGATGCGCTGCCGCTGCCCGCCGGACAGCTTCACCCCGCGCTCCCCCACATGCGCGTCGTACCCCGTGCGGCCGCGCCAGTCCTGCAGGTCGCGGATGAATGCATCGGCATGGGCGCGGGCGGCCGCCGCCTCCACCTCCGCCAGCGTCGCCTCCGGCCTGCCGTAGCGGATGTTCTCGGCGATGGAGCGGTGCAGCAGCGCGGTGTCCTGGGTGACCACGCCGATCGCGCCGCGCAGGCTCTCCAGCGTCACCCCGCCGATATCCTGGCCGTCCACCAGGATCCGCCCCGCCTCCGGCCGGAAGAAGCCCAGCAGCAGGTTCACCAGCGTCGACTTGCCGGCGCCGGAATGCCCGACCAGACCGATGCGCTCGCCCGGCGCGACGCGCAGGTCGAGGCCCTGGATCACCCCGCGGGAGGTCTCGCTCAACTCCCGCCCATAGGCGAAGCGGACCTGCTCGAACCGGATATCGCCACGCGGCACGCGCAGCGCCTTCGCCCCGGGCGGGTCGGGCGCGGTGGGCGGCACGGCGATGCTGTTCATGCTCTCCTGCACCACGCCCAGGTTCTCGAAGATGGAGGTGACGTTGAAGGCCACCCAGCCGGAGATGTTGGCGATCTGCCAGGCCATGGGCAGCGCCGTCGCCACCGCCGCCACCTCGATCCGCCCCTGGGTCCAGAGCCAGACCGCGATCGCCGCCATGCCGGTGATCATGGCGGCGTTCAGCGTGGCCAGGGCGAAGCCGTTGAACGTCACCAACCGCATCTGCCGCTGGAAGGCCTCGGTCAGCGCCAGCACGCCGTCCCGCACGAAGGCATCCTCCTCCCGCGCCCGGGCGAAGAGCTTCACGGTCTGGATGTTGGTGTAGCTGTCGACGATGCGGCCGGTCAGCAGGCTGCGCTGGGCCGAGGCCTCGCGCGAGCGGTCGCGCATCCGCGGCACCAGGAAGCGCAGCAGCAGGGCGTAGCAGGGGAACCAGGCGGCGATGGGGATGGCCAGGCGCCAGTCGGTGCTCGCCAGCAGCAGCAGCGCGGCGGTGCCATAGACCAGGATGTACCAGACGGCGTTGATGACCTGCACCACGCTCTCGCGCAGCGCCGGCCCGGCCTGCATCACGCGCGTGGCGATGCGGCCCGCGAAATCCTCCTGGAAGAAGGGCAGGCCCTGGCGCACCACCTGGTAGTGGCTCTGCCAGCGGATCATCGATGTCACGTTGCCGTTGATGCCCTGCTGGGTGATCAGGTTCTGCAGCAGCAGCGCGGCGGGCCGCCCGATCAGCAGGATGGCGGTCATGCCCAGCAGGGCCGGCCAGGCCTCGCCCCACAGCGCCTCCGGCCGGTGCGTCGTCAGCAGGCCGACCAGGCGCCCGATCATGGTCGGGATGGCGGCATCCATCAGCGCCACCAGCATGCCGGCGCCGAACAGCGCCAGGAACAGCGCCCGGGTCTGCTTCATGAAGTGCCAGTAGAAGCCAGGCAGGCTGCGCGGCGGCGCATCCCCCGGCACCGGGGTGCCGAGGATGCGGCCCGCCATCGCCCCAGGCGGTGCGACCGGGTCGATCAGGCGTTCGAAGAGTCGGAAGGGGCCGCGACGGAGCATGAAGCAGCAACGGCCCTGGCCGCGTCCGGGTCAAGCGAAACCCTGTGATGCGGCACGCGGCGGCGGGGGGCGTGCCGCGCGGGCGCGCGGGGCGCCGGCCCGGGCCCGGCATCCATCTTGGATTCACCAGGGCCTGCGACCATTTCGCCCTCGACGCCGAGGAGCCCCGCATGCGCCACCGATCCGACCAGGCAGACCGCACCGCGGCGCTCCTCTCGGCCGCCCTGATGGATTCGGCGCGCGGCCGCGCCCGCACCGCGGCGCATCTGCGGGTGCGCGGCCCGGGCGCGCTGCCGCTGATGCTGGCGCAGGGGCTGTTCGTGGCCGTCGCGGCCCTGGTCCTCGTCCGGATGTTCTGACGCCCGCCCTGCCACCGGCGACGACGCCGGAGGTCATCGCATCGCCGCGGCCGTCGCGCTTTCCTGTCCGCAGAAGGGCGGATCGCGGCGCGGCGAGGATGCCGCGACGCCTGGGTCCGCCCCGCCATGGAGGCGCTGCAGCGGCGCCGCGTTCGGCCTGGAACGCGAACCGCCGTCGCCGCGGCAGGGGGAGCAGGATGATGCAACGGCGCAGCATGATGATGGCGGCGGCCGCCGCCGGGTCGCCCGCCGCCGCGGTCGCGGCGCGGCCGCTTGCCATCCCGCCCGGCGCCGTCGCGGTGCTGGTCACGCTGGCGGTCCGGCCGGGGGCGGAGGATGCGTTCCTCCGCCTGCTGCATCCGGTGCTCGACGCCATGCGGGCGGAACCCGGCTTCGTCTCGGCCGCCCTGCACCGGGACCCGGCCGATCCCGCGCGCTTCCTGCTGCACGAGATCTGGGCCGACCGGCAGGATCTGGTCGAGGTGCAGATGCGCCGCCCTTACCGTGCGGAATACGAGGCGCAGCTGCCGGCGCTGCTCCGCCGGCCGCGCGCGGCGGAGGTCTGGGCGCCGCTGCGCGCCGACACGGGCGGCTGACGCGGGCGGCCGGCTCGGGCGGCGCGCCGCTACTCCGCCGCCTGCGGGCCTTCCGCCATCTCCACCGCGCGGCCGAGATCGACGCTCAGCAGCCGCGACACGCCGCGTTCCTGCATCGTCACGCCGTACAGGCGGTGCATGCGCGCCATGGTCAGCGGATGGTGCGTCACCACCAGGAAACGCGTGCCGCTCTCCGCCGCCATGCCGTCCAGCAGGTCGCACAGGCGCTCGACATTGGCGTCGTCCAGCGGCGCATCCACCTCGTCCAGCACGCAGACCGGCGCCGGCTGGCAGCGGAACACCGCGAAGATGAGGGAGAGCGCGGTCAGCGCCTGCTCCCCGCCGCTCAGCAGGCTGAGCGCGGCGAGCTTCTTGCCCGGCGGCTCGGCATAGATCTCGAGGCCCGCCTCCAGCGGGTCCTCGGACCCTACCAGCGCCAGATGCGCCCTTCCGCCGCCGAACAGCCGGGTGAAGAGGTCCACGAACTCCCGGTTCACGCGATCAAAAATGGTCCGCAGCCGCTCGCGGCCCTCGCGGTTGATATGGCCGATGGACCCGCGCAGCTTGGCGATGGCGGCGCCGATCTCCTCCCGCTCGCGGACGATTTCGCTGGCCTTGCCCTCGATCTCGTTCAGCTCGACCTCGGCCCGCAGGTTCACCGGGCCCATATCCTCGCGCTCGCGCGCGAGGCGTTCCAGCTTGCGGCGGGCCTTGTCCTCGGCGGCGTCGGACAGCTCGGCCGGCGGCGGCAACTCGGCATTCTCGCCCAGGCGTTCCAGCACGCGCTCGCGCACCGCCTCGGCGGCGGTGGTCGCCTGCTCGGCCGCGCCCTCGGCGCGCAGCTGCGCTTCGCGCGATGCGGCGAAGGCCGCATCGGCGGCGCGGCGGGCCTCGGCGGCGTCGCGCCGCTCCGCCTCGGCGGCGGCCAGC
>NZ_SMOA01000167.1 GCF_004353985.1 Paracraurococcus ruber | reverse complement strand
CCGAGCCCTGCAGCCAGCCGCGCAGACGTTCAAACAGGGCATCCCGGCCCTGCAGGGTGAAGCTGCGGGTGAAAGGGCTGAGCAGTTCGGTTTCCTGCTGGCCCTGGGCGGTGAAGCCGGGGCTGCCAGCCTCACCTGTGGCCGGCTTGGTCCAGAACTCGCTGGTGTAGGTACGCAGCACGAGCCAGGGCCGGCCTGGGTCGAGCACGGTGTTGCCATCGCCCACGATCTGGACGATCAGGTTGCCGTGGCCTGTCGGGCTGGCGTTTTGCGCGGCCTGCATGCACAGGCATTCTCAGTGCGGCTGCCGAAAGCGGGCAAAACCATTCGCCGGCTGACACCGTGACGTGTGCTGCGCAGCGCCTGTCATCATCTTGGCCACACCCTGTTCGGGTCAACCTGCGGCGGGATACCTGCGGTTGCCGCCGCTAACCCTGCTCGGTCTCGGCCAGGAATCGGCCGAGCACCGCAATAGTGGGGCGGCAGGTTTGGTCCGTCGTAATCCTCCTTCCCGCAACGGTGCCGCCGCTGCCGCATTTGCCGGGATGGCAGTGGCCTACAGGGGCGAAGCCCTCAGTTCCGGGCCGAGGCTGCATGCAGGATCCTCCGCGGTCGTACCAGGGGCCCCCGAGCAGCACCCCAGGTTCCGACCTCGTCCCTGCCCCATGGACGCGCTCTGTTCACGTTGTTTGTAGACCCGCAAACCTGTTTACATGTAGACCGGCAATCAGGGGAGCCGGCAAACAGCTATGGAAGTCCTTGTCATCGCGTCACAGAAAGGCGGCGCCGGGAAGACCACCCTCGCCGTCCACCTCGCCACTGAAGCCGCTAGCAGCCGCCGCGTGTTGCTGATGGACGTGGATCCGCAGGGCTCGGCCATAGAGTGGGCGCAGCGCCGCGGCGACGCCGCCCCGGACGTTTCGGCGATCCACCCGGCCACCATCGCCCGCGAGGTGGAGCGGGCCCGGGCCGAGGGCTACGAGCTGGTGGTGATCGACACCGCGCCGCATGCCGACAGCGCCGCGCTGCAGGCCGCCCGGCTGGCCGACTTGGTCGTTATCCCCTGCCGCCCCGCCACCTTCGACTTGGCCGCTATTGGTGCCACCCTCGACCTGTGTAAACTGGCAAACAAGCAAGCCGTCGTGATCCTGAACGCCGCCCCGATTCGCAGCCGGGTCACGACCGAGGCGGCCGAGGCGGTGGCGGAGCGCGGCGGCAAGGTCTCCGCGGTGGTGGTGCATCAGCGAGTCGCCTACCAGCATTGCCTCATCGACGGCCGGACCGCCGGAGAGTTCGAGCCGAACGGTGCCGCCGCAAACGAGATAACCGCGTTGCTGGCAGACCTGAAATCGAGCAAGTCCGCAGCCCCGCAACCCGAAAAACTGACAAACTTGAAAGCGAGTAAACCTGTAAACACGTCTGCTAAGAAGCCTGTAAAGCAGAAAGTCGAGGTTACCTGACATGGCCGTCCGCCCGTCGCTGAACAGCCGCCCGCCTGCCCGGGCAGCCGCCCCGGAACCCGCGCCCACCGCCGCGCCCCCTCCCCCACCGCCGGCCGAGGCCCGCCGGGCGCCAGTCTCCACCGTCCCGGGCTACCGACCGCCCCGGCGCCAGGGAAAGCGCGCCGCCGTCGCCTGGCTGGAGCCGGAGGCAGTGAAGCAGCTGGGCATCATGGCGATCGAGGGCGACACCACCGTACAGGACCTGCTCGTCGAGGCGGTCAACGACCTGTTCGCCAAGCACGGCAGGCCACGGTTCGACGCAGTAGACTAGCTTACCGGCAACCCGGCAAACACGTTTGCTGGGAGCTGAGCAACCCGGTAAGCCGGCCAACCCGTTTGCTTGTGTGCCTGAAAGCAGGGTTGCTGGCAGCCATGTACGCCAGCAACCCTGCAGCTTTGTCAGCCGGCAGACCGACTTGCGGGTGGGGGCTGTGCTCCATCCCGTCCTGCGGATAGCGCGGGTAGTAGGGCTGTGGTGTGGCGATACCGCCTAGCACCGCACCGCCTAGGACGCCGAAGCCGGCGTCGGTGCTAATGCTGGTGAGCGGGCTGATCGTCGCCGGTTCGGCCTGGATGGATATCCAGTGGCCCATCATCAGGTGGTCCCGGTGCCGCGGCTGACGCCCGGCGTGTGGGCGGCCAGCCCGGTGCCCGCTCGCCCGCTATCGCGTTTTACTCTTCCGCGCCCGGGTGGGGATAGAACTTCCGCCCCCGGGCAGTTCGACTGCGACCAGCCGCGGTGACACGGGAGGCGGCGAGGGGTGCAGGATCAGGCCCTCATCGGCGACCTCGACTCGGGCTTCCGGGTAGGCGTTCACAGCCGGCGCCAGCGCCCGGCAGAACTCCCGCTTGAAGACCCGCAGCTGCTCATAGGAGCTGGCGCCACCGAACTGCTCGCGCAGCGCCGCCCACCGCACCGGTGTGGGCTTGTCGAGGGTGTGCAGGCGGTAGGCCAGCCAGATATAGACGTCGAGAGAGACGCTTCGGTCGGTGAGCTGGCGCAGCGCAGCCTCGCGCAGCGGGACCGGATGCTTCCGCAGCGCCTCGTAGAAGGTTTCGTCTAAGACCACCCGGTCTTCCCATAGCGAGGCTTGGCGGTCGTCGTCTGTGCGGATGTGGAAGCGTAAGCCCGATCGGACAAAGCCGCCCTTCTCATAGCCGGCAGCCGCTTCCCCATCCCAGTCGAAGCGCAGGTGGCAGGCGGCAATGCGGGCGGCCTGCTCGCGCAGCGTCTTGCCTGTTTGCCCTCCCCAGGAAAGCCCCATGCGCTGCAGCCAGTCCCGCATGGACCGGCCGAGCTCGACTTCGCGCGAGCCGGTACGGACCGCCTGCGTTTGGAGGTAGAGCAGGATCATGCGGGCCCGGGCGCCATAGGGCACGCCAACGAAGGTGGAGGGCGACCCCTTCAACCGGCCCGGCTCGACCAGCAGCGTGACCCTGTGACCCCGCTTCTCCCACGGGGCATCGTCGGGCAGACGCTTGTGCGGCAACGCGGTCAGACAGAAGCCAGAGTAAGTGATGCCGATCCGGCCGGCCTCGTCGGCCATCACCTCGGCTGCGATGTCCACCAGCTTCCGCTTCTCGGGCTCGACCATTGCCCGGGCCTGCTGGCGCCCATGGACCAGGACTAGGTGCCGCACTCCCTGGTCGGCGTCTTCGGCCATGCCCGCCTCCATCAACGGTGCCGACCATCGGTGCAGGCGCAGGTCACCGTCAACGGGGACATAACTTCCGCACGCTAGTCGAAAACTAATAGAGACAAACTAGTAGAGTGTGGAAGTTCATGCCCCGGGATAACCCGGATTCGCGGAAGTTTTGTCCCCACCCGGCGGAAGCTCGGTCCCCGGGATAACCCGACGGCCTGAGGATGGCCGAGGGGTGGAAGTTAAGGCCCCATCCAGGCGAATCGGAGTGGCGGCCCACCAAATGGCAGGCGCAAATTATGTCCCCACCCCCCCAGCGTGACGTATCGGTAGCGCACAGACGGGTGGGGTGGAAGTTCTGTCCCCAATTTGGGCGAGTTGGGCCCAGGGTCCGCGGGGTGGGGCGGAAGTTCTGTCCCCACTCGCGTCGTGAAGGACCCATGCGGCGCCGGAGAGGGCCCCCATATCGCTGCGCTTCGCCCAGCTCGTCCAATGTCGGTATAGGCGTGACCCGAAGGCGACATCGCTGCTCGGGAAGCTGGCGGGAGCCCTCTGCGCTGGAGGTTCACTCGCCGAACAGCAGCGCGGGGGGTCAAGGCAGCGGTAGGAGAGCGCCTCGGGCGGCGCATACTTCAGTGATCCCTGAAGCGTCGTACAGCAAGTCCAATTCCAGCAGGCCTCTCCCGCCGCGCCATGCAAATCACACTCCATAGGTCCGCTCGGCGGCCAAGTCGTCGCAAAGGTCGAGGCGGAAGTAGCCCGTTTCAAATGGTCCGGTCCGAGAAAGACCTTCGGGACAGCAAGGCCGCTGCCCCGAATGACCGTGGCCTTGCTCTCAGGTGATGCCGGCCCGGCGGTAGGCCTTGCCGACCATGTAGGCGACCCCCTCCGGTCCCACCTGCGTCGTGTGCTGGCACCCCGCCGCGATCTCGCAATGCTCGCCGGCCCGGAAGGTCTCCGGTTTGTTGTCGCGGGTGACGGTGATCTCGCCGCTCAGGACCATGATCCGTGCATCGAAATCGTGTGCATGCAGATCCTCGGACGAGCAGGGCTTCTGCCCGCCATGCACCACCTCGAAACCCTCCCGGCGCAGATCGCTCTCGAAAGCCTCGCGGGTGGGGGGCCCGGAACGCCGCCGCCCCGAGAGCAGCGCCACGCCTTCAGGACCCACATGCTCCGCATGCATGCAGCCCATCGGGACCTCGAAGCAATCTCCCGCACGGAAGGTGGCTGGCGTGTTGTCGCGGGTGATCGTGATCTCGCCGCCCAGGACTAGGGCCCTGGCGTCGAAATCGTGGCAGTGATTGGCCGCCACGAGATTTGGCTTCAAACCGCTGTTGACCACCCGATAACCGTCGCGGCGCAGGTCCGCTTCGAATTCCCCCCGGTCCATCGTCTCTGCTCCTTGCCTGGACCGGCCACCTGTGCGCTATGGAGGACATGCTGTCAACTTTAGAGAACGAGGTGAGCGTCCGAACGGGTCTCGCCGTCAAGCGGCACCGCGAGGCGGCCGGGTACAGCCTGCGGACGCTGGCCGCACGCAGCGGCGTCTCACCCTCGATGATCTCGGACATCGAGCGTGGCGCGAAATCGCCAACCGTCGTGACCGTGGTGCGGCTCGCCCGGGCGCTGGAGGTCACCGTCGCCGCCCTGGTTGACGGGGATGCTGGCCTGGCGCCGCGCATCTGCATCCTGCGTCGTGGCCAGGGCAGGAACGGTGACCACCCCGCGCCCTGGCAAAGCCTGGGACCCGCGCTCCCCGGCAGCCGGATCGATTTCGTGCGTTACAAAATCCCGCCGTCGACCACCTTGGGCACCGCAGCCGGCCACCCGGCCGGTACGGTCGAACATGTGCACGTGGCCAGCGGCACGATCCGGGTCACGGTCGGCGACGAACAGGCCGAGCTCGTCGCGGGCGACAGCTGCAGCTGTCGCACCGACGTCCCACATGCCGTCGAAAACCCCGACCCGTCGGCTGAAGCGCTGATCTACCTGATCGTCGAGCGGGGCTGATCCTGCAGCCTCGTCGCCCTCTCGTATCGTCGTGATCGTTGGCCCCGGCTGGGCCATGCGCTTGCCGTGCCGGTGCGGAGGGCCGTACAGGACCTGCGGCGCTGCAGGCGCTGCCACGGCCAAGCAGGCCAACATCCGTACCTGCGCCAGGGCGAGCCGTCCCCGCCGCACAGGATGGGCGAGGGGACAGGCCATCGCTGGACCAGGCGCCTCGGTCACGCGGCATGTTACCGCGTAACACTCTGGCCGGATGACCGAGACCGTCCCATCCCACTCCGTCCGCTTCCAATCCTGCGCAGAGGGCGTCCACGACGCGGGCCGGACCTATCGCCTGTCTCCCGGCGCAGACATCCGGGCCGCAATGAAGCGCGCCGCATTTGCCGCCGTCCCGAAGGCCGAGAGCTGGACGCTGCGGCTCTTCACCCTTGAGCGGACCGCCGCGGGGGAGCAGGTTGAGGCTGGTCATGACCGGCGGAATTGGTTCAGCTGAGGCGCAGCGTCTCCAGCTCCCCGAATCATCGAACCGTACCAAGTCGCTTGCGAACTATGGGGCTTTCAGGCGGCTGCTCGGCTGAGCTGGTCTTCCGCCTGGACCCACGGAGACGACTGCATGAGGCTGAGCAGTCACGCCAAGAGCCAAGCTAGCCAGGCACACAGCAGACCGGAGATTGTGGCTGGAATTGGCCAAATAACCTGACAATGCCTGCCCTACACCAACCAACGCCGCCCATCTCATAAGACTGTTTCTAATTCGCGCGCATCGCCCGGATACTGTCCACGTGTAACACAGCGTGCCTCCAGCGCGCTGTGTGAGTGACCGCACAGATCTGAGGCTCGTACCGCAAAGAGCATCTTTGGACAGGTGCGCCGCGCTGGCGCCCTCTGGCATGCTGCCGTGCAGGGCAGGAGAGCACTGCAATGTCGGACGGTCTGGACAAGGTGCCCCTCACCGCGGCCATCGCCGGTCTACGTCGGCAGATCAGGGAGGCTGCGGAGCAGGCGAGCAAGCTCCCACCCGGGGAGCGCTTTCGCATTACCGGCGTGGAGCTCGAGCTGACCGTTGTCGCCGAAGACGCTGCGAGCACCGGCGGTGAAGTCGGCTGGTGGGTGTTCAAGGCCAAGGTGCGGATTCCGCTGAAGTCGGCCACCGATTCCGACGTCATGTCGGCCGGCCATTCCGATTGATGTCGGCCGGGGTGGCTGCTCGCCCGAGGGCTATTGGTTGTCTCCGTCAGTCGGGTGGTCCGGGTCAAGCCTCAACCGGTTTCGCCGGCCGCTTCCGGCGCAGGCTGTCGCCGCGCAGCTGGATGCGGTGGGCGTTGTGGACCAGGCGATCGAGGATGGCGTCGGCCAGGGTCGGGTTGCCGATCAGGTCGTGCCAGCGGTCGACCGGCACCTGGCTGGTGATCAGCGTGGCGCCGCGACCGTAGCGGTCCTCGACCAGTTCCAGCAGGTCGCGCTGCTGCTCCGGCCCGAGCGGCTCGAGGCCCCAGTCATCGAGGATCAGCAGCTTGACCGCACCGAGGGTGCGCATCAGCCGGGCATGCCGGCCATCGCCACGGGCTAGGCCGAGATCAGCGAACAGCCGCGGCACCCGTTGGTAGAGTACCGAATGGTTGTCGCGGCAGGCCTTCTGGCCGAGGGCGCAGGCCAACCAGCTTTTGCCGACCCCGGTCGGCCCCTCGATGATCAGGTTCTCCCGCGCCTCGATCCAGCCGCCCAAGGCCAGCTTCTGGAACAGCGCGCGGTCGAGGCCGCGGCTGCTCCGCCAATCGATGTCCTCGACGCTGGCCTGGTGGCGCAGCTTGGCGAACCGCAGCCTTGCCTTGAGCCGGCGGTCGTGCCGCTCGGCGATCTCGCGGTCGAGCAGCAGGCCGAGCCATTCGGCCGGTGCCAGCTCGCCGCCCTGGGCATTGGCGGCGAGATCCTCGAAAGCCCGCGCCATGCCGGCCAGGCCGAGCTGGCGCAGCTGGTCGAGGGTGGGGTGGGTCAGCATGGGCTGTCTCTCCTCAGTGGTAGTAGCCGGAGCCCCGAATGTTCGGGTGCAGCAGCGGCA
Organism: Paracraurococcus ruber; assembly: GCF_004353985.1. Classification (GTDB taxonomy): domain Bacteria; phylum Pseudomonadota; class Alphaproteobacteria; order Acetobacterales; family Acetobacteraceae; genus Paracraurococcus; species Paracraurococcus ruber. The sequence continues at coordinate 5,569 of NZ_SMOA01000167.1, read as the reverse complement.
GCTCCTCGCCGTCCCGCGCCGGCCGTGCGGCGGCCTGGCGGTCGAGGCCGTGCTGCAGGATCGATTGGACCGAGCCGTAGGACCGGGCGCCGATCTCGATGCCGCGGGCGCAGGCCGCCTCCAGCCGGTCCTGTCCGTAAGTTCGCAGCAGCCGCAGGATGCCGAGGCAGGCGCGGAACCCCTGCTCGGGATGCGGCCGGCTCTCGAGGATCAGGGCGGCCAGCGCCGCGGTGGCGGGGCCGATGGCGGCGGCCTCGCGGCCGATCCGCTCGATCGTCCACTCGGCATGGCGCCGGTGCGCCTGCGGCATGTGCTCGGGCAGCGTGGTGTGCCGGCCGCGCAGCCCGCCGCGGATGTGGACTGCGACGCGCTCGCCCTTGTGGAACAGCTCCACCGTCCGGGCGGTCAGCCGGGCCTCGACCTGCTGGCGCAGCAACCGGTGCGGCGCCGAGTAGTAGTGGCCCTCGACATCGACATGATAGTCGAGCCCGACCCGGCGGATGCGCCATTCGGCATAGACGAAGGGCTCGGCCGGCAGCGCCGCTAATGCCGGCCGGTCCAGTTCCTCGAACAGCTGCCGCCGGCTGACCCCGAGCCGGCGCATCGGCCGCGCGTTCAGGTCGGCCAGCAGCGCGGCGATGGCCGCGTTCAGCGCCGCCAGCGAGGCGAACCGCTGATGCCGCAAGCGGGCCAGGATCCAGCGCTCCACCACCAGCACGCCGGCCTCGACCTTGGCCTTGTCGCGCGGCCGGCGGACCCGCGCCGGCAGGATGGCGGTGCCGTAGTGGGCGGCCAGGTCGCGGTAGGTCGGGTTCAGCCCGGGTTCATACCAGTTGGCCCGCAGCACCCCGGCGCGCAGGTTGTCGGGGACGACCTGCCGCGGCACGCCGCCGAGGAACTCCAGTGTCCGGACATGCGCGCCGATCCAGTCCGGCAGGCTCTGGGTCCACACCGCCTCGGCGTAGGTGTAGCTCGACGCCCCCAGCACCGCGACGAACACCTGCGCCGTGCGCACCTCGCCGGTGGTCGGGTCGACCACCTCCACCGTCTGCCCGGCGAAGTCGACGAACAGCCGCTCCCCGGCCGGGTGGACCTGCCGCATGGTCGGCGACAGCCGGCCCTCCCAGGCCCGGTAGAGCTCGCACCAGCGGCTGTACTGGTAGCCGCCCGGCGTGGTGGCCCGGTACTCGTCCCACAGCAGCATCAGCGTCACGCCGGGCCGGCGCAGCTCCCGGTGCACCTCCACCCAGTCGGGCTCAGCCTTGCGCCGCTGTCCGGCCGGCGCCCCGCCGCCGGCGAACAGCAGCGCCTCCAGTGCCCCGTCGGTCAGCGTCGTGGGCAGCGGCCAGGCCAAGCCCGCCGCGGCCACCCGGTCCAGGCAAAGCCGTACCGTGCTGCGCGCGACGTCAACCGAGCGGGCAATCGCCCGGTCGGAGGCCCCCGCCTCGTATTTTAGCCGCAGGATCTCTCGCACTCGTCGCATCGACACTCTCTCGGCCGGCATCCCGTCCCCCCCCTCGCGCAGCACGCGAAGGAGGACCGGGCCCGCCCAAGGGTCGAGCAACACCCCACCCCCGCTGGGGGTGGCCGACTTCAGATCGGAATGGCCGACTTCATCCCGGAATCGCCGGCCGACTTCAAATCGGAATCAGTGGCCGACATGCTCCGGAATCCGCAGCCAAGGCCGACATCGCCGCCAAAGACGCTGTGACGCACAAGGTGAAGCTCACTCTGAACGTCGGCGACGTCCAAGTAGGCGCTGCCACCAGGACCGCCTGAGGGAAGACCGGTGCCGGACGCCGGCCGCGTCGTCGAGGTCAAGGGCGCCTCCGAGGGCAGCGGCTATCTGGTCGGCCCAGGGCTGGTCCTGACAGCTTGGCACGTCGTCTGGCCGAAGGATGGTGGACCTCCGCCCGAGGAGATCCGTGTCCGCATCTTGCGCGACTACCTCGCGGCCAAGGGGAACGACCGGCTCAGGACCCGGCCCGCGCGGGTGGTTTGGCCGCGGGCCGAACCCGGCCGAGACCACGATTTCGCCCTGCTGCAGATGACCGATGGCCCAACTGGCCCGGGCGACGACGCGGTGCCCTGGGCCGACCTTCCCGCCTCAGGCGAGGTCCACGTCGAGACGCTGGGGTTTCCCGACCTGGCCATCGTCGAGGGTGGCGTATTGGAAGGCGGGGGAGAGGAGCCCGTGCGGCGGCGCGAGACACGCGCGGCAGCGGGCACGGTGCTGGCGGGCAGCGGCCTGACGGAACGCGAGGCGCACAGCCGGGGCACATTCGAGATTGCGCTCCGGCCCGAAGCCCTGCCGGACGGGCCAGCCATCGGCTGGGAAGGCATGTCTGGCGCCGCGGTGTTCGCCGGCACTGGCCTGGTCGGGGTCGTGCGGGACGCCGCCGAGGCGCGCTCATCGCTGCACAAGCTCAAGGCGCTACCGGTTGGGCGGCTGTTCCGGCAGGCCGACGTGCGCGAGGCACTCGCCCAGGCGGGCCTCGCTGCGCCACCGCGGGCCGAGCCGCTGGTGGACGTGGCCGAAGCCCTGCGGCTCATGACGACGCTGCGGATGCGGCGCGGCTACGTCCCAATAACGGACGAGGAGGTGGCGAAGCGGCCGACAGCGCTCGTTGTCGCTGACTACGGCGTCGTCCCCTACGATGACAGTCGCGGGCTGCTGGGCGCACTCGGGGACGGGCGCAAGGATACCTTGCTCGGCTGGGCGACATCGGGCGGTGGCAAATCGGTGCGGCTGATGCACGCGGCGGGCGGGCGCGGCAAGACGCGCCTGGCGCTTGAAGCCGTTACGCGCCTCAATGGCGATCTCGGCTTCGCGTGGCAGGCCGGCCTGGTCCGGCATGCGCAGCTTGGCGCGGCGCTGGACGTTGGAGGAGGGCCGCTGGCCGGGCTGCTGGAGCGGCGTGGTGCGAGCGGCGTCTTCCTCGCCATTGATTACGCGGAGGCCAAGTCAGATCAGGTGCGCCGGCTCGCGGAGGTGCTGGCGGAAGCGCCACTCGGCGGCCCGATCCGCGTCCTGCTGCTTGCCAGGACCGACGCATGGTGGGCGGGCTGCCTCGATGCGATCGGCACCGTGGCGCGCGGCGCGTTTGATGAGGAGCCGGTGGCCGCCGCCGGCACTGTGTTCGCGGCGCCGGACCGGGCTCGCCTGTTCGAGGCCGCCTGCGCCGCCTTTGCAGACCGGCTGAGTGCGGCGCCGCGGGAGCCGGGCGCGCCGCCGCTCGCAGCAGCAGACTGGCAATTCCGGGCGGCGGATCCGGGTCGGGACGGGAGCCCGCTCGACCTCTCACTGCGCGCCTACCTGCGGGTGCGCGGCGTCGGCGTGGCCGATTCACCGCTGGCTACTATGGCCCACGAGGAGCGGCTCCACGTGCGCCGGGCACTGCGTCACGAACTGGCATCGGAGCCGCGTGAGCCGGTGGTGGCGCTGGCGGCCCGGTCCGCGGCGGCCCTGACGCTGCTCCAAGGCCTGGCGTCGGGGGAAGGTGAAGACGCGCTGACCCGGTTGGTCGGACTGACGGCGGGGCTCGCCGGCCGGCACGCGGAGCCGCGGGAGCGGGACGCAGTCGTAGGGGCGTTGCTCGCCGTCTACAGCACAAAATCAGGGGCGGTGTTGCCGATCCTGCCTGACCTAGTGGGCGAGCAGGCGGTGGGCGAGGCGCTATCCGACGCGCCTGCGCTGCTGCCGGCGGTGCTCGACGCCTTCCCTGAGCACCGCACGCGCGCGCTGACTGTGCTGAACCGCATCACACGGCGGGCGGAAGGGAGGGCGCCGGTGCACGACGCGAAGGTGGCGGGACCCTCGCAAGCGGCACTGCGCGCGGCGCTCGGCCCCCGCTTGGTCGCGCCCGGCTTTGCAGATGCGCTGGTCGCGGCAGCGCTGGCCGAAGAGGGTGAGATCCAGGAGGCCGCGCTGGCGGCGCTCGCAGGATTGGACGGTGGTGCGCGTGGGGCAGCGGCACGGGTGATCATGGGCGCTGCGGCGAGGCTGGTCAGCTTCAGTGTGCCACCTGTGCGACTGCGCGGTTTCCTCGGCGCGGTGGCCTGGAACGCGGCGGATTCGCCATCGGATGGCAGCGAGGCAGCCTCCGAGGAGCGGGCCCGACTTGCAACCACACGTAGCGTGTTCCTAGTCCATGCCGGCCTGCGGCGCGAGGCGTTGGCAGCGGCCGAGGAAGCGGCGGGGCTCTACCGCGAGCTCGCGGTGGGCAGCCCCGACGCCTTCCGCCCCGCCCTCGCCAATGCGCTCACCATCCTTGGGGTTGGGCTCTCCAACCTCGGCCGGCGCGAGGAGGCGCTGGCGGCGGCCAAGGAGTCGGTGCAGCTCTCCCGCAATTTGGCGGCGGACAGCCCCGACGCCTTCCGCCCCGCCCTCGCCAATGCGCTCACCAACCTCGCGCTCGGGCTCTCTGCCCTTGGTCGGCGCGAGACGGCGCTGGCGGCGGCGGAGGAGGCGGCGCGGCTCTACCGCGAGCTGGCTGAGGACGACCCCGACGCTTTCCGCCCCGACCTCGCCATGGCGCTCACCAACCTTGGGCCCAGGCTCTCCGATCTGGGCCGGCGCGAGGAGGCGCTGGCGGCGACTGAGGAGGCGGCGCGGCTCTACCGCGAGCTGGCAGCGGGCAGCCCCGACGCCTTCCGCCCCAACCTCGCCATGACGCTCACCAACCTTGGGTTCGGGCTCTCCGAACTCGATCGGCGCGAGGAGGCGCTCGCGGCAGCAGAGGAAGCTGCGGGGCTCTACCGCGAGCTGGCGGCGGGCAACCCTGAAGCCTTCAGCCCCAACCTCGCCGGTGCACTCACCAACCTAGAACTCAGGCTTTCCGAACTCGACCGGCGCGAGGAGGCACTGGCGGCAGCGGAAGAGGCAGCGTGGCTCTACCGTGAGCTGGCAGCGGGCAATCCCGACGCCTTCCGCCCCCACCTCGCCATGACGCTCAACATACTTGGGCTCGGGCTTTCTAATCTCGACCGACGCGAGGCAGGGCTGGCGGCGACCGAGGAGGCGGTGCGACTCTACCGCGAGTTGGCGGCGGCCAGCCCCGACACCTTCCGCCCCGCCCTCGCTCGCTCACTGAGCATTCAAGGAGCAATCCTCGGTGACCAGGACCCTGCTGGAGCTCTGCGGTCGTTCGAGGCGGCACTCCGTGCTCTGTCTGGACCGTTCCTGGCCGACCCTGAAGCCTTCGCGCAACTCATGCAGCATCTCCGTGGCATGTACCTTGGTGCCTGCAAGACTGCGGCACGCGAGCCCGATGAGGAATTGCTTGCACCGCTTGCGGCGGCACTCGAGGACCCAGTCCAGGGCATAGTGGAAAGCCGATCAAGGTCGCGAGCTTCGAAGCAGGGAGACTGGTCACCTTACCGAGCAGCTCCCTGCAATTCATCTCACCTCTGATAAGGTTGCTTTATCAGAGGTGAAAAGCGCTTGCCGCAATTGGCGCAAGCTGCTGAATTCCCTGTACGTCCGAGCTTGCCCCGCTCACCGGGGCCGGGGTGGCCCGCGCCGCCACCTATGCCCGCCAGGCACTGTCGCCGGCGACGCTCGCCGCCT
>NZ_SMOA01000166.1 GCF_004353985.1 Paracraurococcus ruber | reverse complement strand
CGCCGGGGCGGGCCGGCGCCTGCTGCGGCCGCGGCTGCGCCAGCGCCGGCGATGGCAGCGTGCCCGCGGCCGCCGTGGCCAGCAGGACGGCGCGGCGGGACGGGCCGCGATGAACGGCGCGGGAGGTCATGGCGGGCGGGACTCCGATGGGCGTCTCGGCACCGCATACGCCGCCGCACCCCTCCCGCTCAAGCGTTTGGCGCGGATTACTCGACCAGAAGCTTAACCTCAGGCAGCCCGGCCGCCAGCACGCCGGCCACCGCCCGGTCCGCCGCCGCCGGCGACGCGAAGGGGCCCAGGCGGACGCGGAATTGCGGCTGCCGCCCCTCGCCGAAGGGCTCCACCCGGGCGCCCAGGTCGCGCAGCCGCGCCGCCTGCTGCTGCGCCAGGTCGCGGCGGAAGAAGCTGCCCGCCTCCACCCAGAGCCGGCCCGGCATCGCCGGGCGGGGCAGCACCTGTTCCGGCAGCGGGTCGGGCGGCAGCCCGGCCTCGGCGCCCGGGGCCGCCGGGGCGGTCGCGACGCGCGGCGCCTCCCGCACCCGTTCCGCCTGGCGGCTGCCGGGCAGCGGGGCAAGCTCCTCGCGCTCCACCGCCACGGTGCGCACCGCCTCCACCTGCGGCGCGGTGCGCTCGCTGCTCGGCAGGGCGCGGGCCAGGGCGCGGCTCGGCGCATCCTCGACGCTGACCCGCACCTGCGCGGTGCCGCCGGCGGGGATGCCGAGCAGCGCCGCCGCCCGGGACGAGAGGCCGATGACCCGCCCCGGCTGGGCCGGCCCGCGGTCGTTCACCCGCAGCCGGACCTCCCGCCCCGTCTCCAGGTTCCAGACGCTGACGATGGCCGGAAGCTGCAGGGTGCGGTGCGCGCCCATCAGGCGGTCGGGGTCGAAGATCTCGCCATTCGTGGTGCGGCGGCCGGCGCGGCGGTCCGGCAGCACGGCGGCCAGGCCGCTCTCGACCCGGCCGAATTCCTCCTTCGGGTAAGACCAGAGCCCGCCGAGGCTGTAGGGCTCGCCCAGCATGTAGCGGGGGCTGCCCTGCGGCGGCGGTGCCGGCTGGCAGGCGGCGAGGGCGAGGCACAGGACCAGCATCCCGGAAGGGGCCTTGCCCCTCCCGGACCCACCCCACCAAAGGCCGAAAGGCCTTTGGAAACCTAGAGTCTGCATCAGCCGAAGCGGTCGGAGAGCAGACCGACCGCGAGGCCGTAATTCACCGGGCTGTTGTAGCGGCGGATGACCCGCAGGTTGTGATGGCCGAGGAAGACCTGGCCGCCGCCGCGGTTCGGCAGCACCACCCGCGCTTCCAGCTCCGAGGCCGGCAGCGGGCTGCCATCCTCGCTGCGCCAGCCCAGCCGGCCCCAGTCGCGCAGGCTGCGCACCGCCTCGGTATCCGCGCCCTCCGCCACGAAGCCGGCCGGCGGGCGGACGGCGCGGCCCCAGGGCTCGCCCTCCCGCCAGCCGGATTTTTGGAAGTAATGCGCGATGGACCCCAGCGCATCGGCCCGGCTGTCCCAGATGTCCCGCCGTCCGTCGCCGTCGAAATCCACCGCCATGCGCTCGAAATTCGTCGGCATGAATTGCGGCTGGCCCATCGCCCCGGCCCAGCTGCCGGTCATCCGCGCCGGGCTGATATGCCCGCCATCCAGCACCCGCAGCGCCGCCAGCAACTCCTTGCGGAAGAACTCGGCGCGGCGGCCTTCCCAGGCCAGGGTCGCCAGCGCCTCGATCACCGCGAAGCCGCCGGTATTGCCGCCGAAATTCGTCTCGACCCCCCAGATGGCGACGATGACGCGGGGGGAGACGCGGTAGCGCGCCTCGATGGCGCCGAGCAGGCCGCGGTTCTCCGCATACATCCGCTGGCCGTTCTGCACCCGCACCGGGTTCACCATGATGCGGTCGCGGTATTCTTCCCAGCTCAGCCGGCCTTCCGGCTGGCGGTTGTCCAGCTCGATCACCCGCTGGTTCGGCTGCAGGCCGGACAGCGCGCGGAGCGTGGCCTGCGAGACGCCGGCGCGCCGCGCCTCCGCCCGCACCCCGTCGAGGAAGGCGTCGAAACTGCCCTGGGCCCGACCGGGCGACAGGATCGGGGAAGCGGCGAGGAGGGCGACTCCGCCGAGGATTGGGCGCCGTGCGAGCATGATGCGCCGCATGCCATGCGGGCGGCCCCGGGCGCAACACGCGCGCAACGCGGAGTTGCGCCGCTTGGCCGCGACCCGGGGGCGGCCTAGGATCGCGGCAATCTGTGGGAGGATCGCCATGGCCGCCGTGACCGCCACGCTTGCCGAATATTGCGCGACGCTGGACTTCGCCGCCCTGCCGGCCGAGGTGCAGCAGCGCACCCGCTTCCTGGTGCTGGACCTGGTCGGCAACATCGTCCGCGGCCGGCATGATGCCGAGAGCACGCCGCCGCTGCTGAACGCGGTCCGCGCCCTGGGCCTGGCCGCCGGCAATTCCGCGGTGCTGGGGGATTCCGCCCGCTACACCCCGGCGGGCGCGGCGCTGCTGAACGGCGCCCTCGCCCACAGCCTGGATTTCGACGACACCCATGCCGCCGGCACCCTGCACCCGGGCGCCCCGGTCATCCCGGCCGCGCTGGCCGCGGCCGAGATGGTCGGCGCGAATGGCCGCACCGTCCTTTCGGCCATCGTCGCGGGCTATGAGGTGACCTGCCGGCTGGCGCTGGCCCTGCCCGGCGGCGACCATTACGACCGCGGCTACCACCCGACCGCGACCTGCGGCGCCTTCGGCGCGGCCGCCGCGGCGGCGCGGGTCTTCGGCCTGGATGCCAAGGGGGTGCAGGACGCCTTCGGCATCGCCCTGTCCCAGGCCGCCGGCAGCCTGCAATTCCTCGCCAACGGCGCCTGGACCAAACGCTTCCAGGTCGGCTGGTCGGCGATGAACGGCCTCGCCGCCGCGTCCCTGGCGCGGGAAGGCTTCCGCGGCGCCGCCGAGGCCTTCGAGGGCAAGGCCGGGTTCCTGCGCGCCTATGCGCCGAACCCGATACCGGAGCGCGCCCTGCAGGGCCTCGGCACCGAGTTCGAGCTGATGCAGACGGCGGTGAAGCCCTATCCCTCCTGTCGCTACGGCCATGCCGGCATCGACGCCGCCATCGCGCTGCGGGCCGAGCACGGGCTGAAGCCGGAGGAGATCGAGGCGGTGACCATGGGCCTGCCCAACAAGGGCATGCTGCTGGTCGGCGCCCCGCTGGCCTACAAGCAGAACCCGCAGAACGTCGTGGATGGCCAGTTCAGCGGCCCCTTCGTGGTGAGCTGCGGCCTGGCCTACGGCCATATGGGCTGGGACAGCTACGCCCTGCTGCAGGACCCCGCGGTGCGCAGCCTGCTGCCGAAGGTGGACTGCGTGGAGGACCCGGAAGTCCAGGCGCTGTTCCCGACCTACATGGCCGGCAAGCTGACCGTGAAGGCGCGCGGCCAGGTCTTCACCCAGCTGGTCAAGGTGGCGAAGGGCGAGCCGGAGAACTTCCTGACCGAGGCGGAGCTGCGGGCGAAATTCCATGGCCTGGCGGATGCGGTGCTGGGGCCGGACCGGGCGGCGCAGCTGGCCGATGCGGTGATCGGGCTGGAACGCGCCGGCGACGTGAACGGGCTGATGCGCCTCGCCGCGCCGATGATGGCGGCGCGGCTGGCCGGCGAATAGGCCGGCCTGGGGCCGGGCTTGACCCGGCCCCGGCCCGCATCGCATTGGGGCGAAGCGGGACAGGTGGCCGAGTGGTTTAAGGCAGCGGTCTTGAAAACCGCCGTGGGTTCACGCCCACCGTGGGTTCGAATCCCACCCTGTCCGCCACCCGGGCGCCGCTTCCCACGGCGGCCCCTACAGCCAGCCCCTGATGCTGCGGACCATGGCGTCGGCCGAGATGCCGTAGCGGTCGTGCAGCGTCGGCAGCGCGCCGGCATCGAGGAAGGCATTGGGCAGCGCGACCTGGCGGAAGCGCGGCGGCACGACGCCGGCGCGCAGCAGCGTGCCCGCCACCGCCTCGCCCAGGCCGCCGATGACGCTGTGGTTCTCCGCCACCACGACCAGGCGGCCGCTGCGCCCGGCCTCCCGCAGGATCGTCGCCTCGTCGAGCGGCTTGATGGTGGGGCAGTGCAGCACGGCGGCCGACACCCGGTCCGCCTCCAGGCGCTTCGCCGCCTCCAGCGCCCGCATGGTCATGAAGCCGGCCGAGATGATCAGCACCTCAGCGCCGTCGCGCAGCAGCTTCGCGCGGCCGAGTTCGAAGCGGTAGTCGTACTCGTCCAGCACCAGCGGCACCTGGCCGCGCAGCAGCCGCATGTAGACCGGGCCGTCATGCGCGGCGATGGCCGGCACCGCCTGTTCGATGTCCAGCGCATCGCAGGGATCGACGATCACCAGGTCCGGCATGCCGCGGAAGATCGCCAGGTCTTCGGTCGCCTGGTGGCTGGGGCCATAACCGGTGGTCAGGCCCGGCAGGGCGCAGCAGATCTTTACGGGCAGCCCCTCCTCGGCGATCCCCTGGCTGACGAAGTCGAAGGTGCGGCGGGACGCGAAGGCCGCGTAGGTCGTCACGAAGGGCACGAAGCCTTCGTGGGCGAGGCCGGCGGCGGCGAGCATGAGAAGCTGCTCCGCCATGCCCATCTGGTAGAAGCGGTCCGGATGTGCCTGGGCGAAGACGTGCAGGTCGGTGTACTTCGCCAGGTCGGCGGTCAGGCCCAGCACCTCCGGCCGGGTCCTCGCCAGCTCCACCAGGGCATGGCCGAAGGGTGCCGGGCGGGTGCGCTGGTCCGGCCCGGCGATGGACGCGATCATCGCCGAGGTGGTCAGGCGCGGCCGGCCGGGATCGGCGGCCTGCTGCGGGACGCCCCGCCAGGGGGCGCGCCTGGCGCGGCTCATGCGGTCCTCCCCTCGTCCAGCGCGGCGATGGCCAGCGCCCATTCATGCGGTTCCACGCGCAGGAAATGCGACTTCTCCCGCGTCTCCAGGAAGGGCACGCCCTTCGCCATCCGCGTGTCGCAGAGGATGACCCGCGGCTTCGGTTCGGCGTGGTTGCGCGCCGCGTCGAAGGCGGCGACCAGCGCCGCGATGTCGTTGCCGTCCACCCGCTGGGCGAACCAGCCGAAGGCCTGCCACTTGTCCGGCAGCGGCTCGAAATTCAGCACGCCGGTGGAGGGGCCGTCGGCCTGCATGCGGTTCACGTCGACGATGCAGATCAGGTTGTCGAGCCGGTGGTGGCCGGCCGACATCGCGGCCTCCCAGACCGGGCCTTCGTCCAGCTCGCCATCCGACATCAGGGTGTAGACGAAGCGGTCGGAGGCCTTCCGCTTCAGGCCGAGCGCCATGCCGACGGCGATGCCGAGCCCGATGCCGAGCGAGCCGCCGCTGATCTCCATGCCCGGCGTGTAGCTCGCCATGCCGGACATCGGCAGGCGGCTGTCATCGGTGCCGTAGGTCTCGAGCTCCGCCTCCGGCACGATCCCCGCCTCGATCAGCGCGGCATAGAGCGCGATGGCGTAGTGCCCGACCGAGAGCAGGAAGCGGTCGCGGCCTTCCCAGGCCGGGTCATCCGGCCGGTAGGCCAGGGCGTGGAAATAGGCCACGGCCAGCACATCGGCGATGCCGAGCGCCTGGGCGATGTAGCCCTGCCCCTGCACCTCCCCCATCCGCAGCGCATGGCGGCGGATGTTGCGGGCGCGGTCCTCCAGCCCCGGCGCGTTCGCGCGCACCGCTTTTCGCGCATCCATGGCGCGTCTCCTCTCCGGTGGTGGTGACGATGGCGGCCGCAGCGCCGCGCGGCGGTGTCCCGGGTGTCGCCTAGTGGATCAGCATGCCGCCATTGACGTCGATGACGGCGCCGGTGACGTAGGAGGACAGGTCGGAGGCGAGGAACAGGTAGATCCGCGCCACGTCGATCGCATCGCCCAGCCGGTTCAGCGGGATGCCCTTCAGGATCTCCGCCCGCATCTCGGGCGTCAGCTTGCCGCCGGTGATGTCGGTCTGGACCAGGCCGGGAGTGACCATGTTCACCCGGATGCCGTCGGGGCCAAGCTCCCGCGCCATGGCCTTGCCCAGGCCGAGAACGCCGGCCTTCGCCGCCGAGTAGTGCGGCCCGCCGAAGATGCCGCCGCCGCGCTGGGCGGAGACGCTGGACATGCAGGCGATGCTGCCCTGCCGGCGCGCCCGCATATGCGGGATGACGGCCTGGCTGAGATACAGCACGCCGGTCATGTTGACATCGACGATGCGCTGCCAGTCCGTCGGCGTGATCTCCATGGTCCTCACCGGCTGGGAGATGCCGGCATTGTTGATCAGCGCGTCGATCCTGCCGAAGGCCTCGATCGCCTGCGCGGCGGCGGCGCGGCAGCTCGCCGCATCGGCGACGTCGCAGCCGATGCCGACATGGCCCTCCCCCAGCTCGGCCGCCGCCTGGCGCGCCCCTTCGGCATCGAGGTCGAGGATGGCGACGCGGGCGCCATGCTCGGCGAAGAGCCGGGCGGTGGCCCGGCCGATGCCGCGGGCGCTGGCGGCGCCGGAGATGATGGCCGTCCTGTCGGCGAGCAGCATGCGACGTCCCCCTGGTCCTTGCTTCGCCGCCGATGTGCCGCCTCCCCGGACCCGGCGGCAAGCGAGGAATTCGCGCCGACAGGTGAGCCTGATTCACCGATCGGGCGGGTCCCTCGCATCCAGCGCCGCCGGGCCGAGGTCGAGCCGCAATTCCCGCCCCAGCCAGCCGAGGAAGAGCTGCATCGCCCGGACGTAGCGCCGCGGCCGCGGGAAGACGAGCCAGTGGCCGGTATAGACCACGTCCTCGCAGCGGCCCTGCAGCGGCCGCACCAGCCGCCCCGCGGCCAGCTCCCGCTCCGCCAGCAGGGTCGATTCCAGCGCCACCCCCAGCCCGTCCGACGCCGCGCTGAGCGAGAGGAAGCTGCGGTCGAAGCGCGGCCCGCGCGGCGCCGGCGCCGGTACCCCGTTGGCGGCGAACCAGGCGGGCCAGCGGACCCGCTTGTTGTCGCTCTCGATCAGCACCTGGCCGAGGAGGTCGCGCGGGCTGCGGATGGACGGCGCCAGCGCGGGGGCGCAGAGCGGCGCCACCACCTCGGTCCCCAGCGGCAGCACCAGGGTGCCGGACTGGCCGACCTGCTCGGCGGCCGGCAGGCCATAGACGATGTCGGCATCGAACTCGTCGGCCAGGAAGCGGGTGTAGTCGGTACCGGCGGCGATGCGCAGCTCGAGCCCCGGGCAGTCCTCCAGCAGCCGTCCGAGCCGCGGCACCAGCCATTGCGCCGCGAAGCTCGGCGCGCTGTGCAGCCGCAGCAGCTGCGGCCGGCGCGCGGCGACGCTGCCGATGCCCAGCTGCAGCGCGCCGAAGCCCCGCTCCACATGCCGCAGCAGCGTCTCGCCTTCCGGCGTCAGGCGGATGGCGCGGCCGTCGCGCTCGAACAGCCGGGCACCCAGGTCCCGCTCCAGCCCGCGGATGGCATGGCTGACGGCGCTCGGCGTCAGGCCGAGATCCTCGGCGGCGGCGCGGAAGGATCCGGTGCGGCCCGCCGCCTCGAAGGCGCGGAGCGCGGTGAGCGGCAGGTGCGGCGGCATCGGCGAAGCATGAGACAGCCTCATGCATGGGGGCAATCGCCCGGCGCGCCTCCCGCCCGCCCCGCCCCAGGGGCCCGCCTTGCCCGGCCGCGCCCGGGCGGCCTAGCCTCGCACTCGCCGTAGCGTGAGCAAGGGGAAAGCCGCGTGTCCATCGCCTTCGATCGTCGCCGCATGCTGGGGCTGCTCGCCCTCGGGCCCCTGGCCGCGCCGGGGGCGCTGGCCCGCCCGCTGGACCAGGTGCTCTCGACCAGGCGGCTGCGCGCCGGCATCAACCCCACCCTGCCGCCCTTCGGCACCTTCAACGAGCGCAACCAGATCGACGGCTTCGACGCCGACATCGCCCGCGAGATCGCCCGGCGGATGAATGTCGAGCTGGAGATCGTGCAGGTCGGCAGCCCCGACCGCATCCCCTTCCTTCAGGCGGACCGCATCGACATCGTGCTGGGCGCCATCACCCGCACGGTGGAGCGCGCGCTGGTCATCGACTACACCCAGCCGCTGCACACCCAGTCGGTGGTGGTGCTGACCAAGGCCAGCGGCACCGCCGCGCCGATCGCAGCGCCGGCCGACCTGAACAACCCGGCGGTGCGGCTGGTGCAGGTGCGCGGCACGGTGGGCGTGCCCTGGATCCAGGCCAATGCGCCGCGCGCGCAGGTGACGCTGCTGGACAATTACCCGGACACGTTCCGCGCCCTGGCGCAGGGCCGCGCCGATGCCATGGTGGACGTGCTGGAGAGCATCGTCGTGCCGCTGCGGAATTTCCAGGGCACGCCCTGGAAGGTGCTGGACCAAGTGCTCGCCAGCACCTGGGTCGGCATCGGCGTGCAGAAGGGCAATTACGGGTTGCGCGACGTGCTGAACGTCATCCTGTTCGAGCTGCACCGGACCGGCTTCGTCGAGCAGGCCTGGGAGAAGTGGTTCGGCGAGAAGATGAAGACGCCGGTGCCCGTGAACCCGATGTTCTAGGGCGGATCGCGGCAGATCATGGACCCGCTCCGCGCGCGATGACCCGGCGCGTCCCGATGGCCGCGGCGCCGGGGGCGCGACAGGCCCCCCCGCCGACAAGGATCGTCGACCCGTGACCCTGCAATACGGGCAGGTCCTGCCCTACCTGCCCGATTTCCTGCGCGGCGCGCTCACCGCGCTGTGGATCGCCGGCGTCGCCTTCGGGCTTGGGCTCGGCCTCGGGCTGGTGGGGGCGGCGCTGCTGCGCTGGGGCGGCTGGCCGGTGCGGGCGCTGGTCATCGCCTATGTCCGCTTCTTCACCTACACGCCGCAACTCGTGCAGATCTTCTTCCTGTTCTTCGCCCTGCCGGAGGCCGGGATCATCCTCTCTCCGGTGCAGGCGGTGCTGCTGGGGATGACGCTGAATGCCGGCGCCTACCTGACGGAGATCGCCCGCGCCGGTTTCGCCAGCGTCCCGCCGGCCGAGCTGGACGCGGCGGAGACGCTGGGATTCAGCCGGGCGCAGATGCTCTGGTACGTGGTGGCGCCGCATGTGGTGCGGGCGCTGTATCCCGCGCTGTCCAACCACTACATCATCATGACCCTCGGCACGTCCATGGCCGCGATCTTCGGGGTGGAGGAGCTGACGGGCCGAGCGCTGAACGCCAATGCGGTCACCTTCCGATCGGTCGAGATCTTCTCGCTGGTGGCGCTGCTCTATGTCGGGCTCACCGTCGTCGCCTCGCTCCTGCTCTGGCTGGCGGGTCGGCTGCTGTTCCGGGTGAAGGCGCGGGTGTTCTGACGCGGATGGGCGTGCTCGACATCATCCTGGCGGAGGCGCCGCGCTTCTTCACCTGGTGGAACCTGCTGTTCCTCGGCCAGGCCATGCTGAACACCCTGCTGGCCAGCCTGCTGGGCTGCGGCCTGGGCTATGCCGCGGGTTTCCTGCTGGCCTGCCTGCGCCTGCCGCCGCTCGGCCTGCCGGCGCCGCTGCGCCTACCGGTGATCCTCTGGGTGGAGGGGTTCCGCCGCATCCCCTTCCTGGTGCTGCTGCTGCTGGTCTTCTTCCTGTCGCAATTCGCGCGGCTGGAGGCGCCGCTCTGGGCCGTGGCGGTCGCCGCGGTGGCGCTGCGGATGAGCGCGCTGGCCGCCGAGAATGTCCGCGCCGGGCTGGAAAGCGTGCGGCCGCAGCAATGGGAGGCGGCGCTGACCATGAACCTGCCGCCGGTCACGGTGCTGCGCCGGGTGGTGCTGCCGCAGGCCTGGCGGGTGATCCTGCCGCCCTCCATCGTGCATGTGCTGTCGATGGTGAAGGAGACCTCGCTGGTCAGCCAGATCGGCTTCATCGAGATCACCTTCGCCGCCAAGATGCTGACCCAGCGCGGCTTCTCCGCCCTGCTCACCTATGGCACGGCGCTGGTGCTGTATTTCTGCCTGTCCTGGGCGCTCGCCTCGCTCGGCCGCTGGGCGGAGCGGCGGCTCACAAGCCGCTCGCCCGCATCGCCTCCCGCAGCATCGCCGCTTCCGGCCCCGTGACGGGGGGTTGCGGCGGGCGGATGGCGGCGCAGGGGATCACGCCCATCTCGCGCAGGCACCACTTCAGGCGCGCGGTGGCGCGGCCGGCCGGCGCTGCGCCGTAGATCGCCTCGGCCAGCGGTTCCAGCGCCTCGTGCAGGGCGCGGGCCACCGGCAGGTCGCCGCGCCGCACGGCGGCATCCAGCGCGACGATCTCGTCCGGCAGCAGGTCGGCCAGCGACACCAGGCTGCCGTCCGAGCCGTGCACCATGCAGGCCAGCAGATGCTCGTCGCCGCTGGCGCAGACCGCGACATCCGGCCGCCGCGCCCGCACCTGCCGGCGCAGCGCATCGTAGCGGTTCACCTCCCAGGACCCTTCCTTGATGCCGACCACCGCGGGGATGTCGAGCAGCGCGTCCAGCGTCTGCTCGGAAAACCCCATGCGGCCGGCGGCGTGATGCGCCTGGAACAGGAAGATCGGCAGGCCCGGCACGGCCTCGGCGATCAGGCGGTGGTGCAGCACCGCCATCTCGGTCGTCTGCGCCAGGGCGAAGCCGTTGGGCGGGAAGACCATCACCGCATCGGCGCCGGCGGCCCGCGCCTGCCGCGCCTCCTCCGCCGCCTCCAGGCTGCTTTCGGCATTCACGCCGGCGACGACGATGCGGCTGGCGCCGACCACCGAGACCGTCACCTCCACCGCCCGGCGCTTCTCGGCGCGGGAGAGCACGGCATTCTCGCCGGCATGGCCGTTCATCAGCACGCCCACCACGCCGTCGCGCAGCACGCAATGCGCGGTGTGGCCGGCATAGGCCTCCCAGTCCGGTGCGAAATCCTCCTGCATCGGCAGGACGGTGGACGGGTAGATGCCGTGGAAGGGTGTCGGGCCATCGGGGATCATGCGGCGGCGTCCTGTCTGAGCCGTTTCATGGGGGCGGAGTCACGCGTCCGGGCCTTGCGGTCCTCCCGCGCTCCGATGCGGGCTGGTCGTGGATCGGCTTCACGCGTCCGGGCCTTGCGGCCCTCCTGCGATCCGATCCAGGAGCCTGTCAGGCGGGAAGAGCGCCAATTCGGGCTGCTGCCCCAGCACCGCCTGGGCCAGCAGCCGGCCCATATAGGGGCCGCTGGTATAGCCGGAATGCACGCTGCCGATGATCCAGGCATCCGGCACGCCGGGGATCGGGCCGATCACCGGCAGGGCATCCGCCGTCTCCGCCTCCAGCCCCAGCCAGGCGCGGGTGACCCGCGCCTCCCGCAGCGCCGGCACGGCGAAGGCGGCCAGGCGGATATTCCCCAGCAGGTTCTCCGGCCGCACCGCCAGCCCGCCGCGGGCGCGGTCGCCAACCCCCTGCCAGCCGCCGCCGATCAGCACGCTGCCATTGGCATACTGCTTGAGGCTGAGCAGGCCGGAGGCGACGCCGAGCACCGTGCGCATCACCGGCGGCAGGCGTTCCGTCACCACAAGCTGGTTGACCAGCACCTTGATGGGCAGGCGGATGCCGAGCCAGGCGCACATCTCCTCCAGCCAGACCCCGCCGGCCAGCACCAGGCGCGCGGCGCGCAGCGGCCCCATTGCGGTGTCGAGGTCGAAGCCGCCCGCCACCTGGGCGATGCCGCAGACCGGCGTCGCCTCCCGCAGGTCCACCCCGGCGCCCCGCAGCGCCGGGCCGAAGGCGCGGCCGGTGAGGTGGGCGGTGGCGAAGCCGTCGATCGGGCAATGCCCCGCCAGCAGCACGCGGTCGGAGAGCCCTGGCTCGATCTCCCGCGCCCGATCCGGCCCGACCAGCTCGATCGGCGCGCCGGCCTGGCGGCGGATGCTCGCCCGCTCCTCCAGCATCGCCGCCTCATGGTCGGTGAAGGCGACGGAGAGGCCGGGGCAGGCGGTCGCCAGCACATGGCCGCCATCGGCCCATTCCGCCATGCGCAGCCACATCGCATGCGCCCGCAGCGCATAGGGGATCAGCGCGGCGCGGGTCATCTGCATGGTCAGGGTGCCGGCATTGACGCCGCTGGCTTCCCGGCAGATGGCGACGCGGTCCAGCAGTGCCACGCGCATGCCGCCCCGCGCCAGGAACAGCGCGGTGCTGCAGCCCATGACGCCGGCGCCGATGACCGCGCAGTCATAGGGGGCGGATGCGGGCGTCACCGCCATCCCCCGCCGCGGCCGGGCATCGCGGCCGCACCCGGCCTGCCGGCGTCGCCGCCAGGCCCGGCGGCGCGCCGGGGTGCCGGTTGGCGGGTCGCGGCGGGCATCAGATCGGCGCCGGTGCCGGGACGGGGATGTCGGCATAGTCGAACGCGCCCAGCAGCGCCTGCATCGGCACCGGCCGCAGCGGGATGCGGCCGGTGGCGAAGCCCGCCGCCGCCCGGCCACCGACCGCGGATGCGAGCAGCTCCGCCACCCCCTCCCCGCACAACCGCCCCTGGCAGGGGCCCATGCCGGCGCGGCTGAACTGCTTCACCTGGTTCAGGTCGCGGGCGCCGGCGGCGATGGCCGCGTCGATGGCGGCACGGGTCACGGCCTCGCAGCGGCAGACCACGCAATCCGGCGGGATCGCCGCGGCCAGGGCCGGGCGGGGCGCCATCAGCGTCGCCATGGCCGCGCCGGCACGGGCGGCCCGGGCCAGCGCCGCGGCATGGCGCCGCCCCTCCGGCACCGGGTGCCCGAGGTCCCGCAGCGCCGCGAGCGCCACCAGGCGGCCGGCATGCGGCGCCGCCGCGGCCCCGCGCAGGCCCGCCATGTCGCCCGCCACATAGAGGCCCGGCACGCTGCTGCGGCCCTCCGCATCCGTCTCCGGCACCCAGCCGCCGGAGCCGGGCCGCCAGGCATGGCGGGCGCGGAAGACCCGCGTCGCCTCGGTGGCCGGGACCAGCCCA
>NZ_SMOA01000165.1 GCF_004353985.1 Paracraurococcus ruber | reverse complement strand
GCATCCTGGGGCATGGCCGGCGCCACCCGCGCCCGGGGGCTCGCCCCCGGGCGCGGGCAGTCGCGCTGGACTGGGGAATTTTCAGCCAGCACTTCCGGGGAGGATTGGGCCAGCAGCTACAGTCGGCGCGCCAGCAGAAGGCGGCTTCGATGGCGCGCTGGAGAAGGTCACGCAGCGCATCGTGCGACTGCTCGGGGAGATACAGCAGGACGTGAGCGTGAAGGCCGCGCCCCGTGACGCGTTCGAGTGCCCAGAGATAGGCGGCCAGGAAGTCGTGGTCAGTGGCGAAGCGGTGGAGCGTGGCGAGCAGCAGCGCCCGCAATTCTCTGGTCTGCTCCAGGGTCGGCTCGCTCCCATCGAAGAGCTGGCAGCCGCGAAAGGTGACGTGGACGGCCGTGTTGAGCGGCAGGTTCAATGTCTCGGCGAAGCGATGGGCGTTGAGCAGGCCCAAGGCCGCCGATGGCTTGATGCAGAGGGAAGGTCGAGCTGGGAGTGGCATAGGAGGTCTCTAACTAAGGTTTAACTACTACGCTTACTGTTCGCCCGAACTGGATCAGGGAGAGTTGAGACGCCGCCAGGCTCGTTGCGGATTCAATTCATGGTCGACGGTGGCGCGGTGGCTGCCGGTCCGCCGGTCACGAGGTGGCCTCGGGTGGTGTACGTCCTGTGTGATGAGGAGCCGGCCTTGCCGTGTGCGCACGACCCGAACGGCGTTCTCACGGGGGGTTGCGTCGGCCCAGGCGCCGCGCCGCTCGGTCAGCTGCCGCTGTCGGCCGAGGTACTCGCCGGGGTAACGGTCAGCGGCGCGGACCGCCCACAGCAGGCCGGCTGACAAGGATGGATCGGGCTCTGGCATGACGGTCCTCGGGCGGCAGTCTCTCAACTTGCATTATATATTCCACCCCTGGTGCGCCCAACCGAACCGGCGAATCTTTTTGGCGTGCACGGCGACTTTCTTCGTGCTGGGACGTGCCGTCTCGCCGAGGTGGCGCCTCGCGCCCACTCTGTCCCACCGCGCTGCCCAGCGCATGCCGCGTCGCTCAAGGCCACTCGGTGGTTCGTGCGTGTGCGGCCTGGCCCCGCGGCTGCTCCGCCGGCCGGCTCTCGCTCCACCGTCGTCGAGCAGCGGGCAGGGATCGGCATCATGATGGGCCTGAGGGAGAGCTGCGCTTCGACCAGCTCCGCGCCGCAGCCCAGCACGACCGACCTTCACGCCGCGAGCCTCGCCGCCGGCGAGTTCGGCCGCGCCCTGGCCGAGTTGATCGCCGACCTTGCCAGCCGGGAGACTTACGGCTTGCTCGGCGCCCTGATCGCCTGCGACGTGTTGCCGCAGGGCGGCGTCGCGACCGACCGGCTCCTCGGCTTCGGCGTGGTGGATGCGACGGACCGGCCGGCCGCCTTCGCTGAAGCCCACCCAGCGCAATTGGCCGCCGAGCCCGACCCAGGCGCGCCGTCGGCAGACGACGCCCAGGTCTGGAACCCTGGCAACCTGCTCGGCCTGGTGGAGGTGCAGGGCGTGGCAGCGCCAGACCAACCGGCGGTCAGCAGCTTCGGGCAGTTCGCCTGGCCACTGGATCTGATCCCGATGCTGCCGGATGTCGTCGGCGACGATGCGGCTCCCGTCGTGACCAGCGGGGACTGTATTCTGGCATGACGCTGGGGTTCAGCGCCCGGGGCTAGGTGCCTCCAGTTCGCACCAGGATTCCGCTGGAGGCCTCCGGCAGGCCTCGGGCTAGGAGGGTGGCGCAGCGTGCCGATGGTGGCCTCCACGGGCTTCCTACGAGTCCTGAAGGGGTGATAGCATGCAGGAGCCGGAGACCTGCCGGCGCGCCCAACCGCTTCCCGCGGCCAGATGCCGGCCGCGCTGCTTACTCGGCAGCTGCCATCGCCTTGTCGGCAGCCGGCGACGCAAGCCGAGCTGCAGGTCCTGCCGCCATCTCACGCATGAGGCGCGCCTGCATCTCCGGGGCATAGATCGCGTGGCACATCCATCTGAGGTCCGTCCGGTCACGCCAGTCATGCTTCGCTCGCGCGGCCTTGCCGATTGTGTGGGTGGAGCCGCTGCGCTTCGTGACCCGGACATTGCCCTGGGGCTTGAGCGCGACACCAGGCCGCCGGCGAGGAACCCATGTAACCGTGCCGTCCTCGGCTATCTGCTTCTCTTCACCGACTTGGAGATGGCGTCCAGCGAGCTGGCCGAGGGTGACGCGCTCGCCCTTGACCACGAGCACCTCGTCCGGGTTGGCGCCCTTGCTGATATATCTGAGGCGCTTGATGGCGTCGTGGTCGCTCACCCACCAGTGCCAGTCCGACATGCGCTCCGGGTCGATGAACATCGGTTTCCAGCGCCGCTCGATCGCGGCAGATCCTGGCGGCGTGTCCTCCGCCGGCGGCTTGATGAAGCTCGACGCCGGCCAGCCGCCGAAGCTCTTCAAGAACTCCTCGAGGTCGGCCCGCAGCGCGACCCAGTTCTCCACCGGGAGATGCTGGAGGATGTGCGGTCCATGTCCTCCCTCTGCCGGGTTCTCGATGCTGTAGACCAGGACATGTGGCAGCTGCCGGCTGCGGCACCATTTCCGGATGCCGGTCAGGAAGCGGTCGCGGGTGCGAGAGATCTGATCGGCACTCTGGTCGCCCTGCTTCCAGCCCTGTGAGCCCCGGAAGTTGATGGTGATCCAGGTGTTCAAGTCGAGCCCCCTCTCCCAGGCGAAGAGGAAGGCGTTGTAGATCTCGAGGAGCTGGACCTTGGGTATGAAGGAACGGGCATCACGAGCGGCGGTCTTCGGCGTGCCGCGTGTCGGCCCTCGCTTCGCCAGGGTGGGGGTGTGGGTCAAAGCTCGGCCTAGCTGTTGCAGTGGCCTCCCTTCCCAAGCGCTCGTTGACGGAGAGCTGACGAGCTTTCTTGCTCTGCCGAGGTTTCGAGAGAACCTCCGAGGTGTCTGGTATCCCTTCGTCCATGGAAGGGGATCAATGGGCTGGGGGTAGCTATAGAGGAATAGACACCTTACTCGCCGGGACAGGCCCGTCGCTCAGAATGATGACCCAGTCTCGCGTCTTGCGCGCCGAAACTGGGTTAATTTTCGTCCGGCGGTGATGACCAGGGCAGTGCACCGGGCGATCCTCGCCCTCCTTGTGACACCGGCTCAGGCTCGCCGGTACCGCTGTCGCCCCAGGACGACATCAGTTGTGGCCATGCTTGCCGAGGGACCGGCACCTGGGGCAGGCCTCTTGGTTGCGACGACGCTCCAGGGCGCGCCACTCAGTCTCGGCCATCGTCCTCGGAGCGGTCTGCGCGCTGCTGATGGGGTGGACCAATATCACCGTCATTGGCTCGTCGCTGTAGTGGACGCTTTCCGTCACCGCCAGCGCGGCGGCGATGCCCTGTGCCTCAATCTGGCGGGCGACCTCCTCCAGCGCGGCGTCCGAGAATCAAGGCACCGGCCAAGCCAGGCGTGCGGGCCCATCGCGGCGATCACCGCCTACCATTTCTTCGGCTCGCCCCCGAAGGGTGATGTCGAGCGGCCGATGCTCACACACCAGCCCGGCGGGCTCTCGCTCGACTGGCCGGACGGGAGAACCTGAGCGGTTGCGGCCCGCTCTCGGCAAGAGCCCGCAGGACGGTGTTGTCAGATGGTTAGCCGACGCCCGCGTCGCAGATCGCAATCAGCCGCTTTCCTCCCGTCCTTCCTGGGTTGGTTGGCGATCGCGCATCTACGGCGCTGGCGGGCCGGTGCACGGCGCGCAAGACTTCGCGCCGGTGGCGACCAGGGCAGATGACATGGGTGGCAGCACATCTGGCGACGACAGAGACGACCGTGTCCACTGGCGGGATGAGGAGGAACTGCGGATCGAGTTCCGGGCGGCCGGGCACGTGCTCTGGCTCGGGCTGGTTCAACTCCTAGCCCTGCGTTGGGAAAGCAAGTACCTCGCCCACCAGGTCGCGTCCGGCCCAACCCGCCTCCTGTCGAACTTGGCCAAGCTGCGATGCCGGCCCGACGGGCGCTCACCGCGGGCGGGAGAAGTCTTTGAGGACCTGTGCCGGGAAGTCACTCGGGGCGGCTTGACACTCGAGGGGACGGTTCAACGAATGCTGGCGCGGCCATTGGCTGGGCAGCCGCGTTCTGGTCGCGGCGCGGCGGAGATTGCCCAGCTGATCGAGGCGTTCCTACGTTGCTATGCAGCCGACTGCGAGCGCGGCGAGCTGACCTGGGTCGACGAGATCCGCGCCTGGGCCGCACCGGGGGAGGTGGCCGTGAGCTGGATCGTAGAGGTGCCGCGAGGGGCGGTGGGCGCAGCGGAACTGGTGGTCCGCATTTCCTTGGACGCGCTGGAAGCTGCGGGTCTTCAGGCAGGCGATCGCCTCGTCATAGAGCCTCGGCCGGGCGGCCTCTGGCTCGGCCGGGCACCGGGACGATAATGCGCCTGATCGGAGGATGATGAGTCGCGACCAGCGGTGGGAAGTTGCACCGTCGCTGTGTCCCTGACCGCCCGTTATTCAGCCTTCCGCGGTCTCGCTTTGCCTCGGAGCCGGCAACTGCCGCGCCCGGCAGTCCCCTTGTGGAGTGGCCCCCATCAAACCGGACATGCGGCTTGGTTGGCTGACTGCTGTGCGATGAACTCACGCGGCGAGCGCATGCGCAAGCCGGAGTGTGGATGGACAGTGTTGTAATCCTCGAACCAGGCGGGGATCTGCTGCAGGACGGAGATGGCGTCCGGCCTGGGGTTAACGCGGGTGTAGTCGCGCTTCAGGGTTTTGACGAAGGCCTCGCAGACACCGTTGCTCTCGGGGCTGCGGACCGGCGTGAAGCACGGGACGAGATTGAGCGCCGCGGCGAAGTCGATTGTCTCCGCAGCGGTGTAGGCCGAGCCGTTGTCGGCGAGCCACTGGACGGGCTGCGGGGCGCGGATGGCGTCGAACCGGCGCTCGACGCAGTCGAGCATCATGTCGCGGATCATCTCGCCGGAGATGCCGCCGCCGGAGGTGGCGACCCAGGCCATGATCTCGCGGTCATGGGTGTCGATGGCGAAGGCGACGCGGACCACCTCGCCGTTCCAGCAGGGGATCTCGAGACCGTCGGAAGCCCAGCGCTGATTGGAGGCGGGGGCGACGAGGGTGCCCTCATGGGCGCGGATCGGGCGCCTGCCGGTATGGGGCTGCAGCAGCATCGAGGAGAGGCGCATCAGCCGGAAGATGCGCTTGTGATTGAGCGGGGGCTCGCCGGAGCTGCGCCTGGCGCGGTTCAGCAGGGCGGTGACGCGGCGATAGCCGTAGGTGGGACGTGCGTCGGTGATGGCGCGGATCTCGGCGAGCACGGCCTCGTCCTCGGCGCGGCGATAGGGGCCACGCCGCGGCCGATCGGGCTGCCGCAGTTGCTCGACCAGGTTGGACCTCGCGACGCCGAGGGTGTCGGCGACGGCCTTCACCGGGAACCGTCCCGTGGCGGCGACGGCAAGCGCAACGCATGTTTTTTTGGGCGCGCCTGCTCCAGGGCTTCGCGGAGGATCTCGGCCTCCATCGTCTTGCGGCCGAGAAGGCGCTCGAGTTCGCGGACCTTCGCTTCGAGCTCGCGGACGCGGCTCGCGGCCACCACGTCGTCGTCGGCCCTGACTGCCTCCAGGCCACCCTCGGCCATGCGCCGCCTCCACCCGAACAGCAGGCTGGGGGAGACGCCGTGCAGCCGGGCGACGGCAGAGACCGTCATGCCGGGCTGGGTCGTCTCCTCGACCAGCCGGACCTTCTCCTCGGCAGTGTATCGCCTCCGGCGCTCCCGGCCGGTGATGATTTCGACGCGCTCGATGGGCTTCGACATAGGCGCACGCCTAGGCTTACGCCCAGGCCCTCACGCTTGCGCCGACTGTCCGGTCGAATTGGGGGCCGCTCCACCTTGCGAGAGACGACTGCCCACCCTGAAAGTGGAGCGTGCCCGACAGCCCCGCCCCTCCCGCGCCGGCCGCCGCCGCAGCCCTGGAGGTGCTGGCCGGGCTGGTCGAGCGCGTCACCTTCCACAACGCCGAGAACGGCTTCTGCGTGCTGCGCGTGAAGGCGCGCGGCCGCCGGGACCTGGTCACCGTGGTCGGCCACGCCGCCACCATCGCCGCCGGTGAATGGGTCAACGCCGGCGGCGAGTGGGTGAACGACCGCGAGCACGGCCAGCAGTTCCGTGCCAGGTTCCTGCGCACCTCGGCCCCGACCACCGCCGAGGGCATGCGCAGGTACCTGGCCTCCGGCATGATCCGCGGCATCGGCCCAGCCTATGCCGGCAAGCTGGTCGGCGCCTTCGGCGAGGCGGTGTTCGAGGTCATCGAGGCCAGCCCGGAGCGGCTGCGCGAGGTGCCCGGCATCGGCCCGGTGCGGGCCGGGCGCATCGTCGCCGCCTGGGCCGAGCAGAAGATGGTCCGCGAGATCATGGTCTTCCTGCACCAGCACGGGGTCGGCACCTCGCGGGCGGTCAGGATCTTCAGGACCTACGGGGCCGAGGCCATCCGGGTGATGACCGACAACCCCTACCGCCTCGCCCGCGACATCCGCGGCATCGGCTTCCGCACCGCCGACGCCATCGCCGAGCGGCTCGGCATCGCCCGGGATGCCCTGATCCGGGTCCGGGCCGGGATCTCCTACGCGCTGTCGGAGGCCACCAACGAGGGGCATTGCGGCCTGCCCCGGGCGGAGCTGGTCGCGCTCGCCGGCAAGCTGCTGGAGGTGCCGGCCGAGCTGATCGGCATGGCGCTGGCGTTCGAGCTGGCCGAGGGCAGCGTGGTCGCGGATACGGTCGCTGACGCGGACTGCGTGTTCCTGGCCGGGCTGCACCGGGCCGAGCGGGCGATCGCCGACCGGCTGCTGGCCTTGCGCCGGGGCGCGCCGCCCTGGGGCGAGATCGAGGCGGAACGGGCCCTCCCCTGGGTCGCCGCCCGGATCGGCCTGGAGCTGGCGCCGAGCCAGGCCGAGGCGGTCCGCATGGCGCTCACCGCCAAGGTGCTGGTGATCACCGGCGGCCCCGGGGTGGGCAAGACCACCATCGTCCGCGCCATCCTGCGTATCCTCGCCGCCAAGGGCGTGCGCATGCTGCTGGCCGCCCCCACCGGCCGGGCCGCCAAGCGGCTGGCCGAGGCCACCGGCCTGGAGGCCCGCACCCTGCACCGGCTGCTGGAGGCCGACCCGGCCAAGGGCGGCTTCCGGCGGGACGCCGACACCCCGCTCGACTGCGACCTGGTGGTGGTGGACGAGACCTCGATGGTGGACGTACCCCTCGCCAACGCCCTGCTGCGGGCGGTGCCGGACGGAGCGGCCCTGCTGGTGGTGGGCGATGTCGACCAGCTGCCCTCGGTCGGGCCGGGGCAGGTGCTGGCCGACCTGATCGGCTCGGGCGCGCTGCCGGTGGTGCGGCTGACCGAGGTGTTCCGCCAGGCGGCCGCGAGCCGGATCGTGGTCAACGCCCACCGGATCAACCGCGGCCAGATGCCGGAGCTGGAGCGGGCGGCGCCGGAGAGCGACTTCCATTTCGTGCCGGCCGCCGACCCCGAGACCGCCGTCCAGCGCATCGTCGAGTTGGTCGGGACCCGCATCCCCCGCCGCTACGGGCTCGACCCGATCCGCGACATCCAGGTGCTGTGCCCGATGCAGCGCGGCGGCGTCGGCGCCCGCTCGCTCAACATCGCCCTGCAGGCGGCGCTGAACCCGGCCAGCGAGAGCCGGGTGGAGCGCTTCGGCTGGACCTACGCGCCCGGCGACAAGGTGATGCAGCTCGACAACGACTACGAGCGCGAGGTGTTCAACGGCGATGTCGGCCTGGTCGAGGCGGTTGACCTCGAGGCCGGCGAGGTGGCGGTCACCTTTGACGGCCGGACCGTCAGCTACGGCCTCGGCGAGCTGGACGCGCTGGCGCCGGCCTATGCCGTGACTATCCACAAGAGCCAGGGCAGCGAGTACCCGGCGGTGGTGATCCCGGTGCTGACGCAGCACTACGCCATGCTGCAGCGGAACCTGCTCTACACCGGCGTCACCCGCGGCAAGCGGCTGGTGGTGCTGGTCGGCCAGCCGCGGGCGGTCGCCATCGCGGTGCGCGGCGTCGCCGGCCGGCGGCGCTGGTCCAAGCTGCGGGAGTGGCTGGCCGATCGGTAGGACATCCTCCCTCCACAGTCTCGATCGAGGCACCAGTTCGACGCATTTTGATGCACGGTCGTGATATCAAGGAGAAGTCAGTAACACACGATGTGGCGCCTCGAGGGCATTCAGATGCGTTGCTTGCTCTCAATCTTTGCCATCATCGTGGCGACGCTGACGCCCGCCACCGCGCAGCCCACAAGCGACGACGCGCTTCGGACTGCCTTTGCGCGTCCGACGGCGGTACCGTATCCAGCCAATAACCGCTTCACGGCCGAGCGCGAACTGCTTGGGAGGACGCTGTTCTTTGACCCGCGACTGTCGGGCTCTAACCTGCTGTCTTGTGGCTCCTGCCACAACCCGGCCTTCGGCTGGGGTGATGGCCAGGCGATCGGACGCGGACATGCCATGGTGCCGCTGACCCGGCGCTCTCCGAGCATTCTCAACTTGGCCTGGAGCAACGCCTTCTTTTGGGACGGCCGCGCGCCGACGCTCGAGATCCAGGCGCTGGGCCCGCTGAGCAACACCATCGAGATGAATATGCCGATCGATGCCTTACCCGGCAAACTTGCTGCGGTGCCGGGCTATCGGCGGCTGTTCGAGGCGGCCTATCCAGGAGAGCCGCTGTCGCTCGATACGATCACCCGCGCCATCGCCACGTTTGAGCGAGGGCTGGTCAGCGGTTTGACGGCCTTTGACCGGTGGGTCGCAGGCAACAATGATGCGCTCTCGCCCGCGGAGCGACGTGGCCTGGACATCTTCGTGGGACCAGCTGGTTGCGCGGCGTGCCATACGGGCTGGAACTTCACCGACGGGCAGTTCCATGACACTGGCCTTCCAACGCGAGACGTCGGGCGTGCGCAGCTCGACACGCAGGATCCTCATGCGCTATTCGCATTCAAAACGCCCGGTCTGCGCGATGTGGGTCGTCGGGCACCCTACATGCACGATGGTTCACTGCCGACGATCGAGAGCGTTGTGCGCTTCTACGAGACAGGTGGTGAAGAGCGGCCGAGCCGCTCCCCTCACATTCGGCCATTCCGCCTGACCGAGATCGAGCGTGCCGAGCTGCTGGCCTTCCTCAGAACTCTGACCGCGCCACCGCGGGACGTCGCAGTCCCGTCACTTCCCCGCTGATGTCGGTCGCCCGGAAGGCCAGAGTCATGACCATACGCGCCTCCCTGATCGCCGGCATCGGCGTGCTCGGGCTGTTGGGCGTCGTCCAGGCAGGCGCGGCCCTCCTCGGCCAGAGAAACTTGAACTGGATATTGGGCACGCAGGGCGTCGTGATCGCCAGCGTCAATGCAATTGCCGAAGCACAGCTCAGCTTTGAGCGGGCCGACCGCGCCGCGCACGAGAGCAGGCGTGCAGCCGATCTCGATTCGGCCGAGGCCGCCGCCAAGCGCTTTCGCGCCGAGGCCGACACGCTCATGCGTGCCTTACAGCGCAGCCTGGAGACGGAAGATAGCTTTGCGCCGGTGCTGCAGGGCACGCGAGACTGGATCAGGCAGACAGACCTCCGGCTCCCCGGCAGCATCGCCGAAGGTCATGCCGAACTGCTGCGCGAGGACCTTCTCGAGGCCCAGCGCGACGATCAGCAGCAGGACATCGCACGTGCCGTCGCCGCCATCATGTTGTCCGCCGAGCAGGCGCGGCGCGGCGCCATGGCATATGCGACGACAACCCAGACCGTCGTGATCGCGCTCGTCCTCGGGTCCCTGGCGTGCTGCCTGTGCATCGGCCTGTTCCTCGTTCGTCAGGTGCTACACCCCCTTCGCGCACTGACGAACGCGACTGGGCACGTCGCGGCAGGCAATCTCGAGCGCCCGGTCGAGGGTGTTGACCGAGCGGACGAAGTGGGCGAGATCGCTACCGCACTAGATGCCCTGCGACGCGGAACCCTGCAGGCCCGAGAGGCGCAACAACTGGCCGACGCCGAGCGAGCCGCCGCGGCCGAGCGTATCGGCTACTTGGCACACCACGATCCGCTCACCAGCCTTCCCAACCGCGTGCTGCTGCATGAGCGCCTGCAGCAGGCGATGGCAGTTGCTCGGCACAACGGCCAGTCCATCGCGCTGCTTTGGATTGATCTCGACCGGTTCAAGGCGGTGAATGACTCGTTCGGGCATTCGGCGGGCGATGCGCTCCTGCGTGAGCTCGCGCGTCGCCTGAGTGGTGCTATTCGGGCCACCGATACGGTGGCTCGGCTCGGCGGTGATGAATTCATCATCATCCAGACTGCCATGGAACGACCGCAGGATGCCGAGAGCCTGGCCGCACGATTGATCACACTGCTCTCGGAACCGGTTGACCTTGAGCACGGTCGACAAGCCGTGGTGTCTGCCTCCATCGGCATTGCCGTATTCCCAGAGGATGGCGCGACCTGCGAAACACTCTTGGCAAACGCGGACCTCGCCATGTACCGCGTCAAGGGCGAGAGCCGGAACGGCTATGCGTTCTTCCGTGCCGAGATGGATCGTGCATCGCAGGACCGATGTGCACTGGAGCAGGAGCTCCGGTTTGCCCTGGCAAGAGGCCAGCTCTCGCTCGAGTATCAGCCACAGGTGGATATGGCCAGTGGCCGCGTGCATGGTTTCGAGGCGCTGCTACGGTGGTCGCTGCCCGAGAGAGGTTCCGTTCGGCCCGACGTATTCATCCCCGTCGCGGAGGCGAGCGGCGCAATTGTCTCAATTGGGGCTTGGGTTCTCGAAGAAGCCTGCCGCGAGGCAAGCGAATGGCACGAGCCTATGCGGATCTCGGTGAACGTCTCGACCGCACAATTCCAACAAGGCGACTTCGCCGAACTGGTGAGCCGGACCTTGGTCGCTACGGGCCTGGACGCCTCCCGCCTGGAGATCGAGGTGACCGAGAGCATGCTCAGCCGCGACCCGGCGCGGATGCTGGAGGTGCTGAACCGCCTTCGTGCGATGGGCGTCAGCGTGGCGATGGACGATTTCGGGACCGGCTACTCCTCGCTCGCAACGCTACGCGCTTTTCCCTTCAACCGCCTCAAGATCGACCGATCCTTTGTGCGGGATCTCGAGGTCAATCGGGAGGCCGCGGCCATCGTTCATGGCGTGCTGGGGCTCGCAAAAGCCCTAAGCTTGCCCGTCGTTGCCGAAGGTGTGGAAACCGAGCAGCAATCGGAGTTTCTGCGCACGGCGGGTTGTGACGAAGCTCAAGGATACCTCTTCGGCAAGCCAAGGCCGATCTCCTGCTACGACCATCTCACGCATCCGGCCGCCTCATCACGCACTGCAGACATCACCTCTGGCGTGCTAGTCGAAGCGTAGCACAGCCGTGCTTCACCCGCGGTCGGGGCCGAGCGAACGGGTTGCCTTGTACGCTGACGCAGCCCTCCATCCGCTCGGTAGCTTTCTCGACAACGCCGGAAGCACCACGCGCATCGTGAGCGACGGGGACCCTCATGGTTTCATCGCCGGCAGGAAAGAGGCACGCTCCTGGATTATCGGCGGCAACGCAACGACTAGGATAGGCCCGATGATGCCACCTAGCATTACAGCTGCATTTTTGGTTTCAAATGGGCGCGTTGTGCGGCGGCTTGGTGGGCGCTCCGCCAGAGTGATCATGTGATGACCTGGGCTGGCTGAATGCGGCGCTGCGCGAGGCGGTTGGCGATGCGCCTGATCTCTTGGACTGACCAGCGGACGCGATCCGGCACCGCTTGGCTACTCTGGCCAGGGCTTTTTCGGGCTGCGGCGCACTGGCCTTGCGGCGGATGGTCGCCAGCATGGCGAAGGCCAGCATGACGAGCGAGATGTGGCACTGCCAGCCGTGTCGGGACCTAGCCCGGCTTATTCGTCAGGGTTGGCGGACATGGCGCAAGCCGTTGATCGGTCATAGAATTCGGCTGCGAGACCAGAACCCAGCCGATTCCGGAGCCCATGCCCGCCAAGGTTGAAGCTACCCCCGCGCTGCCCGGCCTGTCACCGGTCTGCGGCAAGCCCATCATCGCCCGCTTCGATGGCGGCCAACTCTCATCGGATGCCGGCGTGCTGGCGCTGCGCGAGATCGAAAGCCGCCTCGGTATTGCCGATCGCCTGGCGCGATGCGTGGCCGACCCCCGCGCAGCAGGGCGCGTGGTCCATGGCATCGCCGACATCCTGCGCTTCCGGATGCTGATGATTGCTGCCGGCTACGAGGACGGCAACGACGCCGACAGCCTGCGGTACGACCCGGCCTTCAAGCTCGCCCTCGGGCGCCTGCCGGACGGCGCCGCGCTGTGTTCGCAGCCGACCATCTCGCGCCTCGAGAACCTGCCGCGGACGCGTGACCTGCTACGCATGGGCCAAGCCATGGTCGGGCTCTACTGCGCCAGCTTCCGCCAGGTGCCACGCCGCATCACCCTCGATATCGACGACACCTTCGATGCCGCCCATGGCGACCAGCAGCTCCGGCTGTTCAACGCCTACTACGACGAATATGGCTTCCAGCCGATCGTCGTGTTCGACGGCGAGGGCCGCCCCGTCGCCGCCCTGCTGCGCCCGGCGCGTCGGCCCACCGGGCGGGAGGTGCGTGGCTTCCTCCGCCGGCTGGTGCGCGAGATCCGCGCCCACTGGCCGCGGGTCGAGATCCTGCTCCGTGCCGACAGCCACTACTGCGCGCCCGAGGTGCTGGATTTCTGTAAGCGCTGGCCCGGTGCCCTTCTTGTCTTGGACGGAAGTCGCTGAGAGGTAGGCTATCGCGGAGGAGAGGCGATGGCCGGATCGAAGTCTCACATTGGTGCTAGCACTGATGCAGCCGCAGATGGTGTGACGCGGGTTGAGATCGTCACACGCGGCGAGCCGAGGCGCGAGTACACC
>NZ_SMOA01000164.1 GCF_004353985.1 Paracraurococcus ruber | reverse complement strand
GGCGCCGCCTCGGCGGGCTGGGCCGGGGCGGGCCGCGAGCGCCCGTCCAGCGCCGCGGCGGATGCGGCCGGCAGCGCCGCCCTCACCGGGCGGGGGGCCGCCGGTCCCGGGACGCCGGCATGGGTGCTTCCTTGGGGAGCGACCGGGTCATGCACGCCTTTCGGCGCAGACTCATGAACGATTCATGGATGCCGGGCGGCGCGGCCGATCCTCGGGCCAAGCTGGCGCCACCTCTGGCGACTCACTCGCCAAGCCGGGGCGGGCGGCCGAGGCCCGCCGGCCGGGCGGCCGACATCTTCTCGCGAGGCGCGGGGCATGGCCTGCCCCGCGCGGCCCGCGCCGGGCACGCGCTGTCCCCTGCCCGGCGGGGGATGCCCAAGGCCGGCGCCGGCCGCACGCCCGAAGCGGCGGTGGGGCCCCGTCGCCCGCCGTCAGGCGGCGCGGCGCGCGCCCCAGGGCACCGGCGGGCCCTTCATCAGCCCGGTGACGCTGCGCCGCCAGGCCGCCGGCTGGAAGAACTGGCCGAGCGGGATGTAGGGCACGTCGCGGGTCAACGCCGCCTCCTGGATCCGCCGCGCCAGCCCCTGTTGCGCCGCGAGGTCCGGTGCCTCGAACCAGGCGTCGCGCAGCTGCTCGATCTCCGCGCTGCTGGCCCAGCCGACCCAGCCCTGCTCGCCATTGCCGCGCAGCGGGTTGTGCGCCGCCGGGTCCCAGAAGTCGAAGCCGGAGAAATTGGTCACGAAGC
Source organism: Paracraurococcus ruber (assembly GCF_004353985.1). Classification (GTDB taxonomy): domain Bacteria; phylum Pseudomonadota; class Alphaproteobacteria; order Acetobacterales; family Acetobacteraceae; genus Paracraurococcus; species Paracraurococcus ruber. The sequence continues at coordinate 12,217 of NZ_SMOA01000164.1, read as the reverse complement.
CGGACCAGCCGCCGCGCTCCGGCGCTTCCCGGCTGTTCCGCCGCTGCACCACCGTGCCCCAGTCGGTCGCCACGTAGTCGAGGTTGATCCCGATCCGCCGCAGCACGTCGCCGACCACCATGGCGGCATTGCTCAGCGTCGGGATGTCGGTCGCCGCCAGCAGGCTGAGACGTTCGCCATTGTAGCCGGATTGCCGCAGCAGCTCGCGGCCGCGCTCGATGCTCTGGGCGAAGGCGCCCATGCCGGCATCGCTGGCCAGGGGCGAGCTGGGGCTGAACACGCCGACCGGCTGCAGGCGGACGAGGTCGGGATCGGTGCCCATCACCGCCTTCATGATGTCGCCGGGCGTGATGGCGGCCAGCACGGCGCGGCGGACGCCCGGGTTGTTGAAGGGCGGCACCAGGTGGTTCGGCCGCAGCGTGCTGAACAGCCCCATGAAGTCAAGGATGTCGACGGCGACGTTGCGGTTGCGCCGCAGCAGCGGCAGCAGGTCGGCCGTCGGCGTCTCCCACCAATCGACCTCGCCCGCCGTCAGGGCGGCGCTGGCGGTCGCCGGGTCGGGCAGGATGTGCCACTCGACGCGGTCGAAATGCACCTGCTTGGCGCCGGCGGTCATGCTGGGCGCGCCATCCGGCCGCGGCTGGTAGCCGGCGAAGCGCTCATAGGCGGCGCGGCTGCCGGGGACGAACTGGTCGCGCAGGAAGCGGTAGGGGCCGCTGCCGGTCGCATCCGTGATCTGCTGGAAGGCGTCGGTCTGCGCCACCCGCTCCGGCATGATGAACAGGCAGGGGGTGGTCACCTTGCCGAAGGCGTGCAGCAGCAGCGGGAAGGGCTTGGTCAGCCGGATCTCGAAGCGCCGGTCGTCCAGCGGCTTCATCTCGGCGGTCAGGCTGGTCAGCTTCTGCCCCAGCGCGTCGCGCCGGGCCCAGCGGGCGATGGAGGCCGTGCAGTCCCGCGCCCGCACCGGCTCCCCGTCATGGAAGCGCAGCCCCTCCCGCAGGGTGAAGGTCCAGCGCAGGCCATTGTCCTCGACCGCATGGCCCTCGACCATCTGCGGCCGGATGTTGAACTGCTCGTCCATGCCGTAGAGCTGGTCGTAGACCAGGTAGGCATGGTTCCGGACGATCCAGGCCGTGGTCCAGACGGGGTCGATCGAGGCGAGATTAGCATGCGGCACGAAGCGGAGCGTGCGCGCCGCCGCCGGCTGGCCGAGCGCCGGCGCCGCGATGCCGGCTCCGAGCATGGCCGCCCCGCCCAGCAGCAGGTCCCTGCGATGGATGGTCATGAAGCCCCCGTTATCTTGGTTAACGGAGCTTAATTGTTCGTCACAGAACGGAAACCAAGGGGGTCGGGCCCGACGCCACCGCACCGGCCCGGCAGTGCCCGGCGCCCGAGGCACGGCCCATCGGCCATGCCGGAGCAGCGACCGCCATCCGGCCCGGCGGCGTTCGCGCGGCGCCACGCCGCGTCGCGGCGCGCCCGGCCCTATTCGGCCGCCAGCCGATCGGCATCCTCGCCGCTGACCCGGGCCAGCGGGACGGTGATGTCGCAGGCCAGCCCCTCCGGCCGCCAGTGCCGCAGCGCCTCGCCGCCGAGCTGGTCGCGCACCGTCGCCTCGATGACGCGGGACCCGAAGCCGCGCCGCGCCGGCGGCGCCGAAATGGGCGGCCCGCCGCTTTCCTCCCAGCGGATGCGCAGCAGCCCGGCCGCCGCGTCGCAGGCCCAGGTCAGGCGCAGCCGCCCGGTATCGGCGCCCAGCGCGCCGTACTTCACCGCATTGGTCGCCAGCTCGTGCAGGGTCATCGACAGCGCCTGCACCGCAGTGGCGGAAAGCCGCAGCGCCGGCCCGTCCAGCGCCACTCTGCCCGCCCCCGCTTCCCCGGGCACCAGGAAGGTCGCCAGCTCGCCCGCCGCCAGCTCGTGCAGCCCCGCCCCTTCCCACTTCGCCTGGGCCAGCAGCGTATGCGCCCGCGCCAGCGCCGCCACCCGGCCTTCCACCGCCCTCGCATAGGTTTCCGCATCGGTCCGCGGCGTCAGGCGCAGCGCCGCCTGCACCACCGCGAGCGCATTCTTGGCCCGGTGGTCCACCTCGCGCGACAGCAGGATGCGCTGCGCCTCCGACCGCTTGCGGCCGCTGATGTCGACCACGGCCACCACCGCCCGCGGCCGGCTGTCCGCGGCGCCGCGCACGATCGCCACATGCACCGCGACCCAGACCGCCTCGCCGTCCTTGCGCAGGTAGCGCGTCTCCGCCTCGTACCGGCCGCCGCCGGCCATGGCGGCGCGGAACCCGGCCTCGTTCGCCGCCCGGTCCTCCGGATGGGTCAGGGATCCGAGGGTCGTGCCATCCAGCAGCTCCGCCTCCTCATGGCCGAGGATCTCGCAGAAGCGCCGGTTCACCCGCAGCAGCCGGCCGCTGCGCGGGTCCGACTGCGCCATGCCGATGATCGTGCTCTCGAAGATGGCGCGGAACTCCGCCTCGCTCTCGGCCAGGCGGGCGGTGCGTTCCGCCACCCGCGCCTCCAGCGACAGGTTCGCCGCCGCCAGCCCCTGCTGCCCGCGCCGCAGCAGCAGCGCCAGGCCCAGCAGCGCCAAGGTCGCGGGTACGCCCACCATCAGCTGCTGCCAGACCGTGCTCCACCAGCCGGCGATGATCATGGCCCGCGGCCGGTTGGCGGCGGCATAGACCGGCCAGCCCTCGATCCGCCGCAGGGCGATGTATTGCCGTTCCCCATCCGTGGCCGACCGGGCGGTGAACAGCGCCCGCTCCGCCCCCGCCGCCGCCGCGGCGCCGAAGCGGGTTTCGGGCGCGATGCGCACCGGCCCCGTCTGCCCGATGCTGCGCGCCAGGATCTCGCCATCGCCGCGGATCAGGGCGAGTGCGTCGCCATCCCGCGCCACCAGGCTGCGCAGCCCTTCCGCCACCCGGTTCGGATAGATCGAGATGTTGACCAGCCCGTCGAACCCGCCCGGCGGCACGCCCGGGTTGCCGGTGCGGGTCCGCCGCCGGCTGACCGCGAAGAACAGCGTGTTGTCGAGCCGCCCGGTATAGACCCGGCTGACATGGATCGCCGGCGCGCCATCCGCCCGGAGGGCGAGGAAGAAGTCGCGGTCGGCCGCCACCGGCATGTCCCGCGGCACCGGGAAGACATTGGCCGACACCAGCGGCCTGCCGTCGCGGCTGATGACGAAGGCCGCCTCGGCCTGCGGCACCTCGGCGATCAGGCTCTTCAGCTCGGCGTTCAGCGCCGCCTCGCCCGCCCGGATGTCGTCGTCCGACAGGCCGCGCAGGACCGCATCCACCCGCCCCGCCGCCACCGCATGCGCGCTAAGCACGCGCGAGCCGTATTCCGCCACCGCATCGGCGGTGTGCTGCAGGTCGCTCGCGGCGACGCGCCAGGCATCGCGCCAGGCGACCCAGGCGCTGAGGCCCATGACGATGACCGGCAGGATGATCACGGCGACGACCAGCAGTCGGATCGTGGCCGAGAGCGTCGCGCCCTCCGCCGCGCGGCCGGCGGTGGGGGGTGGCCTGCCCGCGCTGTCCGACTTCCCCGGGGTGCTCGCCCCCATGGCCGTCACCCTGCCCTTCCTGCCCGGCGCCACCACCCGACATGGGCGGGGCGCGCGCCACCGTCCACCGCCCGCAGGACCGGGGCGCCGCACCCGCAAGTCCCGCATACCCGCAACTCAGCCGGCATGAAAGCGCGTTCCTGGCAACCGCAGGGGTGCGGCCACGCCGCCGCAGCGGGCGGCTTCGGGGCGGGCCGCGTCCAGGCGGCATCGCCCGGACGCGCATCCCTCCCCTGAAAACCAATGCCCAGAGACCATCCGACCGCGGCGGACCGCCCGGCGGCGGGGCCGCTGCCGCGCGGGGACCCGCCTAGGGCCGGCCGCCGGCGACCACCAGGGTCTGCCCGGTGACGTAATTGGATTCCGGGATGCAGAACAGATAGACGCTGCCCGCCGCCTCCTCCGGCCTGCCGCCGCGGCCGAGCGGGATCAGCTTCTCCGCCGTCTGCAGCACCTCCGGCCGCACGCCCACCGGGATCTCCCGGCCCGAGATGTCGATGGTGGCGCCGCCATGCGCCGGCGCCTCGGTCAGCCGGGTCATGATCAGGCCGAAGGCGACCGCGTTCACATTGACCTTGTATCGCCCCCATTCCTTCGCCATCGCCCGCGTCAGGCCCTGGATGCCGGCCTTGGCTGTGGAATAATTGGCCTGGCCGGCATTGCCGAAGACGCCGGAGGTGGAGGAGATGTTCACCACCTTGCGGAACACCTCGCGGCCCTCGCTCGCCTCCTGCCGCGCCGCTTCGCGGATGAAGCGCGACGCCGCGCGCATGATCCGGAAGGGCGCGGTCAGGTGCACGTCGAGGATGGCGTACCACTGCTCGTCCGACATCTTCTGGATGACGTTGTCCCAGGTGTAGCCGGCATTGTTGACGATGATGTCGAGCCCGCCCCAGGTGTCGATGCCGGCCTGCACGAAGCGCTCGGCGAAGCCTTCCTTCGTCACGTCGCCATTGCAGGCGACGGCCTCGGCGCCCAGCGCCTTGATCTCGGCCACCGTCTCGGCGCCCGGGCCGTCGTCGAGGTCGTTGACCACGACGCGGGCGCCCTCGCTGGCGAGCTTCAACGCGATCTGGCGGCCGATGCCGCGACCCGACCCGGAAACCAACGCGACCTTGCCGTCCAGCCTGCCTGGCATGCCATTCCCTCCGACTTCCCGGGGAAGGCGCCGCCTTCCCCGGACTCCATCCGCCAAGGGCCGAAAGGCCCTCGGAACCCTCGGGTCAGCGCCCGACCCAGCGCGGCGGCCGCTTCTCGACGAAGGCGCGCGGGCCTTCGCGGAAATCCTCGGTCGTACGCACGAGCGCACTGGCCTTGGCCGAGACCTCCCACAACGCGGCCTCGGAGAGGTCCTGGGCCTGGCGGGCGACGCCCAGGCTTTCCCGCACCGCCACCGGCGCATTGGCACAGACGCGGCGGGCGAGGTCGAGCGCGGTCGCCACCACCTCCCCCGCCGGCACCGCCGCATTCACTAGGCCGAACTGCGCCGCGCGCGCCGCCGGAATCGGCTCCCCGGTCGCGATCATCTGCAGGGCGATCGCCTTCGGCAAAGCCCGCGGAAGGCGGAAGACGCCGCCGGCGCCGGCGACAAGGCTGCGCTTGACCTCCGGCAGGCCGAGATTCGCCGTCTCCGCCGCCACCGCCAGGTCGCAGGCCAGCAGCAATTCGAGGCCGCCGGCCAGCGCATGGCCCTGCGCCGCGGCGATCCACAGCTTGGTCCGCTTGGCCCGCACGAAGCCGCCGAAGCCGCCCTTCTCCGTGGACAGCGACTTGCTGGTGCCGGCCGCGACCTCCTTCAGGTCGGCGCCGGCGCAGAAGGCGTGCGGCCCGGCGCCGGTCAGCACCACGGCCCAGAGATCGGGATCCGCTTCCACCCGCTCCACCGCCGCCTCCAGCCCGGCGGCGACGGCGCCGTTCACGGCATTCCGCGCCTCCGGCCGGTTGAGGGTGACCAGCGCGATATGCGGCTCCACCACCTCGAACAGCACGGCCTCGGCCATGTCTCTCCTCCCCTTCTGGCAGCCGGACGGACCGAGCGGGCCGCCCTCAGTCGATGCGCAGGCCGAGGGCGCGCACCGCCGCGCCCTCCTCCTCGAACAGCCGGCGCGCGAAGCCGTCGTACTCGGCCGGGCCGAGATAGAGCAGCGGCATGTCGAAGCGATCCAGCGCCTGCTGCGAGGCCGGGTCGAACAGCGCCGTGCGGAAGGCGTCGTGCAGCGCCCGCACCACCTCCGGCGCCATGCCGCGCGGCCCCGCCAGGCCGTAGGGCGCGTTGGAGACGATGTCGATGCCTAGCTCGCGCAGCGTCGGCACGGCCGGGAAGCGCTTCGTCCGCTCGGCGCCCCAGGTGTTCAGCAGGCGGAACTTTCCCTCCTCCACCAGCGGCGCCATGCCGCTGCTGTCCGCCACGGCCTGGATCTGCCCGCCCAGCAGCGCCTGGAAATTGTCCGACCCGCCGCGGAAGGGCACATGCAGGAACTCGATGCCATGCAGCGCCGCGATGCGTTCCATGGTGATGTGGAGCGAGGAGCCGACGCCCGGCGTGCCGTAGCTGACCTTGCCGGGATGCGCCTTGGCATGGGCCAGGAACTGCCCCCAGTCCTGCCAGGGCGAATCCGCGCGCACCGCGACGTAGTAGGTGTAGCCGGTCAGGTGGATGACATAGGTGAAGTCGCGCAGCGGGTCGAAGCTCGATCGCCGCTGCATCGCCGGCAGGCGGAAGACGGTGGCCGGCAGCAGCCCGACCAGGTGGCCATCGGCCCTTGTGTCGGTCGCCAGCATCTGCGCGCCCAGGGTGGCGCTGGCGCCGGTGCGGTTCTCCACCACCACCGGCTGGCCGAGGATCCGCCCGGCGATCTCCGCCAGCACGCGGCCATGCGCATCGGTCGGCCCGCCCGGCGCCAGCGGCACCACCAGCCGGATGGGCCGGTCCGGGAAGGCGGCGCGCGCCAGGCGCGGCACGGCCAGGGCGGCGCCGAGGCCAAGCGCGGCGCGGCGGCGGATCATGCCGGCGACCAGTCCTGCAGCCCGTCCGCCGCGGGGCGCAGCAGGCCCGGCGTGCCGATCGGCGTGCGGTCCTGCCGCTTCAGCAGCGCGATGGTGTCGGCATCGGTCCCCGGGACCCGGCCGAGCGCCCGGCGCCCATCCGCGAGGCGGAGGATCGCCACGCCATGATGCGGCGCGCCGTCGCGGTCATGCAGGACGGTGAAGGTCTCGATGGTCGCGGGTCCTTCCGCCGCCTCCACGAATGCCGGCACCGGGCCGCGGCGGCCATCCGCCTCCGCCTGCACCGAATAGGCCTGCGGCAGGCGCCACGTCCTGGGCGGCCGGCTGGCAAGCACCACCGCATGGTGCTTGGTGACGAACTCGCCCTGGCCATAGAGCAGCGCGGCGCTGCCGGGCCTCTCCCGCAGCGCCCGCGTCATCGCCGCCGCCGCATGGGTCATGTAGTTGTTCAGCGGCGCGCCGAAGAAGGTCAGCCCGCCCGTGGTGGTCGGCGCCATGCCGCGCGGCAGGCCGAGCCGCCGCGCCGCCATCTTCGGCACGCAGGGGAAGCAGGAATACAGCTCGCAGGTCTCGAAAGCCGCACCTTCCTCCTCGGCGATGCGGGCGCAGGCGTCCAGCACGGCATTCTGCGCGTGGCTCTCGTGGTAGTGGTCGCGGTTGAGGTAGTCGCGCGGCTCCACCGCCGCCGCGCCGGCCCACAGATAGACCAGGCGCTCCTCCGGCACCCCGGCGGCGCGGGCGCGCGCCAGGCTGCACAGCAGGATGGCGCCGCCCTGGTTCACCATGGGGTTGGCCACCTGCAGCTTGGTGTAGGGATAGGCGATCGGCCGGTTGGCCGGGCCGGGCGTGCCGATCTCCGCCGGCGTGTATTCGCGCTTCAGCCAGGCCGCCGGGTTGCGCGCCGCGACGGCGGAGAAGCGCGACCACAATTCCGCCGATTCCGCCTGCCCTTCCGCCGGCGTCTGGCCGAGGAAGGCCTCCACCGCATTCTCGTAGAAGGGATAGACCGAGACGGGGTCGGCCACGCCCAGCCGCACGGACAGGGGGTGCAGGAAGTCCCGCCCGCGGGTGCGCGTCCAGTTCGGGTCGGGCGTGGTCCAGGGCAGCGTCACGCCCTGCTTCTGCGCCTGCCCGACGGCATGCGTCGCCTCCCCGCCCACCACGGCCGCGACCTCGCTCTCGCCGCGGGCGATGCGGTTCGCGGCCTCGTGCAGGTGCCGCACCGGGCTCTCCCCGCCCACGGGGCCATAGACGGTGCGGCGCGGCCGGACGCCGAGGAACCCCGCCAGCGCCGCCGGCAGGTCGCCATAGGGCCAGGAGACGGAGTTGACGATGTCGAGGCTGTCGAGCGCCGGCAGCAGGTCCGGCGCGCCGGCATCCGCCGCGGCGCGCCGCAGCGCCTCGGCCATCAGCGCCGCCGGCTCGCGCGCCTGCAGCACGTCGGCGGGCCGTTCCGTGACCTCGCCGGCACCGATGATGACGGGGATGCGTCCGGCGTCCATCACGCCTCCTCCTCCGCGAAGATCGCCAGCGCGTCCAGCGCCTCGGCCCCCGTCGCCGTCGCGCGCAGCGGGTTCACCTCCAGCGAGGCGAGCGTGGGTCCCAGCGCCAGCGCCGCATCGCCGATGCAGGCCACGGCCGCCGCGGCGGCATCCCTGTCGATGCCCGGCATGCCGCGATAGCCGTCCAGCAGCGTCGCGCCGCGCAACTCGGCGAACATCTCCAGCACCTGGGCCTGCGTCACGGGCAGCAGGCGGATGGCGGTGTCGCGCAGCGCCTCCACCCAGATGCCGCCCAGGCCCACCGCGATGGCCGGGCCCCAGAGCGGGTCGCGCAGCACGCCGACGAAGAGCTCGACGCCGGGTTCGCTGCGCATGGGCGCGACCAGCACGCCGTCGATCCGCGCCTGCGGCTTCACCGCCTGCGTCGCGCCGATGATGCGGTCGAAGCCGGCCGCCACCGCCGCCTCCCCCGCCAGGTTCAGCAGCACGCCGCCGACATCCGATTTGTGCGCGATGTCGGGCGAGGCGATCTTCAGCACCGCCGGCCCGCCCAGCGCCGCGGCGGCCGCCACCGCCGCCTCCGCGCTTTGGGCCAGCGTGACGGGCACCACCGGCACGCCGCGGGAGGCGAGGTAGGCCAGCGCCGCATGCTCGCTGCCCGGCCGCGCCGCCGCCGGTGCCGGCGGCGCGACGCGGGGCGGCAGGCCGCGCTCCCGCCAGGCGCTCCAGGCGCAGGCGCGGCCAATGGCGGCCAGGCCCCAGGGGATGCCGCTGCCGAGATAGGCGATGCCCGTCTCCTCGATCAGCGCCCGACCCGCCTCGGTCACCGGCCGGCTCATCACGCTCAGCATGACGCAGGGCTTGCCCGTCGCGCGGAAGCCGGCGGCGATCTGCCGGACCAGCTCGCCGCGATAGCCGGCGATCTCCTCCGGCGTGTCGGGCACGTCCATGAAGCAGGCGACCATGCCGATGGCCGGGTCGGCGGCGAAGGCGGGCAGGCTGCGGGCGAACAGCGCCGGGTCCAGCATCGCCCCGCCGGTGACATCCAGCGGGTTGTTCGGCGTGCCGAAGGCGGGCAGCACCGCCCGCAGCGCGTCCCGCGTCGGCTCGGCCAGGCGCGGCACCGCGACGCCATTCGCCTCCGCCTGGTCGGCCGCCATCTCGCAGACGCCGCCCGAGATGGAGACGAGGCCGAGCCGCCGGTCGCGCACCGGCCCGAGCCTGGCCAGCAGCGCGGCGGTGAAGACCAGCTCCTCGATCCCCTGGACGCGGAGGATGCCGACCTGGCGGCAGACCGCGTCGAAGACCCGGTCGTTGCCGACCAGGGACCCCGTATGCGCTTCCGCCGCCCGCGCCGCCGTCTCGCTGGCGCCGATCTTGATGGCGACGATGGGCTTGCCCGCCGCCAGCGCCCGCCGCGCCGCCTCGGCCAGCAGCGGCGCGTCATGCACGGTCTCGAGGAAGAGGCCGATGACCCTGGTCGCCTCGTCCTCGACCAGGAAATCCACCACCCGGGCGACGTTCACATCGGCCTCGTTGCCGGTGGAGACCTGGTAGGACAGGCCGATGCCCTGGCGATGCGCGAAGCCGGCGAGGAAGCCGGCCGTCGCGCCGCTCTGCGAGACCACGGCGATGCGGCCGCCGCGCAGCACCGGCAGGGGCGGCTGGGTGGTCCAGATCGGCACGCGGTCGGCATAGTTGATGAAGCCGAGGCAATTCGGGCCGAGCAGCGTCACGCCCTCCGCCCGCGCCGCCGCCAGCAGGGCTTCCTGCTTCGCCGCGCCCTCGACGCCGATCTCGGCGAAGCCCGAGGTCAGCACGACGGCGTTGCGGATGCCGGCGGCGTTGAGGTCTGCGAAGGCCTCGGCGATCGCGCCTTCCGGCACCATCAGCAGCGCCGCATCCACCGGCTCGCCGATCGCGGCGCAGGACGCCGCGGCGGGCAGGCCATGGACCATGCCGCCCTTGCGGGAGACCGGGAAGACGCGGCCGGGAAAGCCGAGCCGGGCGAAATTGGCGAAGGCGGCGGTGGACCAGATGGACCGCTCCGTCGCCCCGACCAGCGCGACCGAGCGGGCGCGGAACAGCCGCTCCAGCCCGCTCACGGCGCGACCCTGCCGGCCGCCCCGGCAGTTCCTGCCCGCATCCGTTCCCTCCATGCCCTTGGAGCGGCGGCCGGCCCGGCCGCACGCATCGCGTGCAGCCAAGCGCGTCCCGCGCCGCTTGTCCAATCGCCTGGCGCAGGGATCAGGCGGAGGCGCGCAGCGGCCTGTCGTCCGGGTCGTTATGCGCTTCCGGCACCGGCCATTCGCCGCCGAGATGCGCCGCCCAGGGCTTCGGCCGGCGCGGTGGCAGGGCGATGGCGGCCAGGTGCCCCTCGCGCGACAGGTTGGCGTTCAGGAACGGATCCTGGTCCAGCACCGGTCCCCAGCGCCGCCGCATGTAGTCCGCCTCGGCATTGAAACGCTCCGCCTTCGCCGGATCGGTGTCCAGCCCGCGGGAGGCCGATTCGTGGTGCTTCAGCAGCGCGAAGGGCGTCCAGACCACCCGCAGCCCCAGTTCCCGCACCCGCAGGCAGAGATCGACGTCGTTGAAGGCGACCGCGAGGTTGCGCGCGTCCAGCCCGCCCACCGCCTCGAACACCGATCGGCGCATGGCCAGGCAGGCGGCGGTGACGGCGGCGAATTCGCGCGACAGGACATACTGGCCGAAGGGCCCGATCTCGCTGCCCGCCGCATGCAGGCCGAAATGCCCGGCGACGCCCGGCCCGTCGCGGAACCGGCCCATGCCGAGCAGCACGCCGGCATGCTGGATGGTGCCGTCGGGATACAGCAGCTTGGCGCCGACCGCCCCGACATCCGGCCGCAGCGCCTGCGCCACCAGCTCGCGCAGCCAGCCGGCCTCCAGCACCTCGATGTCGTTGTTCAGCAGCAGCAGCACCTCGCCGGTCGCCTGCGCCGCCGCGGCATTGTTGATCGCCGCGTAGTTGAACGGGCCGGGGCAGGGCAGCACCCGCACGCGCGGGTCCTGCCGCAGCCGCGCCAGCAGCGCCAGCGCCGCCGGCTCCGCCGTGTCGTTGTCGGCGATGATCAGCTCGATCTCGGGATAGTCGGTCTCGGCCAGGATGCCGCGGGCGCAGCGCTCCAGCAGGTCCGCCCGGTCGCGCGTCGGGACGATGATGCTGACGCGCGGCACCGGCGTCGGCAGCGGCCAGATCACCCGGCTCCAATTCGGCTCGGCCGGGTTGGCGACCACCTGCGCGGCGCCGGCGCCGATCGAGGCGAGGTGGTCGCGCACCGCCCGGCGGGAGGCCGCGACGCAGGCCGCGAGCTGGCCCTGGGAGAAGCTGCCCCCCGCCTCCAGGTGCCGCCAGTGGTACAGGATGGCGGGCACATGGACGATGCGGTCGCGCCCCACCGCGGCGGCGGCGCGCAGGATCAGGTCGTGGTCCTGGCTGCCCTCGAAGCCTTCCCGCTTGCCGCCCAGCCGCTGCAGCAGGGTGCGGCGATAGGCCGCGAGGTGGCAGACGAAATTCTGCCCGAGCAGCAGGTCGGGGTCGAAATCCGGCTTGAAGTAGGGCGTGTGGCGGCGCCCGGCGCCGTCCACCTTGTCCTCGTCGCCATAGATCACCTCGGCCTGCGGATGCGCCGCGGCGGCCACCGCGATCTCGTACAGGGCGCGTTCCGGCAGCAGGTCGTCATGGTCCATCAGCGCCACCCATTCGCCCTTGGCGAGGGCAATGGCGGCGTTGGTCGCGCCCGCGATGTGGTGGTTCCGCGGCAGCCGGCGCCAGGTGATGCGCGGGTCGGCCGCCGCAGCCTCGGTCAGGATGGCCGCGACATGCGGCGCCGGCGAGGCGTCGTCCGCCACGCACAGTTCCCAGTGCGGGTAGAGCTGCGCCCGCACCGAGGCGATGGCCTGCCGCAGCAGCGGCGCCGGCGTGTCATAGGCCGGCATCACCACGGAAATCAGCGGCCGCTGCGGCAGGGCGGCGATGTGGCGGCGGATGGCGGCGCGGTCGGCCGCGTCCAGCGTGTCCGCCTGCTGGATCCAGGCCTCGTAGACCGGGTCGGTCCCGGGCCCCGCCGGTGCCGCGGCCAGGGCGGCCGGGGGCGCGGCGGCGGGCCGCGCCGGGC
>NZ_SMOA01000163.1 GCF_004353985.1 Paracraurococcus ruber | reverse complement strand
CGGGCGCGGCGGCCAGCCGCCAGGCCGGGGCCGCCCGCAGGCGATGCGGAACGCGCCGCCGCCGCTGCGTCCCGGGGGGGCGTCCCGGAGGGCGTCCCGGCGGCGGGCGGGGGCAGGCCTGGCATGGGGGCATGGACCGGGGGGCGGATTCGCGCGCCGCGGCGGGACCGCCGCGGCGCCATCCGCCTTGCCGCCGGTTGCGGGGCCGTGCCGCGCCTTGTCGCCCCGGCGGGGCGGGGGTAGGAAGCGCGGCGCAACTTTTCAATGATCGGCCGCGAAGGACCCCTCATGGCCCGCAAGAAGATCGCCCTCATCGGCGCCGGCAACATCGGCGGTACGCTCGCGCATCTGATCGGGCTGAAGGAGCTCGGCGACGTCGTGCTGTTCGACGTCTTCCCCGGCGTCGCGGCCGGCAAGGCGCTGGACATCATGCAGTCCGGCCCGGTGGACGGGTTCGACAGCGCCATGGCCGGCACGGGCGACTATGCCGCCATCGCCGGCGCCGACGTGGTGATCGTCACCGCCGGCTTCCCGCGCATGCCGGGCATGTCGCGCGACGACCTGCTGACCAAGAATGCCGGCGTGATGGGCCAGGTGGCCGAGGGCATCCGCACCCATTGCCCGGATGCCTTCGTGATCTGCATCACCAACCCGCTCGACGTCATGGTCTGGGCGCTGCAGCAGAAGTCCGGCCTGCCGGCGAACAAGGTGGTCGGCATGGCCGGCGTGCTGGACAGCAGCCGCTTCCGGCTGTTCCTGGCGCAGGAGTTCAACGTCTCGGTCGAGGACGTGACGGCCTTCGTGCTCGGCGGCCATGGCGACACCATGGTGCCGCTGACCCGCTATTCCACCGTCGCCGGCGTTCCCATCCCCGACCTGGTGAAGATGGGCTGGACGACGCAGGAGAAGGTCGACGCCATCGTCAACCGCACGGCGAATGGCGGCGGCGAGATCGTCAAGCTGCTGGAGCGCGGCAGCGCCTTCTACGCGCCGGCGGCCAGCGCCATCGCCATGGCCGAGAGCTACCTGCTGGACAAGAAGCGGGTGCTGCCCTGCGCGGTGATGCTGAACGGCGAATACGGCCAGGACGGCTTCTATGTCGGCGTCCCCGTCGTCATCGGCGGCAATGGCGTGGAGCGGATCGTCGAGGTGCAGTTCACGCCGGAGGAGAAGGCGGCCTTCGACAAGAGCTGCGACGCGGTGAAGAAGCTGATCGAGGACTTCAAGAAGCTCGGCGTCTGAGGCCGGCGGCCGGGGCCCCAAACCCCGGCCTTTTTCTTATCGGCCCGCAGCGGCCGTCCAGCCCACAGGGGTGAACGGATGAACATCCACGAATACCAGGCGAAGGAGCTGCTGCGGCGCTATGGCGTCACGGTGCTCGACGGCCATGTGGCCTGGACGCCGGAGGAGGCCGAGGCGGCGGCGAGGAAGCTGCCCGGGCCGGTCTATGTCGTGAAGTCGCAGATCCATGCCGGCGGCCGCGGCGCCGGCCGCTTCACCGACGACCCGAACGGCAAGGGCGGCGTCCGCGTCGTCAAGTCGGTGGAGGAGGTGAAGGCCGCCGCCGCCGCGATGATCGGCCACACCCTGGTCACCAAGCAGACCGGGCCGCAGGGCAAGCAGGTCTCCCGCGTCTATGTCGAGGATGGCTGCGACATCAAGCGCGAGCTGTATCTCGGCCTGCTGGTGGACCGCGCCACCTCGCGCCTCACCGTCATGGCCTCGACCGAGGGCGGCATGGAGATCGAGGAGGTGGCCGAGAGCCACCCCGAGAAGATCCTGAAGGTCGCGGTGGACCCGGCCGCCGGCATCTCCGGCTTCCATTGCCGCAAGCTGGCCTTCGGCCTCGGCCTCACCGGCAAGCAGGTGGGCGCCTTCACGAAGTTCGTCACCGCGCTCTACGGCGCCGTGCTCGAGCTCGACTGCGCGATCGTCGAGATCAACCCGCTGGTCGTCACCGGCGCCGGCGACATCGTCGCGCTCGACGCCAAGGTGTCCTTCGACGACAACGCGCTGTTCCGCCACAAGGACCTCGAGGCGCTGCGCGACGACAGCGAGATGGACCCGAAGGAGCTGGACGCGGTCAAGAACGACCTGAACTACGTCGCGCTCGACGGCGAGATCGGCTGCATGGTGAACGGCGCCGGCCTGGCGATGGCGACGATGGACATCATCAAGCTCTACGGCTCCTCGCCGGCGAACTTCCTCGATGTCGGCGGCACCGCGACGGCGGACCGGGTGACGGAGGCGTTCCGGATCATCACCAGCGACCAGAACGTCAAGGCGATCCTGGTCAACATCTTCGGTGGCATCGCCAAGTGCGACATGATCGCCACCGGCGTGGTGCAGGCCGCGAAGAACCTCACCCTCAAGGTGCCGCTCGTCGTCCGGCTCGAGGGGACGAATGTCGCGCTGGGCAAGCAGATCCTGGCCGAGAGCGGGCTGGCCATCATCCCGGCCGACAACCTGGCCGATGCCGCCGAGAAGGTGGTCAAGGCGGTCAATGAAGCGCGCGCCTCCGGCGCGACGAAGCAGGGAGCCGCCTGAGCCATGGCCATCCTCGTCGACGCGAACACCAGGGTCATGACCCAGGGCTTCACCGGCGCCCAGGGCACCTTCCATGCCGAGCAGGGCATCGCCTACGGGTCGAAATACGTGGGCGGCGTCACGCCGGGCAAGGGCGGCAGCACGCATATCGGCCTGCCGGTCTTCGACACGGTGGCGGAATGCGTCGAGAAGACCGGCGCCACGGCCAGCGTGATCTATGTCCCGCCGCCCTTCGCGGCGGATGCGATCCTGGAGGCGATCGACGCCGAGCTTCCCCTCATCATCTGCATCACCGAGGGCATCCCGGTGCTGGACATGGTGAAGGTGAAGCGGGCGCTCGGCGGCTCCAAGTCGCGCCTGATCGGGCCGAACTGCCCGGGCGTGATCACGCCGGATGCCTGCAAGATCGGCATCATGCCGGGGCACATCCATCGCCGCGGCTCGGTCGGCATCGTCTCCCGCTCCGGGACGCTCACCTATGAGGCGGTGGCGCAGACCACCGCGGCCGGCCTCGGCCAGTCCACCTGCGTCGGCATCGGCGGCGACCCGGTGAAGGGCACCGACTTCGTCGAGGTGCTGGAGATGTTCCTGGCCGACCCCGAGACGAAGTCGCTGATCATGATCGGCGAGATCGGCGGCCAGTCGGAGATCGAGGCGGCGGAGTTCCTGGCGCGGGAGAACAAGGGCGCCAAGGCGAAGCCGGTGGTCGGCTTCATCGCCGGCGCCACCGCCCCGCCGGGCCGCCGGATGGGTCATGCCGGCGCCGTGATCAGCGGCGGCAAGGACACGGCCGAGGCGAAGATGGACGCCATGCGGGCGGCCGGCATCCATGTGGCGGACAGCCCAGCGGCGCTGGGCAGCACCATGGTGAAGGCGCTGAAGGGCTGAGCGAGCGCCGCGTTCACGAACGGGTCCGATCCCGCCGGCCATGATGGTCCGGGCAGCCCTGCGGGCATGACCCGGATCAAGGCCGGGCCTGCCGCATCGCTGCCATAGGGACTATGTATGCAGCCGCTGCCCGGGCATGGACCGGGCAGCGGCTGCCCATATGCAGACCACCAGTTGCAAGGACGCCGGCCCGCAGGGGCCGGCACGGAGAAGACCATGGCCGGAGTGGACATCCTCGCCAGCGTGATGACCGGCGCCAACGCCGCCTTCCTCGCCGACCTCTATGCGCGCTGGGTGGAGAAGCCGGAAAGCGTCGACCCGTCCTTCGCCGAGCTGTTCGAGGCGCTGGGCGACGAGGCCCGCGCGGTGCTGACCGACGCCACCGGCGCATCCTGGGCGCCCCGCCCGCGCGGCGGCTTCGCGCCGGAGCCGGAGGCGCCGCCCGCCCCGCAAGGGGGCAAGGCGGGCGCGAAGGGCGACAAGCCGGCCGCCCCCGCCGCGCTGGACCCGGCGGCCATCCGCGCCGCGCAGCTCGATTCCATCCGGGCGCTGATGCTGATCCGCAGCTACCGCGTTCGCGGCCATCTGGAAGCGCAGCTCGACCCGCTCGGCCTGCAGCGGCCGAAGCGGCACCAGGAGCTGGACCCGGCGACCTATGGCTTCACCGAGGCCGACTGGGACCGCCCGATCTTCATCAACGGCGTGCTGGGCCTCGACACCGCCACCATCCGCCAGATCATGGAGGTCTGCCGGGCCACCTATTGCGGCCCGATCGGCGTCGAGTTCATGCATATCCAGGACCCGGACCAGAAATTCTGGATCCAGAGCCGGATGGAAGGCGCCCCCTGGACCACCGCCTTCGACAAGGCCGGCAAGCGACAGATCCTGGAGCACCTGACGGAGGCCGAGGGCTTCGAGGCCTTCTGCGCGAAGAAATACGTCTCCACCAAGCGGTTCGGGCTGGAAGGCGGCGAGAGCACCATCCCCGCGGTGCAGGAGGTGATCGAGACCGCGGCCAAGGCCGGCGTCACCGAGATCTCGATCGGCATGGCGCATCGCGGCCGGCTGAACGTGCTGGTGAACGTGGTGAAGAAGCCCTTCACCCAGGTCTTCTCGGAGTTCAAGGGCGTCGGCGCCAACCCGGACGACGTCCAGGGCTCGGGCGACGTGAAGTACCACCTCGGCACCTCGACCGATCTCGAGATCGGCGGGCATACCGTGCACCTGTCGCTGCAGCCCAACCCGTCGCACCTGGAAGCGGTGGACCCGGTGGTGGCCGGCAAGGTGCGCGCGCGGCAGGACATGGCGGGGGACACCCGGACCCGCCGGTCCGTCATGGGCATCCTGCTGCATGGCGACGCCGCCTTCGCCGGCCAGGGCCTGGTCTACGAGACCATGGCGATGAGCCAGCTGATCGGCTACCGCACCGGCGGCACGATCCACATCGTCACCAACAACCAGATCGGCTTCACCACCGTCCCGGCGCATGCCTATTCCGGGCTGTACTGCACGGACATCGCCAAGGCGGTGCAGGCGCCGATCTGGCACGTGAACGGGGACAACCCGGAAGCGGTAGTGTTCGTCTCCCGCCTCGCGGCCGAGTTCCGGCAGCAATTCGCGGTGGACGTGGTGGTGGACATCGTCTGCTACCGCCGCCACGGCCACAACGAGAGCGACGAGCCGGCCTTCACCCAGCCGATCATGTATGGCCGCATCCGGGAGATGAAGACCACCCGGACGACCTATGCCGACCGGCTGGCGGCCGAGGGCAGCGTGACGGCCGAGGAGTCGAAATCCATCCTCGACGCCTTCAACCAGACGCTGGAGGAGGCGCACCAGGCCGCCCAGACCTTCAAGCCGAACAAGGCGGACTGGCTGGAAGGCCACTGGTCCGGCCTGAAGGCGGTGACGGTGGGCGACGAGGTGGAGCAGCTTCACCCCACCGCGGTCCCGCTGGAGACGCTGCGGGAAGTGGGCGCGGCGCTGGCCCGCGTGCCGGACGGCTTCAACGCCAACAGCAAGATCGTCCGGCAGCTGGACGCCAAGCGCCAGGCGATCGAGACCGGCGAGGGCATCGACTGGGCGACCGGCGAGGCGCTGGGTTTCGGCACGCTGCTGCTGGAAGGCCACCGCGTGCGCCTGTCGGGCGAGGATGTGCAGCGCGGCACCTTCAGCCACCGCCATGCGGTGCTGGTGGACCAGAACACCCAGGCCGAATACGTGCCGCTGAACAACATCCGCGACGGCCAGCCGCGCTTCGAGGCCTTCAACAGCCTGCTGAGCGAGTTCGGCGTGCTGGGCTTCGAATACGGCTATTCGCTCGCCGACCCGCACACCCTAGTGCTGTGGGAGGCGCAGTTCGGCGACTTCGCCAATGGCGCGCAGGTGATCATCGACCAGTTCCTGGCCAGCGGCGAGACCAAGTGGCTGCGCATGAGCGGCCTGGTGATGCTGCTGCCGCATGGCTACGAAGGCCAGGGGCCGGAGCACAGCTCGGCCCGGCTGGAACGCTACCTGCAGCTCTGCGCCGAGCGGAACATGCGGGTCTGCAACCTGACCACCCCCGCCAACTACTTCCATGCGCTGCGGCGGCAGCTGAAGGCGAATTACCGCAAGCCGCTGGTGCAGATGACGCCGAAGTCGCTGCTGCGGCACAAGCTGGCGGTGAGCAGCCTGTCCGATTTCGGCCCCGGCAGCGCGTTCCGGTACGTGATCCCGGAGATCGACGCGATCGCGCCGGAGGAGGAGGTGAAGCGCGTCGTGCTCTGCACCGGCAAGGTCTATTACGACCTGCTGCAGGAACGCCGCGACAAGGGCGTGAAGGACGTGGCGATCATCCGGGTGGAGCAGCTCTATCCCTTCCCGGTGCAGAGCCTGTCGCGCGCCCTGGCGCCGTACCGGAACGCCGAGGTGCTGTGGTGCCAGGAGGAGCCCGAGAACATGGGCGCCTGGACCTTCATCGACCGGCGGCTGGAAAAGGTCCTGCGGACCCTCGATATCAAGGCGAAGCGCCCGGACTATGTCGGGCGGAAGGAAGCGGCGAGCCCGGCCACCGGCCTCGCCAAGGTGCACAGCCAGGAACAGGAAACCCTGGTGCGGGAGGCGCTCGGGCTCCAGTGATGCGCCCCGCGCGTCACCGGACCACCCGGGCGGCCCCGTCAGGAAGGCGATAGGACGATGGCGACCGATATTCTCGTGCCCACCCTGGGCGAAAGCGTCAGCACCGCGACCGTGGCGCGCTGGCTGAAGAAGGCCGGCGAGGCCGTGAAGGCCGACGAGCCGCTGGTGGAGCTCGAGACCGACAAGGTGACGGTGGAGGTGAATGCCCCCGCCGCCGGCGTCATCGAGAGCATCACCGCCGACGAGGGCGCCGAGGTGGAGCCGGGCGCCGTGCTGGGCGTGATCGCCGCCGGCGCCGCGGCCGCCGCGCCCGCGCCCGTCAAGCCGCACAAGCCGGAACCGGTCGCCGCCGCCCCGGCGCAGCCGAAGGTGGAGACGCCGCGCCAGCCCCAGGGCCCTGTCGCGGTGCCCGGCGCGCATGCGCCGATGCCGTCGGCCGCCAAGCTGATGGCGGAGAACAATGTCAGCGCCGAGCAGATCGGCGCCGGCAGCGCCAAGGATGGCCGGATCGCCAAGGGCGACGTGCTGGAATTCCTCAGCCGCCCCGCCGCGGCGGCGGCCCCGGCCGCGGCCAAGCCCGCCGCCCAGCGCGGGCTGGAGGAGGGCGAGGAGCGGGTGAAGATGACGCGGCTGCGCGTCACCATCGCCCGCCGGCTGAAGGAGGCGCAGAACAACGCCGCCATGCTGACCACCTTCAACGAGGTGGACATGGGCGCGGCGATGGCGCTGCGCAGCGAATACCGCGACGTGTTCGAGAAGCGGCACGGCGTCCGGCTCGGCTTCATGTCCTTCTTCGTGAAGGCCTGCGTCGCCGCCCTGAAGGAGTTCCCGGCGGTGAACGCCGAGATCGAGGGCGACCAGATCATCTACAAGCACTTCGTGCACATGGGCATCGCGGTGGGCGGGCCGAACGGCCTGGTGGTGCCGGTGCTGCGCAATGCCGACCGCATGGGCTTCGCCGAGATCGAGAAGACGATCGGCGGCTTCGGCAAGCGCGCCCGCGACGGCCAGCTGAAGCTGGAGGAGCTGGCGGGCGGCAGCTTCACCATCACCAATGGCGGCATCTACGGGTCGCTGATGTCGACGCCCATCCTGAACCCGCCGCAGTCCGGCATCCTGGGGATGCACAAGATCCAGGACCGGCCGATGGTCGTCGGCGGCAAGATCGAGATCCGGCCGATGATGTACATCGCGCTGTCCTACGACCACCGCATCGTCGACGGGAAGGAAGCGGTCAGCTTCCTGGTGCGGGTGAAGGAAAGCGTCGAGGACCCGCGCCGGCTGATGCTGGACATCTGACCGCGGGGCGGGCCGGCGCGCCCGCCCGTTGCATTTCGGCGCCAACCCAGCCGCCTTCTGCTATCATCGACGGGAAGCGGGGACGGCCCCTGGGCCGTACC
Source organism: Paracraurococcus ruber (assembly GCF_004353985.1). GTDB lineage: Bacteria > Pseudomonadota > Alphaproteobacteria > Acetobacterales > Acetobacteraceae > Paracraurococcus > Paracraurococcus ruber. Next base: position 5,009 of record NZ_SMOA01000163.1, on the reverse strand, counting down.
CCGTGCGCCCAATGCGGCGCGCCACCCGCCCGGGAGAAAGAGTCATATGCGTTCGTTTGACGGCCAGTTTTCCGACAACCGCCCGCTGAAGCGGACGCGGGAGGAGAAGGTCCGCCTGCTGGCGGAGCTGAAGGAGACGATCCGTACCCTGAAGCCGCAATCCTCGCCGGAACTGCGCGCCTCCATCATCGGCCGGATCCGGGAGCTGGAGGCGGACCTGGCCGCGCCGCCGCCGCCGCCGCGCGAACGCCGGGTGCCGTCGCACCAGCAAGACCAGTTCGGCAGCGGCCCGCGCGGGCCGCGGCGGACAAGGCCGCCGCGGGAGGGGTAGGCGGGCCGGTGGCAATGTCCGGCACCTGCCACCTCGTTTCCTGCGTCGGAATGAAACTGCACCGGGCGGCCCCGGCCCGCGACCTTTATGTCTCGCCCTGGTTTCGGATGGCCCGTCGCTATGCCGAAACGCGGGGCGACATCTGGTTCATCCTGTCGGCGGAGCATGGCCTAGTCCATCCGGACAAGGTCCTGGATCCCTACGACAGGACCCTGCTCACCATGCCGGTCGGGGCGCGGCGGGCCTGGGCCACCCTGGTCGAGGCGCAGATGCGAGACGTCCTGCCTGCCTGCATTCCCGTGATCGTCGTGCTGGCGGGGGCGCGCTACCGGGAGTTTCTCGGCGAGCCGCTATCGCGGCATGCCGACCGTGTCGAGGTACCAATGCAAGGGTTGGGCATCGGCAAGCAACTCGGCTGGCTCAAGCATGCCCTCGCCGGCTGACCTTGAACGGTTCTACCACCTGCTGCACCGGCTTGCGCAGCGGTCCGGTGGCCCGTTCACGCTGGCGGACGGCCAGGGTCCGGCGATCTGGCCCACTCGGGGGGTATACTTCTTCTTCGATCCGGATGAGAGACGCGGCGCCTCGGCGTCACCCAGGGTCGTGCGGATCGGGACCCACGCCATCACCGCGACCTCGAAATCCACACTGCGCCAGCGGCTCGGCCAGCATAGGGGCCGCGTCGGTACTGGCGGCGGCGATCACCGTGGATCGGTGTTCCGGCTGCTGGTGGGGGCCGCGCTCCAAGCGTCTGGCACCGTCGGGCCGGTGCGGAGCTGGGGCATCGGCCAGAGTGCAGCCGATGCCGCCCAACGGACCGGCACGCCCGTGGCTGCGCTGCTCGCCGAGGAACAACCGATCGAACTGGTCGTCAGCGACTGCATCCGGCGAATGCCATTCCTGCTTTTGCCTGTGGACGATCCGCCAGGACCTGCGAGCGACCGCGCCAGCATCGAGCGTAACTGCATCGCCTTGCTGTCGTCACCGGTCGCCCTGGCTGCCGACCCCGCCTCGGCCGGCTGGCTGGGACGCCATTCCGATCGCCCGGCCATTCCCGCATCCGGCCTCTGGAACAACCGCCACGCCTTCGCTGCCTTCGATCCGGAGGCCCTTGCCCAGTTCGAGATCTGGGTGGAACGCTGCCCATCGCTTTTGGACAAGATCGCGGCAGGAGCCGAGCTCGGCTCCAGACCGCCCGCGACCGGCTACGCGACAGGGGGAAACAGCATGCGCCTGAAGGACAAGACGGCACTGATCATCGGCGCGGGGCAGAGCCCGGGGGAGACCCTCGGCAATGGCCGCGCCACCGCCCTCCGCTTCGCCCAGGAAGGCGCCCGCGTGCTCTGCGCCGACCGCGACCTCGCCTCGGCCGAGGACACCGCCCGGCAGGCCGGGAACGGCGCCGCCGCCTTCCGCGCCGATGTGCTGGACGAGGCCGCGCTGGAAGCCGCGGTGGCGGAGGCGGTGCGGCTCTGGGGCCGGCTGGACATCCTGCACTACAATGTCGGCGTCTCGATCGCCGGCGGCGATGCCCCGCCCACCGAGATCACCGCCGAGGCCTTCGACCGCGTTACCGCCATCAACCTGCGCGGCTTCGTCCTGGCGGTGAAGCATGCGCTGCCGGTGATGCGCCGGCAGCAGGGCGGGGTGATCCTGTCCATCTCCTCCGCCGCGGCGGTCGAGAGCTACCCCTATGTCGCCTACAAGACGACCAAGGCGGCGATGCTGGCCTTCACCGAGCAGGTGGCGATCCAGAATGCCGGGCATGGGATCCGCTGCAACACCATCCTGCCCGGGCTGATGGACACGCCCATGGCGGTGGACACCCGCGTCCGCCACACCGGCAAGACCCGGGCCGAGGTCGCGGCGGAGCGCGATGCCAAGGTGCCGCTGCGCCGCCGCATGGGCACCGCCTGGGACGTGGCGAATGCCGCGCTGTTCCTGGCCAGCGACGAGGCCGGCTTCATCACCGGCGTGGCCCTGCCGGTGGATGGCGGCCGCCTGGTCCAGATCGGCTGAACCCGAGGCCTCCAGGGGCCTTGGGCGGGGGCGAGGGGGGCAGCACGCCCCCCGGGGTCAGGTGATGCCCACGACCCGATAGGAATACTCGACCCCATCCGGCTCCCGGATGGTGACGTATTCCCCCGGCCTGAGCTGCCCGGCATGGCTGATCATCGCCTGGGGCGGCGATTCGCCGGCCGCACCCAGGCGGATGGCCCAGCTTTCGGTATCCGTGTCGTACAGGATGTCGCCTTCCTGGGACGGGGCGCCGGGCCAGATGCGGCGGGCCGGCCAGGGGCTGCTGGCATCCTGCCGCGCCTGCACGTCCAGGTGCCCGCCCGGGGTCAGCGCCACCTCGATCTCGTAGCGGCGGTCCGGGCTGCCCGAGGGAAAGCCGGGCCCATTGGCCACCACCAGCGTCACCTTGGGCATGCTGTCCCGTCGCCTCCTTCTCCGGCCATCGTCGCGCCGGGCGGCATGGTTGCCGGCCAGTGTCCCGCGCCGCGGCGGCTCGTCCGGCCGGCCGGCCGGCGTCAGGCCGCCCGCGGCCTCATGGCACGGACTGGCACGGCCTCGAACAACGCCCCGGGTCGGGGCGGGTTCAGATCGCCACCCGCACGCCCAGCTCCACCACCCGGTCGGACGGGATGCGGAAGAACTCCGTCGCCGGCACGGCATTGCGCGACATCAGCGTGAACAGCCATTGCCGCCAGTGCGACATCTTCGGCACCACGGCCGCCACCAGCGTCTCCCGCCCCAGGAAGTAGCTGGCCTGCATCGGCTCGAAGGCCACCCCGTCTTCCCGCAGCGCTTCCAGGTCGCGCGGGATGTTGGGGCTTTCCTGGAAGCCGTAGCGCAGGATCACCCGGTGGATGCCGGCGGCGAGTTCCGAGACTTCCCGCCGCCGGTCGGCGCCGGTCTGCGGCACGTCCTCGTTCAGCACGGTCACGAACAGCACCCGTTCGTGCAGCACCTTGTTGTGCTTCAGGTTGTGCAGCAGCGCGCCCGGGACGTAGTCCGCCTGGCCGGTCATGAACACCGCGATGCCGGGGACGCGGATGGTCCGGCTCTGCGGCAGGCGGGCGAGGAAGGATTTCAGCGGCAGGCTGTCCTGCCGGAAGCGGCTGAACAGCAGGTCCCGCCCGCGCTTCCAGGTATGCATCAGCGTGAACAGCGCGGCGCCCAGCACCAGCGGGACATAGCCGCCTTCCGGGATCTTCAGCACGTTCGACAGGAAGAAGGCCAGGTCGATCAGCAGCAGCGGCAGGAAGACCAGCGCCACCAGCGGCGCCGGCCAGCCGAACTGCCGGCGGAAGACCAGGATGGCGAGGCCGCTGGTGCAGACGAAGGTGCCGGTCACCGCGATGCCATAGGCCGCCGCCAGGTTGTCCGAGGTGTGGAAGGACAGCACCAGCACCAGCACGCCGGCCAGCAGGGCGAAATTGATCTGCGGCAGGTAGATCTGGCCTTCCGCCGTTTCGCTGGTGTGGCGCACCACCAGCCGCGGCAGGAAGCCGAGCTGGACGCATTGCCGGGCGATGGAGAAGGCGCCCGAGATCATGGACTGCGACGCGATGATGGTCGCCGCCGTCGCCAGCACCACCAGCGGCAGGCGGAGGAATTCCGGCGCCAGCAGGAAGAAGGGGTTCTCCAGCGCCGCCGGGTCGCCCAGCAGCAGGGCACCCTGGCCCAGGTAGTTCAGCGTCAGCGCCGGCAGGACGAAGCTCATCCAGGCGACCTGGATGGGCTTGCGGCCGAAATGCCCCATGTCGGCATAGAGCGCCTCCGCCCCCGTCACCGCCAGCACCACCGACCCGAAGGCGATGAAGGCCGCCAGGTGGTAGTGCAGGCAGAAGGTCACGGCATGGTGCGGGGAGATGGCGGTCAGCACCTCCGGCTCCTGCACCAGTTCGATGAAGCCGAGCAGGCCGAGCGTGCCGAACCACAGCGCCATCACCGGCCCGAAGATCGCGCCCATGCTGCCGGTGCCGCGGAACTGCACGAGGAAGAGCGCGACCAGGATGACGACGGAGCCGGGGATGATCAGCGGCTCGAACACCGGGGACGCGACCTTCAGCCCTTCCATCGCCGACAGGACGGAGATGGCCGGGGTGATGACGCCGTCGCCGAAGAACAGGCAGGCGCCGGCGATGCCCAGCAGCATGACGAACCCGCGGGACCGGTCGCCGCGGGCGACGCGCTGGGCCAGGGCCATCAGCGCGAGGATGCCGCCTTCGCCGCGGTTGTCCGCCCGCAGGATGAAGATGACGTATTTCACCGTCACCGTCAGGATCAGCGACCAGATGATGAGGGAGAGGATGCCGAGCACCTCCCACCGCTCGATCCCGTCGGCCGAGAAATGCAGCAGCGCGGCGCGGAAGGCATAGAGCGGGCTGGTGCCGATATCCCCGTAGACCACCCCGAGCACGCCGAGGAGGAGGGGCAGGGTGACGGCCCGCGGCCGGGCGGCGTCGGTGGGGGCGGTCAAGCGGACGCTCCGCGGGGGGGAGGACGGCCGGAAGGCTTAGGCCCCGGCCCCGTCGCTTGCAAGGCTGGCGGGATGGGCCTTTCGGCCGGCCCCGCCCGGCCCGGGATGCGCGGAAGGTGGCGGTGACGGTGGCGAGAGCGGGGGCGCGGCCCGCCGCGCCGGCGCCGGGCCGCCGCGGCGGGCGGCCCC
>NZ_SMOA01000162.1 GCF_004353985.1 Paracraurococcus ruber | reverse complement strand
TCCGCCGGCGGTGCCGGCTGCGCCGGTGCCGGTGGCGGCGTCGCCAGGCCGGGCAGCGCCGGCGCGGTCAGCAGGCCGATCAGGCGGCGGGCCCGGCCCGGGCGATCACGCGGCGCGGCGGCCCCGGCGCGGGGGAGGATCATGCGGTCATCCTTCTGGGATCGTCCGGGCTGGCCTGGCCCGGCCGGCCGACCGGATCATCCGGCATGGCGTGGCTGTAACCATGCCGTATTACGCAATGATCAATGGCGCGGCGCCGGGCCAGGTGGTTTCCAGCCCAAGCGCCGGCGCGCTAGGCTTGGCGCCATGGACGAGATCGACCGGAACCTGACCGTCGCCCTGCAGTTGGATGGCAGCGCGGGGCTGGCGGAACTGGCCAAGGTCGCCGGCCTGTCCGTCTCCGCCACGGCCGAGCGGGTGAAGCGGCTGGAGGAACGCGGCGTCATCCGCGGCTGGCGCGCCGATCTCGACCCCGCCCAGGCCGGCTGCCCGCTGCTGGTGCATGTGCTGGCCGCCGTCGCCCCGGGGCGGGAGGATGCCGGCTTCCGCAAGGCGATGCGGCGGCAGGAGGCGGTGCTGGAATGCCATGCCGTCACCGGCGCCTGGACCTATCTGCTGAAGCTGCGGCTGCCGGACCTGCCGGCGCTGGACACCTTCTTGAACGAGGAATTGCGCTGCCTGCCGGGCGTGCAGCGGGTGGAGGTGATCCTGGCCATCGCCACGGTGAAGGAAACCTCCATCCTGCCCGTCGCCCCGGCCGACCCCGAGGAATAGCGCGCCGCATCCGGCCGCGCCGGTCCGTCCGGCGATGCCGCCCCGCCGGCTGCGGCTGGCGGTCCCGCGCCGGGCCGGGCGGGGGGCGGGCTGCCATGGCGCCGCGCCGGCGCGGACCGACTGCTTCCCGCCGCCGCGCCGCATCGCGCATCTGCCTCGGGATCGGGCAGGGCCGGGCGAGCGGCCCGCAACCGCCACGCCCGCGTGCCTGGAAGCGGCATGGCCGGACTGCTAGAGCGGAGCATGGCGCGCCGTGACCGGGCCGGGAGCGTGATGCCGCTGCCGCCCGCATGGGCATCGGCGGATCGCATCCGGGCCTGGGAGCGATCCGCGGCCGCGTCCGGGAAACCGCACGAACGGGAGGCGAGGATGGGACGGAGCGTTCGGGCGGCGCGGGGCGCCTTGCTGTTGGCATGGGCGTCCCTGGCCGGGGCGCTGCCGCCGGCCGGCGGCGCGGCGGCGCAGAGCCTGACCATGGCGGTGGGCGCGCCGGTCACCTCGCTGGATCCCCACTACCACCAATTGTCGCCCAACACCGCCGTGGCGCAGATGGTGTTCGACGGGCTGACCGGCACCGATGCCCGCGCCCGCGTCGTCCCCGGCCTGGCCGAGGGCTGGACGGCGGTGGACGAGACCACCTGGGAGTTCCGGCTGCGCCGCGGCGTGCGCTTCCACAACGGCAGCGCCCTGACCGCCGCGGACGTGGCCTTCACCTTCCAGCGCGTCCCGAACGTGCCGAACTCGCCCTCCTCCTACGCCATCTACACCCGCCCGATCCGGGAGGTGCAGATCGTCGACGACCACACCCTGCGGCTGCGCACCGCCGCGCCCTGGCCGCTGCTGCCGACCGACTTGGCCAATGTGATGATCCTGGACCAGGAGACGCATGCGGCGGCGACGACGGAAGGCTTCAATGCGGGCGCCATGGCGGTGGGCACGGGTCCCTTCCGCATGGTCACCCACCGCAATGGCGAGCGGATCGAGTTCGAGCGCAACGACGCCTATTGGGGCGACCGGCCGCACTGGCAGCGCGTGGCCTACCGCATGGTCACCAACGATGCCGCCCGCACGGCCGCGCTGCTGGCCGGCGATGTCGAGGTGATCGACCAGGTGCCGACCAGCGACCTGGCGAAATTGCGCGGCGACCAGCGCCTGACGCTGGCCGAGGTGACGGGGCTGCGGCTGATCTTCCTCGGCCTCGACCATGCGCGGACCGACGCCTCGCCCTTCGTCACGGACAATGACGGCAAGCCGCTGCCGCGCAACCCGCTGAAGGATGCGCGGGTGCGGCGCGCCCTCTCGCTCGCCATCGATCGCGGCGCCATCACCGAACGGGTGATGGAAGGCGCCGCCATCCCGGCCGGGCAGTTCCTGCCCGAGGGCAGCTTCGGCTGGGTGCCGGACCTGCCGGTGCCGCGGGCGGAGGCCGAGGCGGCGAAGCGCCTGCTGGCCGAGGCCGGCTTCCCGCAGGGCTTCCGCATCACCCTGCACGGGCCGAACGACCGCTACCCGAACGATGCCCGCATCATCCAGGCGATCGGCCAGATGTGGACGCGCGCCGGGATCCGCACCACGGTCGAGGCATCGCCCTGGACGACCTTCGTCGCCCGCGCCGGCCGGCAGGACCTGTCCGCCTTCCTGATCGGCTGGGGGTCGAGTTCGGGCGAGGCGTCGAACCCGCTGCGCAACCTCGTCGCCGGCTTCGACCGGGACAAGGGCTATGGCGCGTCCAACCGCGGCCGCTACGCCAACCCGGAGCTGGACCGGGTGGTGGAGACGGCGATGCGCACGCTGGACGATGCGCGGCGGGAGGCGCTGCTGCAGCAGGCGACCCGCATCGCCTTCGAGGATGTGGCGATCATCCCGCTGCACATCCAGAAGAATGCCTGGGCGATGCGCCGCGGGCTGGCGATCGATGCCCGGGCCGACGAGCTGACCCGGGCGCAGGATGTCCGCCCGGCCGCCGCCGGCGCCGTGCGATGACGGTCTTCCTGCTGCGGCGGCTGCTGCAGGCGGCGGGCGTGGTGCTGGCCATGTCGCTGCTGGTCTTCCTGGGCGTCTACGCCATCGGCGACCCGGTCGAGATCCTGATCAGCCCCGAGGCCGACCAGCAGGAGCGGGAGCGGGCGGTGCGCGCCCTCGGGCTCGACCTGCCGATCTGGCGGCAATACCTGGTCTTCCTGGGCAATGCGCTGCAGGGCGACCTGGGCCGCAGCTTCGTCTTCAACGAGCCGGCGCTGCGGCTGATCCTGGACCGGATGCCGGCGACGCTGGAACTGGCGATCGGCGCGACGGTCGCGGCGCTGGTGATCGGCCTGCCGCTCGGCCTCTATGCCGGGCTGCGGCCGAACGCGCCGCTCGCGAAGGGCATCATGGCGGGCAGCATCCTCGGCTTCTCGCTGCCGACCTTCTGGGTCGGGCTGATGCTCATCATGGTGTTCGCGGTGCAGCTCGGCTGGCTGCCCAGCACCGGCCGCGGCGAGACGGTGACGGTGCTGGGCATGCGCTGGAGCTTCCTGACCGGCGACGGCATCGCCCACATGATCATGCCGGCCATCAACCTGTCCCTGTTCAAGATCAGCCTGGTGATCCGCCTGACCCGCGCCGGGGTGCGGGAGGCGATGCTGATGGACTACGTGAAATTCGCCCGCGCCAAGGGGCTGAGCCCGGCGCGCATCACCCTGGTGCATGTCTTCAAGAACATCCTGATCCCGGTCGTGACGGTGGTGGGGCTGGAATTCGGCGGGACCATCGCCTTTTCCGTGGTGACGGAAAGCGTCTTCGCCTGGCCGGGGATGGGCAAGCTGATCATCGACAGCATCAACGTGCTCGACCGGCCGGTGATGGTGGCCTACCTGATGGTCATCGTGCTGATGTTCGTGACCATCAACCTGGTGGTCGACATCACCTATTCCCTGCTCGATCCGCGCGTCCGGCTGGAGGGCAAGGCATGAGCAGCACCACGGCCGGTCCGGCTGCCGCGCCGCGGGTGGAGACGCCCTTCGCCCGCTTCGTCTCGGAATTCGCCGCCTCCCGCCTCGCGCTCGGCGGGCTGCTGGTTTTCGCCGTCATCGCCGCCGTGGCGGTGCTGGCGCCCTGGATCGCGCCGCAGGATCCCTACGACCTCGCCCAGCTCGACATCATGGACGGGCGGCTGGAACCGGGCGCGGTCGGCGCCACCGGCATCCTCCACTGGCTCGGCACGGACGACCAGGGGCGGGACATGCTGGCCGCCATCATGTACGGGCTGCGCACCTCCCTGCTGGTCGGCGCCGGCTCGGCCATCATCGCCTGCGCGGTCGGCGCCTCGCTCGGCATGCTCGCGGCCTATGCCGGCGGGCGGACCGACAGCGCCATCATGCGGGTGGTGGACCTGCAGCTCTCCTTCCCGGCGATCCTCGCGGCGCTGATGATCCTCGCCTTCCTCGGCAAGGGCGTGCTGAACGTGGTCATCGCCATCGTCGTCGTCGAATGGGCCTATTACGCCCGGACGGTGCGCGGCACGGCGCTGGTCGAGCGAAGGCGCGAGTATATCGAGGCGGCGCAGTGCCTCGCCCTGCCGACGCACCGCATCATCTTCCGCCACCTGCTGCCGAACTGCCTGCCGCCGCTGATCGTCGTCGGCACCATGCAGATCGCCCGCGCCATCGCGCTGGAGGCGACGCTGTCCTTCCTCGGCCTCGGCGTGCCGATCACCGAGCCCTCGCTCGGCCTGCTGATCTCGAACGGCTACGAATACATGCTCAGCGGGAAGTACTGGATCAGCTTCTATCCCGGCGTGGCGCTGCTGGTTACCATCGTCGCCATCAACCTGGTCGGCGACCAGTTGCGGGACGTGCTGAACCCGAGGCTGAAGCGGTGAGCCCCCCGACGCTCGAGGTCCGCAACCTGCGGACGCATTTCTTCACCCGCGCCGGCGTGGTGAAGGCGGTCGACGACGTCTCCTTCACCGTCGCCCGCGGCAAGGTGCTGGGCTTGGTGGGGGAGAGCGGGTCGGGCAAGACCGTGACCGGCTTCTCCATCCTTGGCCTGGTGGATGCGCCGGGGCGGATCGCCGGCGGGCGGATCCTGTTCCAGGGCCAGGACCTGGTCGGGCTGCCCGATGCGGCCATGCGCAGGCTGCGCGGCAACCGCATCGCGATGATCTTCCAGGACCCGATGATGACGCTGAACCCGGTCCTGCGCATCGACACGCAGATGATCGAGACGGTGCAGGCGCATCAGAAGGTGAGCCGGGAGGAGGCGCGGCAGCGCGCCCGCGACGCGCTGGGCCAGGTGGGCATCCCCAGCCCGGACGAGCGTCTGCGCGCCTACCCGCACCAGTTCTCCGGCGGCATGCGCCAGCGGGTCGCCATCGCCATCGCCCTGCTGCACAAGCCGGACCTGATCGTGGCCGATGAACCCACCACCGCGCTCGACGTGACGATCCAGGGGCAGATCCTGGCGGAGGCGCAGAAGCTCTGCGCGCAGTCGGGCACGGCGCTGATCTGGATCACGCATGACCTCTCGGTGGTCGCGGGCCTCGCCGACGACATCGCGGTGATGTATGCCGGCAAGGTGGTGGAGCAGGGGCCGGTGGAGCAGGTGCTGGACGCGCCGCTGCATCCCTACACCCTCGGCCTGATCGGCAGCGTGCCCAGCCGCAACCGACGGGGGGAGCCGCTGCGGCAGATCCCCGGCATGACGCCCTCCATGCTCAACCTGCCGGCCGGCTGCGCCTTCCGCGCCCGCTGCCCGCGCGCCGAGGCACGCTGCGCCGAGCCGCCGCCGATGGCCGAGCATGCGCCGGGGCGCCTCGCGCGCTGCATCCACCCGCATGGCGAGGCGCTGGCGGCATGAGCGTCCTGCCGGAGGCGCGCCGATGAGCGACCTGATGGACCCGCCGCGCGCCGCGGCGCAGGCCGCCGCGCCGATCATCGAATTGCGCGGCCTGTCGAAGCGCTTCGCCTCCAGGCTCGACATCGCCGCCCGGCTGGCGAAGCGGCTGGGCGCCCGGGTGCGGGAGGATGCGGTGCATGCCGTCGACGGCGTGGACCTGTCCATCCGCAAGGGGGAGGTGGTCGGGCTGGTCGGCGAGAGCGGCTGCGGCAAGTCCACGCTCGGCCGCATGGTCGCCGGCATCCTGCCGCCCAGCGAGGGCACGGTGCTGTGGCGCGGCCAGGATCTGCGCGGCCTGTCGGGCGCCGCGTCGCGCGAGGCCAAGCTGCGGACGCAGATGATCTTCCAGGATCCCTATGCCTCGCTCAACCCGCGGCTGAAGGTGCAGGAGATCGTCGGCGAGGCGCCGCTGGTGCATGGGCTGGTCACCCGCGCCGGGGTCGACAGCTATGTGGACGACCAGCTCCGCCGCGCCGGGCTCGATCCCACCCTGAAGAAGCGCTACCCGCACCAGTTCAGCGGCGGCCAGCGGCAGCGCATCGGCATTGCCCGGGCGCTGGCGGTGCAGCCCGATTTCCTGGTCTGCGACGAGGCGGTGGCGGCGCTCGACGTCTCCATCCAGGCGCAGATCCTGAATCTCTTCATGAAGCTGCGGATGGAGCTGGACCTCACCTACCTCTTCATCTCGCACGACCTCGGCGTGGTCGAGCACCTGAGCGACCGGGTGGTGATCATGTATCTCGGCCGGGCGGTGGAGGAGGCGCCGGCGGAGGAGGTGTTCCGCCATCCCAACCACCCCTATACCCGCGCGCTGCTGGCGGAGGTGCCGCGGATCGAGGCGCGCAAGCGCGCCTTCGCCGGGGTGAAGGGGGAGATCCCGTCGCCGCTGGCCCCGCCTTCCGGCTGCCATTTCCATCCGCGCTGCCCGCTGGCCTTCGACCGCTGCCGGGCGGAGCGGCCGGCGCTGCGGGAGGTCGCGCCCGGCCATCGCAGCGCCTGCCACCTGAACGAGGCGACGTGATGCGCTGGCTGGTCGTATTGCTGCTGCTGGCCGGCTGTGCCGGCGGCGGGGTCAGCGGCCCCTATGTCGGCGGCGCCGCGGGCGGCACGCTGCGCGAGGATGCGCGGCTGCGATGAGATGGCTGCTGGTGGTGCTGGCGCTGGCGGCCTGCACGCGGCCGATGCCGGTGGCCGACCCGGTGCCGTCGCCCCCCAGGGTGGGCATCGGCGGCGACCTGCGCGGCTATTGGGGCGTGGTGCGCTGACCCGGGACGTCCAAGGGCCCTACGGCCCCTGGCCGGGGGAGCGCGAGGGGGACGGCGTCCCCCTCGCATCCGCGGCTGCCAGGAAGGCCGCCGCCCCCAGCACCGCGAGCCCCGTCAGCAGCCAGGGCACCGGCCCGTAGCCGCCGGCGCCTTCCCAGATCAGCGCGATCAGCACCGGCGCGGCGGTGCGTGGCAGCACCGTGGCGACGCTGAGCGCGCCGGTGATGGCGCCATAGCCCTCCCGCCCCAGGATCTCCGCCGTGCCGGCGGCGCGGACGATGGTCATCAGCCCGTCCGCCACCGCCCAGCACAGCGCGTAGAGCACCAGCCAGCCGAGGTCGGGCGGCGCCAGCGCCAGGACCAGCATGCCGAAGGGCGTCAGCGCGGTGGCCAGGCGGCCGACGCCGCGCATGGTGACGCGGCGGCCGAGCGAGAACAGCGCCAGCCGGGCCGCCACCTGGAAGGGCCCGTGCAGCGCGACCACCAGCAGCACGGTGGCTTCCGGCAGGCCGCGTTCGCGCAGCAGCGGGATGGCATGGGCGCCGAGGCCGATGCCGATGAAGGCATGCGCGGCGAAGCAGGCGGCGAGGCCGAGGAAGGCCGGCCGCCGCACCGCCGCGCGCAGGTCGAAGGGCGCGCGGGCGGCGCCGGGCGGGCGCGGCGGCGGCTGCGGCAGCAGCCAGAGCGCCAGCAGGCCGGGGATGACCTGCATCGCCGCCAGCGCCAGCAGCGCGTCGCGCCAGCCCAGCCAGGCGATCAAGGCGGCGCCGAGCGGGACGAAGACCGTGCCGGTGAAGCCGGTGACGAAGGTGATGCCGGCGATGGTGCGGTTCGGGTCGCGGGCGGTGGCGACCACCACCGCCATGGCCGGCCCCCAGAGCGCCGCCGCCTGCGCCAGGCCCATGACCGCCCAGATGCCCCAGTAGAGCGCGAGGCTGGTCGTGCAGGCCCAGGCCGCCAGCAGCGCGGCGCCGAGCCAGGCGCCCCAGGCGAGGATGCGCCGCCCGCCATGCCGGTCCACATGCTGCCCCACCGGCACGGCGGCGAGGCCCGAGACCAGCAGCGCCAGGGTCAGCCCGGCATTGATCTCGGTCCGCGTCCAGCCGAGCTCCGCCTCCATCGGCGCGCCGAACAGCGGGAAGACCGAGAACAGCGTGCCCCAGCCGATCGCCTGGCCGATGGCGATGCAGACCAGCAGGCGGGTGTCGGCGGCGCGGCTCACGGCGGCCGTCAGACGGTGAATTGTTCCGCGATGATCCGCTCGGAGAGGCCGTGGTCGGGGTCGAAGAGCAGGGTGAGGGACACGCTGCGGTCCTCCCGCACCTCGACGCGGCGGACGTCGCGCACCTCCGTGTAGTCGGCGACGGCGGCGACGGGGCGCTTGCCCGCTTCCAGGATCTCGAACACCACCTCGGCCTCCCCCGGCAGCAGGGCGCCGCGCCAGCGGCGGGGGCGGAAGGCGGAGATCGGCGTCAGCGGCATCAGGTTGGCGCCCAGCGGCACGATCGGGCCATGGGCCGAGAGGTTGTAGGCGGTGCTGCCGGCCGGCGTCGCCACCAGCACGCCGTCGCAGATCAGTTCCGGCAGGCGGACCTTGCCGTCCACCAGGATGCGCACCTTGGCGGCCTGCCGCGTCTCCCGCAGCAGGGACACCTCGTTGATCGCCAGCGCCTCGGCGACGCCGCCGATCTCGGTGCTGGCGCGCATGCGCAGCGGGTGCAGCACGGCGGCCTGGGCGGCGGCTAGCCGTTCCTCCAGCGCGTCCTCGCGGAACTCGTTCATCAGGAAGCCGACGCTGCCGCAATTCATCCCGTAGACCGGGATGTTGTGGCCCAGCCAGCGATGCTGCGTCTCCAGCATGCAGCCATCGCCGCCGAGCGAGACGATGGCGGCGGCCTCTTCCGTCGGCACCTCGCCGTAGCGGGCGACCAGCCGGCCGCGGGCCGCGCGCGCCACGTCGGTCGCGGCGGCGTGGAAGGCGATGCGGCCGCGGAAATCGGTGGCGTCCAGCGCGGTGGGCTGCGGGAAGGGGACCGGCGCAGGGGCGTCGTTCACGGCGCGGCGGGCCGCGCGTCGCGGTCGAAATCCACGCGCCGCGCGTCGCGGTGCTGCAGGACGGGCATGTCGCGCCGGACGCGCGCGGTCACCGCCGGGTCGATGCGCGCGGTGGCCCAGCCGGTGCCGTCCGACACCTTGGCGACCACATGCCCCCAGGGGTCGGCGACCAGCGAATGGCCGTAGACGGAGCGCGCGGCGCCGCGCTCCTCGTACTGCCCCCAGGACGCGGCGGCGAGGATCCAGCACTGGCTCTCGATCGCGCGGGCGCGCAGCAGCACCTCCCAGTGGTCCTTGCCGGTCTGCAGGGTGAAGTTGGAGGGGACGAAGATCGCCTCCGCCCCCAGCCGGCGAAGCGCCAGGTATTCCTCGGCGAAGCGGATGTCGTAGCAGATGCTGCAGCCGAAGGTGATGCCGCCGGCCTCGAAGGTCACCAGCCGGTCGCCGGCGCCATAGAGCGCGCTCTCGCGATAGCCGGTGCCGTCCGGGCCGGTGATGTCGAAGAGATGGATCTTGCGGTAGCGGGCGATCTCCGTCCCGGCGGGGTCGAAGACCACGGTGGTGTTGAACAACTTGTCGCCGCCGGCCTCGATCATCGAGCCGCCATGGACATGGATGCCATGCGCCCGCGCCAGACCCCGCAGCAGCTCATAGGCCGGGCCGCCGGGCTCGCCGGAGCCCTCGGGCGGCAGCACCTCGGCGGCGGTCATGCGGCTGTCCCGCCCACCGCCCAGGTTGGTCCAGGTCTCCGGCAGGGTGACCAGGCCGGGCCGGTCGGCCGCCACCGCCGCCTCGATCAGGCAACGCGCCTGGTCGAGATTCGCCGCCTTGTTGCTGCCCTGGTTCATCTGGATGACGCTGACGCGCATCGCTGCCCCTCCGCCCCGGCGGGGCATGAAGCCGGTTCGGTGGGGCGGGCACAAGGGGCGCCCAAGCGCCTCTCGCTGCCGCCCGCCCCGGAGCGGTTGCCGTTCGCCATGGCGCACGGCAGCCGCCCTGGTCATCTGATCCTACGAGCATCTTCACCCGACCGGGTGAGGCCACCTGATCGGGATCTGCTCCGGTGTCCTGCCCACGAAGTTCGCAGCCACTGGCTGCGGACGCAGCGGACCAGCAGGCCACTGAAGACAAAGGCTGGTGGCCCGGACCGAAGGACGCCACCCGTGGCGGCGAACTTCGGATTGGCGACACTAGCGCCCCGGCCAGTCGATCCGCGGCTCCGACCGGCCGCGGCCGCCTTCCGGCCAGGCGGCCGGCGGCGGCACGGGGGGCGAGACCCGCGGCGAGTCCTCCATGGTCCGGCCGCGCTGCGGCACGTCCACCCAGTCATCCGCCGCCGCCCGCCGCGGCGCGCCCGACAGGTGCAGCGACAGGCTGCGGATTTCCGCCTGCACCTCGTCCAGCTGCGCCTCGATGCTGTCGAGCCTGCCCTTCAGCCCGAAGACGCTGAAGGGCATCAGCAGATAGGCCAGGCCGGCCAGCAGCAGCAGCAGCAGGGCGACCAGGCCGGTCCAGTCCGGCAGGCCGGGGATCGCGAGCCTCGCGGCAAGCTCCTGCAACTGGGCCATGGGCGGGGCACCTCCTGCGCGGGGCCCGGCGGGCCCGAAAGGGATCAGCCGCCGGTCACGCTCATGTGCCGCCCGACGGAGGGGCGGTTATGCCGCCGGTCGATGATGAAGTCATGGCCCTTCGGCTTGCGGGCGATGGCGGCGCGGATCGCGTCCTGCAGGGCGGCGTCGTCCACCGACGGGTCGCGCAGCAGGGCGCGGAAATCCGCCGCGTCGTCCTGGCCCAGGCACATGTACAGCGTTCCGGTGCAGGTGAGCCGCACCCGGTTGCAGCTTTCGCAGAAATTATGGGTCATCGGCGTGATGAAGCCGATCCGCCGCCCGGTCTCCTTCACCGTGTAGTAGCGGGCGGGGCCGCCGGTGCGGTAGTCCGTCTCCTGCAGCGTCCAGTGCTCCCGCAGGCGGGAGCGGACGAGCGACAACGGCAGGTACTGGTCGGTGCGGTCGCCGCCGATCTCGCCCATCGGCATGGTCTCGATCAGGCAGAGGTCGAAGCCGTGCTCGCCGCACCAGGCCAGCATGCGGTCGTACTCGCCCTCGTTCACGCCCTTCAGCGCCACGGCGTTGATCTTGATGGCGAGGCCGGCGGCCTTGGCGGCGAAGATGCCGTCCAGCGTCCTGCCGATGTCGCCCCAGCGGGTCACCGCCTTGAAGGCGGCGGGGTCCAGCGTGTCCAGCGAGACATTGATCCGCCGGACGCCGGCGGCGTGGAGATCCCCGGCCAGGTGGGTCAGCTGGGTGCCGTTGGTGGTGACCGTCAGTTCCTTCAGGCCGCCGGCGCCGATCCGGGCGCCCAGGCTGCGGAACAGGGCGATGACGTTCTTCCGCACCAGCGGCTCCCCGCCGGTCAGGCGGATCTTCTCGACGCCCAGCCCGATGAAGGCGCCGCAGAGCCGGTCGAGTTCCTCCAGCGTCAGCACCTCCCGCTTCGGCAGGAAGGTCATGTCCTCCGCCATGCAGTAGACGCAGCGCAGGTCGCAGCGGTCGGTCACGGAGACGCGGAGATAGGAGATCCGTCGGCCGAACGGATCGATCATGGACGGCATTCCCGGAGGATCTGTGTTGACGATTGCGCAGCATTTGGTCCGCAACCCCCGGGCGCCGCAAGCCCCCCGGCCCGGGCGCCCGGCGCGGGTCTGCCCCGCGCCGCTCAGCCCTCCTCCTCCGGCACCGTCTCCAGCGCCACCAGGGCGGCGTTGATCAGCAGCTTGCCGGCATGCTCGAAATTCACGGTGACGCGGTCGCCGACCACCGACTGAACCTGGCCGATGCCCCAGTCGGGCCGGTCCGGGTGGCGCACGCGCATCCCGGGTTCGATGAGGCTGGTCACGCTATCCCCTTGTGCTACTGGTGGTTGAAACCGATCCTAAACGCTTCTGACACTACAGCGAGGCGACGCGGACGGGGCGGGGTCGGGACCAGGGCCCGCCGCCGCCCGCCCGCGCAGCCGGGGCCGGGTCGCGCCAGCCTGCGTGCCGGGCGGCATGCCGCGGCGGCATCCCCGAAGGGTTCCCCCGCGGGGGTACCCGGGGGGCGTGCCCCGCGGCGATGGCCGCGCGGCCGCTGATCCGCCCCGGTCCCCCACCCGGCTCCTCTCCCCGGGGGGCCCGACAGGACCCGGCCGATGCGCATGGACACCCAGCTTGCCCGCCTGCTTGCCGCCCGGCTCTGCCATGACCTGGGGGGCGTGACGGGCACGCTCACCGGCACGCTCGACCTCGTGCAGGGGCCGCAGGACGAGATGCTCGGCCTGGCGCAGGAGGCGGCGGCGGGGCTGCGGGACCGGCTGCGGCTCTATGCCGCGGCCTGGGGCGGCACCACCGGCGATGCCGAGGCGGCGGCGCTGGCAAGGCTGCTCGAAGCCTCGCCCGCCTCGCCGCGGGTGCGCTTCGACCTCGGCCCGCTGAGCCCCGGGCGGGCGCTGCCGGCCGTGCTGGTGCCGGTGCTGCTGAATGCCGGCCTGCTGGCGGCCGAGGCGCTGCCGCGCGGCGGCCTGGTCATGCTCTCCGGCGGGGCGGAGGACGGGATCGAGGTGCGGCCGGAGGGGCGGGATGCCGCCTGGCCGGCCGGCCTGCAGGCGCTGCTGCGCGGCGGCACCCTGCCGGTCGCGCTGCAGGAAGGCCCGCGGCGCGTGGTGGCGCCCTTCCTGCTGCTGCTGGCGGCCGAGGCCGGCTGGACCGTGTCGCTGGCGCAGGGCACGGGGGAGGGCGCGGCGCCCCTGCTGCTCGCCCCCGGCTGACCCGCGGCGCCGGCACCGCATCGACGCCGGCCCTGCGCCGGCCTTCCGCCCCTGGCGCCGCCGGATCGGGGCGCGCGCGACGGCGGCGCCTGACCCTGCCCGATGATCGATCGCCCCGGCCGGTGCGCGCGCGGATGCGCGCGGGTGACCGCGGGCGCCGCCACCGGCCGCGACGGTCCACCATCGGGGGCCGGGTGCGGCCCG
>NZ_SMOA01000161.1 GCF_004353985.1 Paracraurococcus ruber | reverse complement strand
GCGCCGGCGGCCCCGCCGCAATAGGGCGGCCCCGCCGGCGCTCGCGCTGCGCCGCCCGCGCCGCCGGCCTTCGACCCTGGCTGTCATCGAAGGATCATCGGCCCTGGCCGGAGCGGGGGGCTGCCCGGCGCAGCCGGCGCTTGGGGCCGGCCGCCGGGGCTGCCATATTCGCGGCGACCGGGCACGGCCGCGCCGTGCCCCCTGCCGAAACCCGGGACCCTTTGCCGCATGAGCTACCGCCCCTACCAGCAGATCCTCCGGAGGAAGTCCCGCCAGATCCGGGTGGGGAAGGTCGTGGTCGGCGGCGACGCGCCGATCACCGTGCAGACCATGACCAACACGCCGACCGAGGATGCGCAGGCGACCATCGCGCAGATCCGCCGCTGCGAGCTGGCCGGCGCCGACATCGTGCGCGTATCCGTCCCGACGCCGGAGAGCACCGCGGCGCTGCATGAGATCGTCCGCGAGGTGAATGTCCCCATCGTCGCCGACATCCACTTCCACTATCGCCGCGCGATCGAGGCGGCGCAGGCCGGCGCCGCCTGCCTCCGCATCAACCCGGGCAATATCGGCAGCAAGGAACGGGTGAAGGAGGTCGTGAAGGCCGCCCGCGACCATGGCTGCTCCATCCGCATCGGCGTCAATGCCGGCAGCCTGGAGAAGCACCTGCTGGAGAAGTACGGTGAGCCGAACCCGGAGGCGCTGGTCGAGAGCGCGCTGTGGCATGCCGCGCACCTGCAGGACGAGGATTTCCACGAGTTCAAGATCAGCGTGAAGGCGTCCGACGTCTTCCTCGCCGTCGCCGCCTACCAGCAGCTGGCCGAGGCCTGCGACCACCCGCTGCATATCGGCATCACCGAGGCGGGCGGGAAGCGGACGGGGACGGTCAAGAGCGCGATCGGCCTCGGCAACCTGCTCTGGTCCGGCATCGGCGACACCCTGCGCGTGTCGCTGAGTGCCGAGCCGGAGGAGGAGGTGCATGTCGGCTGGGAGATGCTGAAGTCGCTCGGCCTCCGGCATCGCGGCGTGAAGATCATCTCCTGCCCGTCCTGCGCGCGGCAGGGCTTCGACGTGATCCGCACCGTGGCGACGCTGGAGGACCGGCTGGCGCATATCGAGACGCCGCTGACGCTGTCCATCATCGGCTGCGTGGTGAACGGCCCGGGCGAGGCGCTGATGACCGATATCGGCCTGACCGGCGGCGGCGCCGGCCGGCACATGGTCTATGCCGCGGGCAAGACCGACCACACCATCGACGAGGCGGCGATGGTCGAGCACCTGGTCGAGCTGGTGGAGAAGAAGGCCGCGGTGATCGAGGCCGAGGCGGCGGCGAAGAAGGCGGCCGAGGCCGCGCAGCAGGCGGCGGAGTGAACTCCTTCGGCTTCTCCGCCCTGCTGGTCGGGATGCTGGGCCGGCACCCGGTGCCGGGGCTGGACGAGGACCTGGCGCGGCGGGACACGGCCATCCGCCGCCTGGGCGTGCTGGCCGGGGTGAACCTGCTGCTGTTCCTGGCCCTGACGCTCGCGGTGCGCTGAAGGCGCTTGCCCGGGGCCGGTCAGATCCCTAGGTAATACCGGTGCGCAGTGAGGTATTACCGCCATGGGCATGCCCGTGACCGTGAAGGGTCAGGTCACCATCCCGAAGCCGATCCGCGACCGGCTGGGGCTGGCGCCGGGGAGCCGGGTGGAGTTCGTGCCGCAGCCGGACGGGCGGGTGGTTCTGCAGAAAGCGGACGAGGGCGGTGCGAAGCCCGACCCCTTCGCGCAGGCCATGGGGTCCGCGACCGCGCTCAAGGGCATGACGACGGATGAGATCATGCTGCTGCTGCGCGGCGAGCGCGAGGATCTTTGACCTGGGTCGATACCAATCTTCTGCTCGACATCGCCCATGCCCAGCCGGGCTGGGCGGACTGGTCCCGCGACCGGATGGCCGAGGCGGCGGCGCGTGGCCCGTTGCGGATCAACGACATCGTCTACGCCGAAGTCTCGGCCAGCTTCGGGCGCCCGGCCGAGCTGGACGCGTTCCTCGGCCTCCTCGGGATCGTCGTCGGGCGGTCCCCGCCTGAGGCCCTCGTCCTCGCCGCGCGGACGCACCTGGCCTATCGGCGGCGCGGCGGACAGCGGTCCGGCGTCCTGCCTGACTTCTTCATCGGGGCCGATGCGGCCGTGGGTGGCGGACCGCTGCTGACCCGCGATCCCCGGCGTTACCGCACCGATTTCCCCGACCTCATCCTGATCGCCCCTGATACCGGCCGGCAGACCTCCTGACGTCCGCAGGCCGGTATCGCGCGCAGGGTTGCCGGGTCCCCGTCGCAGCATTGCTGCGACGGGGACCCGGCGTGGCGGCGGCGCGCCAAACGCAACAATCAGACCGGCCAGCATTCGTGCTGGCCGGTATGGACCCTTGCCGCCCGTCGCGGCGCGCGGCAAACCGCCCCCATGGCCCAAGCCCCGCTCCAGCCCGCCCGCGGCACGCATGACCTGATCGGCGCCGAGTTCCGCCGGCACCACCATGTCATCGAGACGGCGCGGCGGATCGCCACCCTCTACGGCTTCGAGGAATGGGCCACCCCGATCTTCGAGGACACCCGCGTGTTCTCGCGCGGCCTGGGCGACACCTCCGACGTCGTGTCGAAGGAGATGTATTCCTTCGAGGACCGGGGCGGCGAGAGCGTGACCCTGCGGCCGGAGAACACCGCCGGCGTCTGCCGCGCCCTGGTCAGCAACGGCCTCACCCAGGCGAACCTGCCGCGCAAGGTCTTCTATGCCGGGCCGATGTTCCGCTACGAGCGGCCGCAGAAGGGCCGCTACCGGCAATTCCACCAGATCGGGATCGAGGTGCTGGGCGCCGCCGAGCCGCTGGCGGATGCCGAGGTCATCGCCTGCGGCTGGCACATCCAGCAGGAACTCGGCATCGAGGAGGGCACGGTCCTCGAGATCAACACCCTGGGCGACGGGCCGAGCCGCGATGCCTATCGCGCCGCGCTGGTCGCCTATTTCACCCGGCACCGGGATGCGCTGTCGGCGGAGAGCCAGGCGCGGCTCGAGAAGAACCCGCTCCGCATCGTCGACAGCAAGGACCCGAAGGACAGGGCGTTGGTCGCCGGCGCGCCGACCATCCTGGAGCACCTGACGGAGGAAGCGGCCGGCTTCTACGCCGCGGTGAAGCGCCACCTCGCCGCCTTCGGCGTGCCCTTCCGGGAAAACCCGCGGATCGTGCGGGGGCTCGACTACTACAGCCACACCGCCTTCGAATTCGTCACGGACCGGCTGGGCGCCCAGGGCACGGTGATGGGCGGCGGCCGCTACAACGGGCTGGTGGAGGAGATGGGCGGCCCGCCCACCCCCTCGGTCGGCTGGGCGGCGGGGGTGGAGCGCCTGTCCCTGCTGCTGGAGGCCGGCGACCTCACCCCGCCGGCGCCGCGCCCCGTGGCCATCATCCCGGTGGGGGAGGCGGCGGAGGCGCCGGCGATCAACGTGCTGCAATCGCTGCGTGAGCACGGCGTGGTTGCCGAGATCGCCTACAAGGGCAACACCAAGCGCCGGATGGAACGCGCGAACAAGGTCAGTGCCGGCGCCGCCGTCATCCTGGGCGATGACGAACTGGCGGACGGCATGGCGGTGGTGAAGAATCTCGAGGATGGCAGCCAGCACCGCGTGCCGCTGACCGACCTGCTGCGGGCCCTGGCCGAGACCGGCGTCGTCGAGAGCGCGGCGCAGGCCATGCTGAACCTGGTGCTGGAGGAGGAATTCGGCGCCGGGGACGAGGATGCGGAGGACGGGGAGCAGCGGTGAGCCTCTCGGAGAAGCTGGACCGCGTCCTGACCCGGGCGGAGGAGCTGAAGCACCTGCTCTCCACCGCCGAGGGCAGCCAGTTCGGCGCCCTGTCGAAGGAGCTGTCGGAGCTGGAGCCGCTGGTCGAGAAGGTGGAGGCGCTACGCGCCGCCGAGCGCGCCCGCGACGAGGCGGAGGCCATGCTGGCCGACCCCGAGCTGCGCGAGCTGGCCGAGGACGAGTACCTCGCCCAGAAGGAGGCCGTGCCGCGGCTGGAGCGCGAGGTGCGCCTGATGCTGCTGCCGAAGGATTCGGCCGACGAGCGCAGCGCCATCCTGGAGATCCGCCCCGCCGCCGGCGGCGACGAGGCCGCGCTCTTCGCCGCCGAGCTGTTCCGCGCCTATCAGCGCCATGCCGAGGCGCGGCGCTGGCGCTTCGAGGTGATGGACTATGACGAGAGCGACCTGGGCGGCGTGAAGGGCGCGGTCGCCGAGATCGCCGGCCGCGGCGTCTTCGCCCGCCTCAAATACGAAAGCGGCGTGCACCGCGTGCAGCGGGTGCCGGCGACCGAGACGCAGGGCCGCATCCACACCTCCACCGTCACCGTGGCCATCATGCCGGAGGCGGAGGAGGTGGATGTGCAGATCAACGACGCCGACCTGCGGATCGACACCTACCGCGCCTCCGGCGCCGGCGGCCAGCATGTGAACAAGACCGACAGCGCCGTCCGCATCACCCACCTGCCCACCGGGACGGTGGTGGCGATGCAGGAGGAGAAGAGCCAGCACAAGAACAAGGCGAAGGCGATGAAGGTGCTGCGCGCCCGCATCTTCGAGGCCGAGCGGGCGCGCCTGGCCGCCACCCGCGCCGCCGACCGCCGCGGCCAGGTCGGCACCG
Organism: Paracraurococcus ruber; assembly: GCF_004353985.1. Taxonomy (GTDB): domain Bacteria; phylum Pseudomonadota; class Alphaproteobacteria; order Acetobacterales; family Acetobacteraceae; genus Paracraurococcus; species Paracraurococcus ruber. The sequence goes on along the minus strand of NZ_SMOA01000161.1, from coordinate 8,356 downwards.
GCGACCGCAGCGAGCGGATCCGCACCTATAATTTCCCGCAGGGGCGGGTGACCGACCACCGGATCGGCCTGACGCTGCACAAGATCGACCGCGTCATGCTGGGCGAGTTCGACGAGATCATCGATGCGCTGACGGCCGAGGACGAGGCGGCGCGGCTGGCGGCGGAGGGCGAATGAGCCGCCGGGGCGGCCGGCGCTGGCGCCCGGGCGTGCCCGGCGCCGCATGACCCCGGCCTGCGCCGACCCCGCCGGCACGGTCGGCTTCTTCCTCTGCCGGGCCGGGCAGCACCTGCGGGCGGCCGCCATCGACTCGCCCCGGCTGGAGGCGCGGCTGCTGCTGGCGCATGCCCTGGGCTGCCGGCAGGAGGACCTGCTGCGTGACCCGCGCGCCGCCGTCCCGCCCGGCGCCGCCGCCCGCTTCGGCGACCTGCTGCGCCGGCGGCTGGACCATGCGCCGGTGGCGCATCTGCTGGGCTGCCAGGAATTCTGGTCGCTGCCCTTCGCCGTCTCCCCCGCCACCCTCATCCCGCGGGCGGATTCGGAAGCGCTGGTCGAGGCGGCGCTGGAGGCCTTCCCCGACCGTGGCGCGGTGCGGCGGGTGCTCGACCTCGGCACCGGCACGGGCTGCCTGCTGCTGGCGGCGCTGAGCGAATTCCCGGCGGCCACCGGCCTCGGCCTCGACCGCGTGCCGGCGGCGGCGGCCCTGGCGCGGGCGAATGCCGCGCGCCTCGGCCTCGGCGGGCGAGCGGCCTTCGCCGTGGCCGACTGGGCGGCCCCCGTCGCCGGCCGCTTCGACCTGGTGCTGTCCAACCCGCCCTACATCGAGTCCGCCGCCATCCCCGGCCTGATGCCGGAGGTGGCGCGGCATGAGCCCGCCTCGGCCCTCGACGGCGGGGCGGATGGGCTGGAGGCCTACCGGGCCATCGCCGCGGCGCTGCCCGGGCTGCTGGCCCCCGGCGGCCGGGCGGTGCTGGAACTGGGCCAGGGGCAGGAGGAGGCGGTGACCGCGCTGGCCGCCGCGGCGGGGCTGCGGTGTCTGGCATGCCGGCCCGACCTGGGCGGCATCCCGCGCGCCCTGGTGCTCGGCGCCGCCTGACCGCGGGCGGCGCTGCCGTCGCGTCGGCCGGCCTGCCCCGGTGGCGCGGGCTGCCTGCCCGATCGGGCGGTGAACCTGCGTCGTCCTGAAATCGGCGGTGCGGGGTCCCGCGGCCGCAGCGACACGCCCCGCCGCGATCTGCTCCGGCCCGCGGCGGGGCGCGGATTCGCCGGTCGCCGCGCCGGATCCGGGCCGGCAGGGCAGGGTCCCGCGCCGGCCTGGTCGCAGCCCCGGCCATGCGGGCGCGGCTCCGCCGCCCGGTCCCCACGCCGACGCCACGGCTGCATTCCGCGGCGGGGCGCCGGCGCCGGCCCATGGCGCGGAGCAGGCCCGCGAAAAAACCCATTGGCGGGCCGGCGCGCTGGGGCTAGCTTGCCCTTCGGCCCTCGCGGGCGGACGGGTGCGCCCCGCCGCCTTGGCGCGTGGGTACGGACTGCGGACAGGCTGTGGGCGCCCTGGTTGCTCCCCTGCCGGCCGCAATGCTTTGGATCATATCCACCGCTTTTGCCGTGCGCACCCCTGCGAAGGGGGCGGGCGGCGCGGGCCACCTGCGAGACGGCAGACGCAATACCGATGAACATGAAACGCATGCGCGGCCGCAACCACCGGCATGGTGGTGGCGGTGGGGGTGGCGGCGGCGGTGGGGGCGGCGGCCAGTTCCGCCAGTCCGGCCACCAGCCGATGAACCGCAACCATGTCTTCGACTCGAACGGTCCGGACATGCGGCTGCGGGGCACTGCCCAGCAGCTCTTCGAGAAGTACCTGCAGCTCGGGCGCGACGCGACCAGCTCCGGCGACCGGGTGATGGCGGAGGGGTATTTCCAGCACGCCGAGCACTATTTCCGCATCCTGAACGCCATGAACCAGGCGCAGCAGCAGCGGGACGGCCAGCACCAGCCCCGCCGCTTCCAGCAGAGTTCCGACCCGGGCGACGGCGCCGACGGGCCGGGTGGCGACCAGACCAACGAGATGAACGGCCAGATGAACGGCCATGCCCTGGAGGGCAACGAGCCGGAGTATGACGGGCCGCAGCCGGAAACCCGCGAACCGGCCTGACGCCCGGGGCCGGCCGATGTGCCGGCCCGGTGATCCCCGCAGCCATGCCCCTTTCTGCTCCGGTTCCGGCGCGGTCGGCCCTCCGCGCGAGCGCATCGCGCCAGGCCGTGGGGGGCGGCAGACCGGCCGCGGGCGATGGCCGCCGATCGCAGGCGGCCCGCAGCATCCCCCGGCATGGCCGGGCGGATCCCGCAAGCGCCGTCGCGGCGGCCGGGCATGCCTGGCCGGCCCCAGGCATCGTGCCCCGATCCAGATGCCGCCCCTCCGCGTGCCATCCAGGGGTGGTTCCGCCCCGCGACGGCGCGTTGACAGCGCCAGCCACCGGCCGCACCCTCCCGCGCGTTCCAGGGGGGCTCCCGCAGGGGCTGAGATAGCGCTTCGTCGCGCTGACCCTTCGAACCTGATCCGGGTCATGCCGGCGTAGGGAGAGGAACGTCTCGGGCAGCGCCCACGTGGGGGTCGTCTGCCCACCCCGCGCATCCGCACCCCCGGATCTCCTGTGTTGGAGGAGGTCCAGAATGCCCGATTCCCTGCCCCCCGACCTGCCGAAGGTCACCACCGGCCCGCTCCCTGCCTCGCGCAAGGTGCATGTGCCCGGCGCGCTGCACCCGGACCTGCGCGTGGCGATGCGCGAGATCGCGGTCGGCGGCGGCGAGGCGCCGCTGCGGGTCTACGATCCCTCCGGCCCCTATACCGACCCCGAGGCGCGGACCGATATCCGCGCCGGGCTGCCGGCCCTGCGCCAAGCCTGGATCGCGGCGCGCGGCGATGTGCAGGCCTATGACGGCCGGGAGCCGAAGCCGGAGGATGACGGGCTGAAGGCGGGCGAGGCGCGCCGCGTGCCGGTCTTCGACCGCGCCGGCCGCCGCCCGCTGCGGGCAAAGCCGGGCGCCGCGCCGACGCAGATGGCCTATGCCCGGGCCGGCATCGTGACGCCCGAGATGGAATACGTCGCCATCCGGGAGAACCTGGGCCGCGAGAGGCTGCACGAGGCCGCGGCGCGCGATGGCGAGGATTTCGGCGCCGCCATCCCCGACTACGTCACGCCGGAATTCGTCCGTGACGAGGTGGCGCGCGGCCGCGCCATCATCCCGGCCAACATCAACCACCCGGAAATCGAGCCGATGGCGATCGGCCGGAACTTCCTGGTGAAGATCAACGCCAATATCGGCAACAGCGCAGTCTGGTCCTCGGTGGGGGAGGAGGTGGACAAGCTGGTCTGGGCGATCCGCTGGGGCGCCGACACGGTGATGGACCTCAGCACCGGGCGGAACATCCACACCACGCGGGAATGGATCATCCGCAACAGCCCCGTCCCGATCGGCACGGTGCCGATCTACCAGGCGCTGGAGAAGGTCGGCGGCCGTGCCGAGGACCTGACCTGGGAGATCTTCCGCGACACGCTGATCGAGCAGGCCGAGCAGGGGGTGGACTACTTCACCATCCATGCCGGCGTGCGGCTGCCCTACATCCCGCTGACCGCGAAGCGCGTCACCGGAATCGTCTCCCGCGGCGGCTCGATCATGGCGAAGTGGTGCCTGGCGCATCACCGCGAGAGCTTCCTGTATGAGCGCTTCGACGAGATCTGCGAGATCATGCGGGCCTATGACGTCAGCTTCTCGCTGGGCGACGGGCTGCGGCCGGGCAGCATCGCCGATGCCAACGACGCCGCGCAATTCGCCGAGCTGGAAACGCTGGGCGAGCTGACGCAGATCGCCTGGAAGCACGACTGCCAGGTGATGATCGAAGGGCCTGGGCATGTTCCCATGCACAAGATCAAGGAGAACATGGACAAGCAGCTCGCGGTCTGCGGCGAGGCGCCCTTCTACACCCTCGGCCCGCTCACGACCGACATCGCGCCGGGCTACGACCACATCACCTCCGGCATCGGCGCGGCGATGATCGGGTGGTTCGGCACCGCCATGCTCTGCTACGTCACGCCGAAGGAGCATCTCGGCCTGCCGGACCGGGACGATGTGAAGACCGGCGTCATCACCTACAAGATCGCGGCGCATGCCGCCGACCTGGCGAAGGGGCATCCGGCGGCCAAGCTGCGGGACGATGCGCTGTCCCGGGCGCGCTTCGAGTTCCGCTGGCGAGACCAGTTCAACCTCAGCCTCGACCCCGAGACGGCGGAGAAATTCCACGATCAGACGCTGCCGGCGGAAGGCGCCAAGCTGGCGCATTTCTGTTCGATGTGCGGGCCGAAATTCTGCTCCATGAAGATCAGCCAGGACATCCGCGCCGCGGCGGAGAAGGGCATGGAGGAGATGGCCGAGCGGTTCCGCAACGACGGCGGCCAGATCTACGCCCCGCCGCAGCCCGCCTGAGACCGGCGTGCGGACGCCCCGGCGTCCGCCGACCCGCCTTGCGCGCGGGTCGGCGCAGCGTGCCGACGCTGTGACGGCCGCGCGCCAGGCGGGATGATCATGCCGGCCGGCATCACGGGCAGCCGCCGCGGCGGCGGCTGCCTACGCCTCCGCAGGCCGTCGCGCCCGCCGGGCGCGCTGCGAGCGGGACGCCCGGATGCCTTGGACGGCCTCGCCGGTCAGCCCCCCACCGGGCCGCCCGCCGCGCGCTGCAGGCCCAGCAGCGTGCTGCGCGGCGGCAGGCCGGCGCGGAATTCCGGCCAGCGGGTGGAGGGCCGCTCGAAGCTCCCGCCCGGCTCGGCGCCGGGGTGCCGGGCGGCGGTGAACAGCGCCTCCCCGTCCGGCGTCAGCGCCGCCCCGCCGATCGAGGCGGCGCGCGGCGCGCCGTAGATGGGCAGCGGCACGCCGCGCCCCGGGCCGTCCAGGTCGCAGGCATAGAGGCCTTCCGCCTGCGGACCCACCCGCCCGCCGCGGTCGGTGCCGATCCAGGCGCGGCCGCGCGCATCCACCGTCACGGTATCCGGGTTCTCCGGCCAAGCGCTGCCCGGCGGCAGGCCGGCGCGGCCATAGCCGGCCTCGGCGCTGCGCGGGTCGCCGGCGGCGAAGAGCAGCGCGGCGCGGGCGGTGTCGGCGCCGTCATCGTTGTTGTCGGCGGTCAGTTCGATGACATGCCCGGCCGGCCGCGCCGGGCTGCCATGGCAGGCCAGCAGCAGCCGCGGCCGGGAGGGATCGAGGCCCAGCCCCGCCGGCCCGTCCAGGGGGCTGCCGCCCGCCTGCGCCGCCGCCGCCACCGGGTCGGGGGCGCCGGCCGGCAGCCGCACCCAAGTGCAGCGGTCACGCTCGATCCGCGCGACGGAGAATGTGCCGGCATCCAGCGCATCCTCGGCCGTCGCCGGCCCGGCCGAGACGAAGCGCAGCAGGAAGCCGGCCGGCCGCCGGTCGGTCAGGTACACCACCGCCCTGCCGTCGCGGGTCAGCGCCGCCGCCACGTCGCCATGCGCGAAGCGGCCCAGCGCGCCGCGCTTCACCGGCAGGGATTGCGGGTCGAAGGGGTTCAGCTCCACCACCCAGCCGAAGCCGGCGGGGTCGCGGAACCGCGCATCCAGCGGCGCCAGCCGGGCCAGCCAGGCGGCGGGGTCGCCTTCCGCCAGCAGCAGCGTCCCCCAGGGCGTGACGCAGCCGCCGGCCAGGCCCAGCACGCCGCGCACGCTGCCCTGGCCGGCCGGGCCGGAGACGCGGCAGAGCGTCCCGGCCGAGAGCCGGCGGCTCTGGAAGCCGCCATCCACCACCACCCAGCGCGGGCCCTGCTTTTCCAGGTTCAGCAGGGACGCGCCCTGCATGGAAGCCGCCGCCGAGGGCTGGTCCTGCCCGCCGGGGAAGGCGAAGGCGGGGTTGACCGTCGGATGCACCACCGCCAGCACCGCGCGCGGGATGCCGTCCGCCGCCTGCTGCTGCGGCACGGCGATGCCGGCGACCCGTGCATCCCAGCCGAATTGCGCCGCGGCACCGTCCGGGTCGGGCCGGCGCGGGTCCCAGGCCGGGGCGTCGAAGGCCACGCGGTCGCCCCAGCGCAGCAGCACGTCCCGCCTGGTGCCCGGCGCCACCGTGTCGTCCTGCTTCACCGGCAGGGCCAGCGCGCCAAGCTCATGGCGGCGGATCTGGGCACGGGCGAGGCCTGGCGCCGCCAGGGCCAGCAGCGGCGCCGCCAGCATCGCCCGGCGGCCGGCGCCGCGCATCCCGATCCGTTTCATGGCCGAACACCCCATCCTCTGGCGGGCCGGACCATGCCCGCGCCGCGCCGGGGCGTCCACCGGCTGCGGTGGCCGGCTGCCGTAGGAAGGTGACATGCGCGCGGCGGGCTTGGGCGCGGCGGGCAATACTGGCACAGTGGGGCGACTGAAGGAGAAGGCCCGGCCGATGACCCCGCCCCGCAATTCGACTGCCGCCCGCGACATCGCCTATGCGCTGCACCCCTACACCGACCACAAGGCGCACCTCGTCAACGGCCCGCTGGTGATCAACCGCGGCAAGGGCGTGAAGGTCTATGACGACCAGGGCAAGGACTACATCGAGAGCGTGGCGGGGCTCTGGTGCGCCAGCCTCGGCTTCGACAACGAGCGGCTGGTGAACGCCGCCGCCGAGCAGATGCGCAAGCTGCCCTTCTACCATTCCTTCACCGGCAAGTCGCACGAGCCGATGGTGGACCTGGCGGAGATGCTGATCGAGCGGGCACCGGCGCCGATGAGCAAGGTGTTCTTCGCCAACAGCGGGTCCGAGGCCAACGACAGCGTCATCAAGATGCTGTGGTACATGCACAACGCCATCGGCAAGCCGGAGAAGAAGAAGATCATCTCCCGGCTGAAGGGCTATCACGGCATCACGCTGGCCAGCGCGAGCCTCACGGGCCTGCCGGCGAACCACCGGCTGTTCGACCTGCCGCTGCCGGGCTTCATCCATGTCGGCACGCCGCACCACTACCACAACGCGAAGCCCGGCGAGTCCGAGGAGGATTTCGCCACCCGCCTGGCCAATGAGCTGGAGGAGGTGATCCTGCGCGAGGGCGCGGAGACGATCTGCGCCTTCTATGCCGAGCCCTTCATGGGCGCCGGCGGCGTCATCATCCCGCCCCCCACCTATTTCGAGAAGGTGCAGGCCGTGCTGCGCAGGCACGACATCCTGTTTTGCGTCGACGAGGTGATCGCCGGCTTCTTCCGCACCGGCAATTACTGGGGCAGCCAGACCTTCAACATCCAGCCGGACATCCTGGTCTGCGCCAAGGCGCTGTCCGCGGCCTATCTGCCGATCTCGGCGGTGATGGTGAGCGAGCGGGTGTTCCAGGGCATCGCCGAGGGGTCGTCCACCGTCGGCACCTGGGGCCATGGCTTCACCTATTCCGGCCATCCGGTGCCGGCGGCGGTGGCGATCGAGACGCTGAAGATCTACGACGAGGTCGACATGCTCGGCCATGTCCGCAAGGTCGGGCCCTACATGCAGGCGCAGCTGCGGGAGCGCTTCGCGGGCCATCCGCTGGTCGGCGAGGTGCGCGGCGTCGGCCTGGTCGCCGCCGTGGAGCTGGTCGAGGACAAGGCGGGCGCGAAGAATTTCGACCCGGCGAAGAAGGTCGGCCCGCGGCTGACCAAGCTGGCGGAAAAGCACGGCGTCATCATGCGGGCGATGACGAACGACAGCATGGGCTTCTCCCCGCCGCTGATCATCACCGAGCCCGAGATCGACGAGATGCTCGACCGCGTCGGCAAGGCGCTGGACGAGCTGACGGTGGAGCTGCGGCGCGAGGCCATCGCTCCGGTCTGAGCCTCGCGGTTTCCAAAGGCCTTTCGGCCAATGCGGGTCCCATCAACGATGCGGCGCATCGTTGATGGGTTCCCGGGTGAAGTGGGTTCGGGAGGGGCAAAGCCCCCTCCCGATGGCGGAGTGTGTGGTTTGGACGTGGTCACGGCGCCCCGCAGCGGCAGCCTTCCGCTCGCCGTGGCACTGGCGGTCGCCCCTGCCATCGGGGTGCTGCAATCCAAGGCGCTGGCGCCGATCGCCACCATTGCCCTGCTGCTCTGCGTGGTGGCGCATCGCCGCCGCTTCGGCGCCTGGCCCTGGCCGTCCGGTGCGGCGGCCTGGGCGGCCCTGGCATTGTTCGGCTGGGCGGCGCTGACCGCGCTCTGGGCGCTGGAGCCGTGGCGGGCGTTCGGCACCGCGCTGCAGGTCGGCGGCTTCGTCGCGCTGGGCGCCGCCGCGGCGCGGGCCGTGGCGGCGGATACGGAAGCGGCGCGCGGGCGGCTGCTGCTGGCGGCCGCCGGCGGGCTGGCGCTGGGCTTGGCGCTGGC
>NZ_SMOA01000160.1 GCF_004353985.1 Paracraurococcus ruber | reverse complement strand
GCCGCCGGCCGGGACGTGGCGGCCGGCGCCTTCGCGCCCGCCCACGCCGCCGGCGCCCTTCACGGCCTGCCACGGCGCGCCGGGCATGCTCATGCACCCGGACGCGTCCATCCGGACGCGCCCCGGCCTAGCCCAACGGCCCGAACCGCATCTCCTCGCCCTCCAGCCGGACCTGGGTCGGCCGGCCGATGGGCGCTTCCCCCAGGCCTTCGCGCACCGCGTAGAAGCCGGCGATGGCGATCAGCTCAGGGTCGAAATTCAGCGCGAAGATCCGCGCCTCGGCATCGTTGCGGGCGCCCGCGATGGCCCGGCCGCGCAGCGCGCCATAGACATGCACATGGCCGTCGGCGATCACCTCGCCGCCCGGGTTGACGGTGGCGGTCACCACCAGGTCCGACCCCTCGGCATAGATCCGCTGCCCCGCGCGCACCGGGTCCGTCACCACCAGCGCCGGCCGGGTGGCGGCGGGCGCCGCCACGGGTGCCGGCGGCGGGGCGGGCGGCGGTGCCTCCTGCGGCGCGGGCAGGGCGGCGGCCAGCGCGGCCTCCACCTCCGTCTCCTTCCCGCCGGCGGCGCGCAGCGGCGGCAGGCCGGCCGCGGTCGCCGCCTGGCGCATCTGCGGGCTGCCGCCGCTGGTGCCGATCGGCACGATCTCCAGCGCGTGCAGGCCTTCCACCAGGCCGCGGAAATCCACCTCCTCCGGCGCCGCCACCAGGTCCGACAGGCCGATGACGATGGGCGCGAAGCGCAGGAAGCCCGGGGCGCGGCGGAACTGGTCGCCCAGCGCCGGAAGCACCGCGTCCGGCCGCGGGTCGAGCAGCCGCAGCACCAGCAGGTTGAAGTTGCCGGCGCGAAGCCTGAAGGTTTCCGGAAGGGTGTGGCTGTTCAAAGGGGCGCTCGGTTCCACCGCTGGCTTCGGGCGCCGCGCGGGGGCGCGGACCATGCCGCGTGCATAGCAGCGCCTTCGCGGGGGGCGAAGCCCGAATGCATCCGCTGCCGGCCGCGGCGGCGCGGGACTCGCCCCGATGCCGCTTCCGGGGGATCATGCGCGGCGACACGGGGGACCCCGCCTTGGATCGCATCACCCTGCTGGAGCCCTTCCGGGCCCTCTTCTACGCGCCTTTCTACCTCGCCGAGTCGCTCGGCGCCTTCGCCCGCCAGGGCGTGGCGGTGGAGATGGTCACCGCCGGCAGCCCGGACGCCGCCTCGGCGAAGCTGCTCGCCGGCGAGGCCGACCTGGCCTGGAGCGGGCCGATGCGCCCGCTGCTGCTGCGCGCCACCACGCCGGACTGCACGCTGCGCAGCTTCTGCGCCGTGGTGATGCGCGATCCCTTCCTGCTCATGGGCGGCGCGGCGCGCCCCGCCTTCGCGCTGGAGCAGCTGCCCGGCCTCCGGCTCGGCCTGGTTTCGGAAGTGCCGACGCCGGTCTGGTGCCTGCGGGGCGACCTGGCGGAGCGCGGGATGGACTGGGCAACGCTGCGGGCGGTGACCGACCGGACCATGGCGCAGAATGCCGAGGCGGTGGCGGAGGGCGGGCTCGACCTCGCCCAGATGTTCGAGCCATTCGCCTGCCGGGTGGAGGATGCCGGCGGCGCCGTCTGGCATGCCCAGGCCGGCCGCGGCCACACCGCCTACACCGCCTTCTACGCGACCGAGGCCGGCATCGCCGCCAAACGCGCGCCGCTGATGGCCATGATCCGGGCGATGGCGGAGGCGCTGGAGTTCATCCGCTCGGCCCCGGCGGGCGAGGTGGCGGAGCGGATCGCGCCGCGCTTCCCCGATGTGCCGTCCAGCCACCGCGTCCGGGCCATCGCGCGCTACCAGGGCCTCGGGCTGTGGGATGCCGGGCCGCGCTTCCCGCGCGCGGCCTTCGACCGGCTGGGCGCCGCCATGCTGGCCAGCGGCGTGATCCCGCATGTGCCCCCCTTCGAGGCCTGCGTGGACGACGCGATCGTCGAGGAGGCGCTGGCATGAGTGCGGCCGATCGCGCCGCGCCGCAGGGGCGCGCCGTGCCGGAGAAGGCGCCCATCGGCACCCGCGCCGACTACCGCTGGTTCACCAGCATCCCGACGCGCTGGATGGACAACGACGTCTACGGCCATGTCAACAACGTCACCTACTATTCCTGGATCGACACCGCGGTCGCGCAATTCCTGATCGCGAACGGCGTGCTCGACCTCGGCAGCAGCACGGAGGTGGGCCTGGTGGTCGAGACGCAGTGCCGCTACTTCGCGCCGATCAGCTTCCCCGATGTGGTGGCGGTGGGGGTGCGCTGCGGCAGGCTCGGCACCTCCTCCATCCGCTACGAGCTCGGCCTCTTTCGCAACGAGGAGGACCGCGCGAGCGCCGAGGGGCATTTCATCCATGTCTATGTGAGCCGCGCCGAGCAGACGCGGACGGTGCACCTGCCGGCCCGCCTGCGGGAGGCCGCGCGGCGGCTGCTACTGCCGCCGCCTTGACCGGGCACGGCCTGCGCGTCCTGCTGCTGGCCTGGGCGGCGGGTGGGCTGGCGCTGGGCCTGGCGTTCCAGGCGCTGGCGCCGGGCCTGGCGCCGTCGGCCTTCGCCGCCGCCACGCTGCCGGTGCTGGCGGTCCTGCTGCGCGACATCCTCCGTGGCCTGCTGGCCGGCCAGGCCGGGCTGGACCTGCTGGCGGCGCTGTCCATGGCCGGGGCGCTGGCGCTGGGCGAGCCGCTCGCCGGCGCGGTGGTGGCGCTGATGTTCGCCGGCGGCGGCTTCCTCGAGGACCATGCGCGCGCCCGGGCGCGCGCGGAGATGACCGCGCTGCTCGCCCGCCAGCCCCGCCGCGCCGCCCGCCACGGCGCGGCGGGGCTGGAGGAGGTGGCGATCGAGGCCATCCGGCCCGGCGACCGGCTGCTGGTCCGCCAGGGAGAGGTGGTGCCGGTGGACGGCACCGCCCTGTCCGCCGCGGTGCTGGACACCGCCGCGCTGACCGGGGAATCCCTGCCGCAGCGGATCGCGGCGGGCGCGGCGGTGCTGTCCGGCGCCACCAATGCCGGCGAGGCCTTCGACCTGCTGGCGGCCCGGCCGGCGGCCGAGAGCACGCTGGCCGGCATCGTCCGGCTGGTGGAACAGGCGCAGGCCAGCCGGGCGCCCATGGCGCGGCTGGCCGATCGCTGGGCGCTGGGCTTCCTGGCGGTGACGCTCGCGATCGCCGCCGCGGCCTGGGCGCTGTCGGGCGACGCGCGGAGGGTGCTGGCGGTACTGGTGGTGGCGACGCCCTGCCCGCTGATCCTGGCGGTGCCGGTGGCGCTGATCGCCGGGCTGTCCCGCGCCGCCCGCGCCGGCGTGCTGGTGAAGTCTGGCGCGGCGCTGGAGATGCTCGCGCGGGTGCGCGTGCTGCTGCTGGACAAGACCGGCACCCTGACCGAAGGGCGGGTGCGGCTTCTGGAGGCGCGGCCCGAGCCGGGCCTGACGGGGGCGGAGTTGCTGCGCTTGGCGGCGTCGCTGGATCAGGCAAGCGCGCATCCGGTGGCGCAGGGGCTGGTGGCGGCGGCGCGGGAGGCGGGCCTGCCCCTGGCGACGCCCACCGGGGTGCATGAGGACCCGGGCGCCGGCATCGCCGGGCTGGTCGAAGGCCGGCGCGTGGCGCTGGGCGGCCCGGGCTTCGTCGCGGCGCATGGCTGGCCGGGGGCCGCAGCGGAGGCGGACGGCCATGCGCCGGGCGCGCTGCGCGTGCTGGTGGCGGCGGATGGCGCGCCGGCCGGGCTGCTGGTGCTGGCCGACCCGCCGCGGGCCGATGCCGCGGCCATGCTGGCAACGGCACGGTCGGCGGGCATCCGCCGCATCGTGCTGCTTTCCGGCGACCGGGCCGCGGTGGCGGACTCGGTCGGCGCCGCGCTGGGCGTGGATGCGGTGCTGGCGGAGCGCAGCCCGGCCGAGAAGGTGGCGGCGGTGCTGCGCGAGAAGCCGCAGGGCCCGGTGCTGATGCTGGGCGATGGCGTGAACGACGCGCCGGCCCTGGCCGCGGCCGATATCGGCGTCGCCATGGGCGCGCGCGGCGCGGCGGCGAGCGCCGAGGCCGCGGATGCGGTGGTGCTGGTGGACCGCATCGACCGCCTGGCGGAGGCGATGCGCATCGCCCGCCGCGCCCGCGGCATCGCGCTGCAGAGCGTGGCGGCCGGGATCGGGCTGTCGGTGCTGGGGATGCTGGCGGCGGCGGCGGGATACCTGACGCCGGTGCAGGGCGCGGTGCTGCAGGAAGCGATCGATGTGGCGGTCATCCTGAACGCGCTGCGGGCGCTGCGCGGGTAGCCTCGGGTCGGACCCAGGCCCACCAAGGGGTCGCCTGACCCCTGCCGGGATGGGTCCGGGCGGGGCCACGCCCCTCCCGGGTGGCCTTGACGGCCCCTGCGCGGCATATCCCAGGGCAGCCAACCGGAGGACCCGCCATGCCTGCGCTCCAGCGCCTCGCCATCCTCGACGACTACCAGGGCGTGACCCTGCGGCTGGGCCCCTGGGACCGGCTGCCGGAGAGCCTGCAGATCGACCAGTACCGCGACACCGTCGCCGGCCCCGCCCTGCTGGAGCGCCTGCGCCCCTGCGACGCCATCCTGGCGATGCGGGAGCGCACCCCCTTCCCCCGCGCGCTGATCGAGCAGCTGCCGAACCTCAAGCTCCTCATCACCACCGGCATGCGCAACCGCAGCATCGACCTCGCGGCCTGCGCCGAGCGCGGCATCGCCGTCTGCGGCACGCCTTCCGTCGCGCATCCCACGGTGGACCTGACCTGGGGGCTGATCCTGTCCCTGATGCGCAGGATCCCGGAGCAGCAGGCGGCGCTGCGCGAGGGGCGCTGGCAGGTCGCCATGGGCAACACGCTGGAAGGCAAGGTGCTGGGCTGCGTCGGCCTTGGCAATCTCGGCGGCCGCGTGGCGAGGGTGGGCGCCGCCTTCGGCATGAAGGTGCTGGCCTGGAGCCAGAACCTGACCGCCGAGAAGGCCGCCGCCGCCGGCGCCACGGCCGTGAGCAAGGAGCAGCTGCTGGCCGAGGCGGATGTGGTGACGCTGCACCTGGTGCTGTCGGACCGGTCGCGCGGGATCATCGGCGCCGGTGACCTGGCGCGGATGAAGCCGACCGCCGTCATCGTCAACACCAGCCGCGGCCCGCTGATCGACCAGGCGGCGCTGGTCGCCGCGCTGCGGGAACGCCGGATCGGCGGCGCCGGGCTCGATGTCTACGACACCGAACCGCTGCCGGCCGACCACCCGATCCTCGCGGCGCCGAACACGGTGCTGACGCCGCATCTGGGCTACGTGACCGAGGAGAATTACCGGGCCTATTTCCAGGGCGCGGTCGAGGCGATCGAGGGCTATCTCGCGGGCAAGCCCGTCCGGGAATTGCGCGCGGATTAGGCAGAAGCCGGCGGCGGGGACGCCGCCCGGCGACGGCACGGTGGTTGCATCCCGCGGGGCCCCAGAACAGGTCCCCGGGAGACTGCACGCCATGACCCTCGCCCGCCGCACCGTGCTGGCCGCCGGCGCCGCCACCCTCGCTGCCCCCCTGGCCGCCCCTGCCCTGCGGGCCCAGGGCGTGGCGGTGAAGATGGGCGCGCTGCGGCTGATCCATTCCATCGCGCCCTACCTGTATGAGCGCTTCCAGCCGGCCGGGCTGCGGATCGAGGTGGTGGTGTTCGAGAGCCCGACCGAGGGCAAGAACGCCGTCGTCACCAAGTCGGTGGAGTTCGGCGCCTTCGGCATCGCCGCCGGCATCCTGGGCGCCGCGGCGCGCGAGCCGGTGGTGGTGGTCGGGTCCTGCTGCGACCGCGGCATGGCCGTGGTGGCACGCAAGGATGCGGGCATCGAGAAGCTGGCGGACCTGCGCGGCAAGAAGGTCGGGATCTGGCCCGGCTCGACGCAGGAGGTGTTCATCCTGGAACGCCTGCGGATGGAAGGCATGACCATCCGCGACCTGCAATCCATCCGCGTCTCCTTCTCGGAGATGCCGATCGCCCTCGCCCGCGGCGACATCGAGGCCTATGTCGGCGCCGAGCCCGGCCCCGGCGTGTCCGTCGCCAGCGGCGTCGGCAGGATCGTGGAGTATCCCTATTCCACGCCCATGGGCTCGCTGAACATGATCTTCGCGACCCATGCCGACACCGTCGCGCAGCGGCCCGACCTGGTGCGGCAGATGCTGCGGGTGCACCGCCAGGCCAGCGAGTTCGGCATGGCCAACCGGGACGTCACCATCGAGACGGCAGTCGCCCGGCTCGGCATGCGGCGCGACGCGCTGGAGATCAGCCTGCCCAATGTCGAGCTGAACTGGCAGATGACGCCGGAGATGGTGCAGCGCGCCCGCACCTATGCCGACCACATGCTGAGCCTGCGGCAGATCCGCGCCCTGCCCGATTTCAACACCTTCTTCGACACCCGCTTCTCGGACGAGCTGGCCAAGGCGGCGGCATGAGCGTGCTCGGCGCGCGGGGAATCTCCCCGCGCCAGGTGCTGCTGGCGGTGGCGGCGCCGGTGCTGGGCATCCTCGCCTGGCACCTGTCGACCACCGGCCGCGCCTACAGCCTGATCCCGCCGCCCTGGGATGTCGCGGTGCAGTGGTGGGACCTGGCTTTCGGCGGCGTCTGGGACGACCTCTATTCCGAGACGCTGCTGACCCACACCCTGGCCAGCCTGTCGCGCGTCTATGGCGGCTTCGCGCTGGCCGCGGCGGTCGCGCTGCCGCTCGGCATGCTGATCGGCCGCATCGCCGTGGTGCGGGACCTGCTGGACCCGACCCTGCAGATCCTGCGGCCCATCCCGGTGACGGCCTGGCTGCCGCTGGCCATGATCGTCTTCGGCATCGGCCCGCGCAGCGCCTTCTTCCTGGTCTTCCTCGGCGCCTTCTACCCCATCCTTCTCAACACCATCTTCGGCGTGAAGAACGTGGAGGGACGGCTGTTCGAGGCGGCGGCGATGCTCGGCGTCTCCCGCCAGGCCATCTTCTGGAAGGTGGTGCTGCCGGCGGCGCTGCCCTCGATCTTCACCGGCCTCCGCCTCGGCCTCGGCTTCGCCTGGGTGGTGATCGTGGTGGGCGAGATGACCGGCGTGCAGACCGGGCTCGGCGCCATCATCATGGAGGCGCGGCAGCTGTCGCGGACCGAGATCGTGGTGAGCGGCATGGTCACCATCGGCGTGCTCGGCTTCCTGTCCGACCAGGCGGTCCAGGCGCTGGGCCGCCGCCTGCTGCGCTGGAGCCCGCAACATGGATGACGTGATGGCGGCGCCACGGGCCGTGACGAGCGCGGTGCTGCCGATCCTCGAGGCGCAGCACGTCACCAAGCGCTTCGCCTTCGGGGCGGAGACGATCACCGCGCTCTCCGACGCGTCGCTGCGGATCGACAAGGGCGAGTTCATCTGCCTGATCGGCCCGTCCGGCTGCGGCAAGTCCACCCTGCTGCGCATGGTGGCGGGGTTCGAGTCGGCGTCCGAGGGCAGCCTGCTGATGTGGGGCAAGCCGGTCGCCGCGCCCGGCCCGGACCGCGGCATGGTGTTCCAGGACTACGGCCTCTTCCCCTGGCTGACCGTGACCCAGAATGTCGGCTTCGGCCCGGCCGCGCGCGGCCGCCCGAAGGCCGAGGTGGCGGCGACCGCGAGGCGCTTCGTCGACATGGTCGGCCTGACCCGCTTCGCCGATGCCTATCCGCACCAGTTGTCCGGCGGGATGAAGCAGCGCGTCGCCATCGCCCGGGTGCTGGCGAACGATGCCGAGGTGGTGCTGATGGACGAGCCCTTCGGCGCGCTCGACGCCTTCACGCGGGAACGCCTGCAGGAGGAGTTGCTCGACATCTGGGCGAAGGCGAAGCTGACGGTGATCTTCGTCACCCATGCGATCGAGGAGGCGATCATCCTCGCCGACCGCGTGGTGGTGATGTCGCCGGGCCCGGGCCGGATCGTGGCCGACGAGCGCATCGACCTGGCGCGGCCGCGCGACCCGACCTCGCCGGAGTTCAACGCCCTGCGGCGGCATTTGTCCGGCCTGCTGGGCGGGCATCACTGACCGGTTGCGCACCGCCCGGCCGGGCGGCATGAGGATGCCCCATGACCCCCTTCCCGCCCTTCCGGGCCGGCGCGAGCCAGGACGAGCGCGACGCCGCCTATGACAACACGCGCGCCGTCGCCGACAGCGCCGCGCTGATCGCCGCGCGCAACGCGGCGTCCGAGGTCTTCCGCGCCGCGCATCCCGGGCATCTCGACCTGCCCTATGCCCCGGGCGAGCGCACGAAGTGGGACCTGTTCCCCGCTGCCGGACCGGGCGCGCCCTGCCTGGTCTTCGTCCATGGCGGCTACTGGCAGCGCAACCGGCGGGAGGATTTCTGTGTCCTCGCGGAAGGCGCGCTGGCGCGCGGCTGGTCCTTCGCCCTGCCCGGCTACACCCTGGCGCCCGACGCCTCGCTGACGCGCATCGTGGCCGAGATCCACGCGGCGCTGGACTGGCTGCAGGCGAATGGCGCCGGGCATGGCATCGCCGGCAGGGTGGTGCTGTCGGGCTGGTCGGCGGGCGGACACCTCGCCGCCGCCTGCGCCGGGCACCCGCTGGTCAGTGCGGCGCTCGCCATCTCCGGCATCTTCGACCTGGCGCCGATCCGCGACACCTACCTGAACGACAAGCTGCGGCTGACCGAGGCGGAGATCGAAGCACTCTCGCCCCTGCGCCAGCCGCCGGTCGGCAAGCCCATGGCCATCGCCTATGGCAGCGCCGAATTGCCGGAACTGCGCCGGCAGTCCCGCCACTTCCATGGCGCACGGGCGGAGGCGCATCTGCCCGGGCCGCTGGTCCCCGTCGCCAGGGCCGACCATTTCCGCATCCTCGACGCGCTGCGCGAGCCGGATGGCGAATTGCTGCGGGCGGCCGACGACCTGCTGAAGCACGCGGCATGACCGCACCCGCCATCCCGACGCTCCCCGCCATCGCCGGCTTCATCGCCGCCGGCGGCAGCCCCGTGGCCATCGCCGATGCGGCGCTGGCGCGCATCGCCGCCTGGGACGACCCGGCGCTGTTCCTCGCACGCGTGGACCCGCATGCGGTGCGGGCCCGCGCCGCCGCCCTGGCGGCGGAAGGGCCGCGGGGGCGGCCGCTATTCGGCGTGCCCTTCGTGGTGAAGGACAATATCGACGTCGCGGGCATGCGCACCACCGCCGCCTGCCCGGACTATGCCTATACGGCGCAGGAGGATGCGCCCGCCGTCGCGCGGCTGCTGGCGGCCGGGGCGGTGCTGCTGGGCAAGGTGAACCTGGACCAGTTCGCCACCGGCCTGAACGGCACGCGCAGCCCGCATGGCACGCCGCGCAACCCGGTCGTGGCGGATTGCATCCCAGGTGGCTCCTCCTCCGGCTCCGCCACCGCCGTCGCGTCCGGGATCGCCGCCTTCTCCCTCGGCACCGACACCGCCGGGTCGGGCCGGGTGCCGGCCATGGCCTGCAACATCGTCGGCCTGAAGCCCAGCCTCGGCCTGGTGCCAACCCAGGGCGTGGTGCCGGCCTGCCGCTCGCTCGACTGCGTCTCGGTCTTCGCGCTGACCGTCGCGGACGCCGCCGCCGTGCTGCAGGCGATGGCGGGCGCCGCGCCGGAGGACCGCTATTCGCGCGCCGCCCCGCCCAGCTGGCGCGCCGCGCCGGCGCCGCAGCCGCAGTGGCGCCTGGCCGCGCCCCTGCCGGCGCAGCTGGTCTTCGACTCGCCCGACGATGCCGCGCTGTTCGACGCCGCCCTGGCCCGGGCCGAGGCGCTGGGCGGCAGCGTGACGCGGGTGGACATGGCGCCGTTCCTTGCCATCGCCCGCCGCCTCTATGACGGCGCCTGGGTGGCCGAGCGCACTGCCGCGCTGCGCGGGATGGTCGAGCAGCGGCCGGAGGCGGTGCATCGCGTCACCCTCGGCATCCTGCGCGCCGGTCTCGACAAGCGCACGGTGGAGGCCTGGGAGGATTTCCACGAAGCCGCCGAGGCGCGCCGGCTGGCCCGCGCGCTGTTCGCGGGCGTGGACATCCTGCTGCTGCCGACCGCGCCCGGCCTGCCCAGCCTGGCCGACCTCGCGGCGGAGCCGGTGGCGGCCAACAGCCGGCTCGGGACCTACACCAATTTCGTCAATATCTGCGATCTTGCGGCGCTGGCCGTGCCGGCCGGCTTCCGCGCCGATGGCCGGCCGGCCGGCGTCACGCTGGTCGGGCCCGCTTTCGCCGAGGCGCGGCTGGCCGGCCTCGGCGCCGCGCTGCATGCCGCCGCCGGCGTGACGCTGGGTGCGCTGGGCGCGCCGGTGCCGCCGCCGCCCGCGCCGCCCGACCTGGCACCGGACGAGGTGCCGCTGCTGGCGATCGGCGCGCACATGGCCGGACTGCCGCTGAACCCGCAGCTGCGCCGCCATGGCGGCCGCTTCCTGCACGCCGCCCGCACCGCCCCCCTCTATCGCCTGCACGACCTGGGCAACCGTCCTGGCCTGGTGCGCGTGGCCGCGGGCGGCGTCGCCGTGGCCGGCGAGGTCTGGGCGCTGCCCGCCGCCGGCATCGGTCCCTTCCTCGCGGAGATCCCGCCGCCGCTCGGCTTCGGCCGGGTGACGCTGGAGGACGGCACCACGCCGCTCGGCTTCCTCTGCGAGGCCGCCGGCATCCTCGGCACGCCCGATATCAGCGCGACCGGCGGCTGGCGCGCCCATCTGAAGGCAAAGGAAACGTCCTGATGCAGGTCGACATCCCGGAGGTGCTGGCGGAGGTGAAGGCCGCCTTCGCCGAATACGAGCGCGCCCTGGTCTCGAACGACGTCGCGGTCCTGCAGGAGCTGTTCCGCAAGGACGCCCGCACCCTGCGCTACGGCCCGAACGAGAACCTCTATGGCTGGGAGCAGATCGCCGCCTTCCGCGCCGGCCGCTCCCCCATCGGGCTGGAGCGGACGCTGGAGCGGACGGTGGTCACCACCTATGGCCGGGATTTCGCCACCGCCAATACCGAGTTCGTCCGCGGCCCGCGGCGGGGCCGGCAGAGCCAGACCTGGGCGCGCTTCCCGGAAGGCTGGCGGATCGTCGCGGCGCATGTCTCGCTGATGCCGCTGCCCGGCAACAGCCCCTGAGCAGCAACCCCTGACCCCGCGGCGGATCACGCCGCCCCCCTGCCCGCCGGGCTGCAGCAATCCGTGCGGCGATCCATGCTCCGGGCGCGCGCGGATGGTCGTGACGGCAGCGGGGCCGGCCCGGCACCGGCGGGCCCCCCGCACCGGCGGGCCGTGGTCCAGGGCTAAGGGCGCGGTCCGCCGATCCCGGCCAGCGCCGCCGCCAGCCGCGCCGCCCAGGCCTCGATTCCCGCCTGCGTGGCCAGCAGGTCCTGCCGCACCTCCAGCAGCACCGCGTCCAGCCCCCGCGCATCGCCATGCACCGGCACGGTGTAGTCGTGCTCCGGCTCGATCCGGTAGGGCTCGTTGTCGCCCACCACCAGGCCCGGCTCGGCGGCCAGCCGGGCCACCAGCGCCCGGCCGAAGCCTTCGGCCCGCGCATGGAGGATGCCGGCATGCCAGGGCCGCGCGACGCCCAAGAAAACGGGCGTGAAGCTGTGCACGCCGATGACGGCGGCCGGCCGCCCGGCGGCCCGCCGCTGGTCCAGCAGCGCCGCGACGCGGTCATGGAAGGGGTGGAACCAGTCGGCCTCGCGCCGCGCCCGCTCGGCGGGCGGCAGGTCGCCATTGCCGGGGATCGCCGTCGCCTCGCTGATTACCGGGATGCTGGTCGGCGCGCCGGGCGGCCGGTTCAGGTCGATCACCAGGCGGGAACAGCCGCCGAGGAAGAGCGGCGCATCCAGGCGCCGGGAGAGGTCGCGCGCCAGACCCGCCGCGCCGATGTCCCAGGCGATGTGCCGGACCAGGTCCGCCGGCGGCAGGCCCAGCCCCGCCAGCGCCGGCGGGATCCAGTTGGACGCATGCTCGCACAGCAGCACGAAGGGGGAGCCGCCGGACTCGTTCACCACCGTGACGGGCGCTGGCGTCATGCCGGCCTCCTGCCGCGCCGCCGCGGCCCCTGCAGGGGGGACGGCGCCGCGCGGCGCCGCGGTCCCCGCCGCGGCACGAGGTGGGAACCGCCCGGGGTCACGCCAGGGGCAGCCCGCGGTCGTCGGACAGCGCCTGGCCGACCGAACCGGGCCCGGTCGGCAGGTCGGCGATGCCGGCCGCCACGCGCCCATCCCGTGCCGGCGCCGCCTCGGCCAGGGTGGCGCCGGGCGGATCGACCTCGTCGGTGATGACCCGGAAGCCGGCCAGGGTGCAGGGCCCGAAGGTGGTGGTGATGGCGACATCGGTGGCGTCGCGGCCGCGCCCCATCAGGATGCGGCCGATGCGCGGCGTGTTGTGCCGCGCATCGAAGGTGTACCAGTGGCCGCCCAGATAGGCCTCGAACCAGGCGCTGAAATCCATCGGCGCATCGGCCGGCGGCACGCCGATATCGCCCAGATAGCCGGTGCAGTAGCGCGCAGGGATGTTCATGCAGCGGCAGAGCGTGACGGCCAGATGCGCGAAGTCGCGGCAGACCCCGCGGCGCTCGGCATGGCCGCCGGAGGCGGTGCGGGTGGCGTCCGCATGCTCGTAGCCGAAGACGATGCGGTCATGCACGTAGTCGCAGATCGCCTGCACCCGCGCCCAGCCCGGCGGCGTGCCGCCGAACAGCGACCAGGCGATGTCGGACAGCCGGTCGGTGTCGCAGTAGCGGCTGCCGAGGAGGAAGACGAGCACCTCGTCCGGCAGCGCCTCCACCGGGTGTTGCACCGCCTGCGGCGCGACCGCGTCCGGCGTGCCGGGGTCCCGCACTAGCAGGTCGGCCGAGATGGTCAGGCGCCCCGGCGGCGCCAGGATGCGCGTGATGATGTTGCCGAAGCCGTCGCGGTAGTCGGAGGCGCCGACCGGCGGGTCCAGCACCACGCGATGCGGCCCGACCAGGTCCGGCAGGCGGTCCGGGTGCAGGGTCACCGCCAGCAGCATGGGCGTCGGCTGCGGGCAGTCATAGGCGATCTCGAAGCCGGCACGGATGAGCATGGGCGGGGTCTCCAGGCCTGGAAGGCGGGACGGGACGGGACGGGCACGGGGCCGGCGCGCGGGTCGG
>NZ_SMOA01000015.1 GCF_004353985.1 Paracraurococcus ruber | reverse complement strand
GGCCTGGCCGAGGCGCAGCTTGCCCTCGCCCCGCCGCCGGCCGCGGCGCCGCCCCCGGCCACCCTGCCGCTCGGCTTCGCCCCGCCACGGCCGGCGCCCGACCTGTTCGGCGAGGCCGACGCCGATCCGCCGCTGGACCCGGCCGCGGTGGCCGGCCCGGCGCCGGAGGACGGGCGAGAGGAGGACTTTCCGCTCGGCCGGCCGCTTGCCCAGCTGCTCGACACCTATGTGCTGGCCGAGGCGCCGGATGGCGCGCTCATCCTGGTGGACCAGCACGCGGCGCATGAGCGCCTGACGCATGAGGCGCTGCGCGCCCAGCTGGTCGAGGGCGGGGTGCGCAGCCAGCCC
Source organism: Paracraurococcus ruber (assembly GCF_004353985.1). Classification (GTDB taxonomy): domain Bacteria; phylum Pseudomonadota; class Alphaproteobacteria; order Acetobacterales; family Acetobacteraceae; genus Paracraurococcus; species Paracraurococcus ruber. The sequence continues at coordinate 54,844 of NZ_SMOA01000015.1, read as the reverse complement.
CTGCTGCTGCCGGCGGTGGTGGACCTGCCGCCGGCCGATGCGGCGCGGCTGCTCGGCCTGGCGCCCGACCTGGCCCGGCTCGGGCTCGAGCTTGAGGGGTTCGGCCCCGGCGCGGTGCTGGTCCGCGCCATGCCGGCCCTGCTCGGCCCGGCCGATCCGGCGCCGCTGCTGCGCGACCTGGCGGAGGAGGCGGCCGCCTTCGACGAGACCCTGGCGCTCGACCGGCGGCTCGACGCCGCCATCGCCCGCCTGGCTTGCCATGGCTCGGTGCGCGCCGGGCGGCGTCTGACGGGGCCCGAGATGGCGGCGCTGTTGCGGCAGATGGAAGCGACGCCCCGCGCCGCGACCTGCAGCCATGGCCGGCCGACCGTGCTGCGGCTGGGGGTGGCGGAGCTGGAGCGGCTTTTCGGTCGGCGTTGACAGCCTGCGTCAGAGATTCTCACCATCTCGTTGGCTTGGTGTAAGCTTGGCTTGACCACCCCGGCGTGATCATCCAGATCGGTGGGGCGATGCCGGTGGCCGTCCTGCCATGCCGGTCCGATCAGAAGGTGTCGGGTCCCATGGATGCAGCCATGGTCGCCATCCGGATGAGCGCCGAGGGCGGAGGCTGCCTGTGACGCGGCTGACCATCGCCCAGCCCGACGTCACCCTGACGCTCGACATGAACGGCGTGATCCGCGGCGTGTCGCTCGCCGAGAGCATCGGCGGCGAATCCGTGCAGCAATGGCTGGGCCGCCATTGGGCTGAGACGGTGTGCAGCGTCGGCACGGGCCGGGTGCGCAGCATGGTGGAGGATGCGCGGGCGGCCGGCGTCTCGGCCTTCCAGCAATTCACCCAGCGTTTCCCCTCCGGCCTCGAGATGCCGATGGAGTACACGACCATCCGCCTGGGCGAGGATGCCGGGCTGGTCGCGGTGGGCAAGAACCTCCAGGCGGTGGCGGAGCTGCAATCGCGCCTGCTCGCGGCCCAGCAGGCGCGCGAGCAGGATTACTGGAAGCTGCGGGAGATCGAGACCCGCTCCCGCCTCATCTTCGATGCCTCCTCCGAGGCCGTGCTGCTGGTCCGCGCCGACACGCTGCGGGTGATCGAAGCCAATCCCGCCGCCATCCGCAGCCTGGGCATCGTCCCGGGATGGGAGGTGCTGCGCGAGGTCGCCGGCCGCGACCAGGATGGTTTCCAGGCCATGCTGGCGCGCACCCGTCGGCATGGCCGCGTGCCGGGCATGATCATCCGGCTCGGCGCCGACCAGGCGCCCTGGACGGTGAAGGCGACGCTCATGGCGTCCGACCCGGCCCCGGTCTTCCTGCTGCAGCTCTCGCCCACCGGGGCGGCGCCGGTGCCCGCCCCGGCCGATGCCCTGCAGTTGGAAGCCATGATCGAGCAGCTGCCGGACGCCTTCATCCTGATGGACCGGGACGGGGTGATCCGCCGCGCCAACCGCGCCTTCCTCGACCTGGTCGAGGTCGGCAGCGCGTCCCGCGTGGTGGGGGAGCGGCTGGACCGCTGGCTCTCCCGCCCCGGCGCGACGCTGGCCAACCTGCTGGCGCAGCTGGAGCGGCATGGCAAGGTCAGGCTGTTCGCCACGCATCTGACCGGGGAGCTGGGCGCGGAGGCGGATGTCGAGCTGACCGCCGTGCTCGGCAGCGGCCCGGCGGCCGAGAGCGTCGCGGTGGTGCTGCGCGACGTCAGCCGCCGCCTGCCGGAGAACGCCGCCGGCGATCCGCTGCGTCGCGGCCTGGCGGAGATCACCGGCCAGATCGGCCGGACGCCCCTGCCCACCCTGGTGCGCGACACCGCCGCGGTGATCGAGCGGCACTGCATCGAGGCGGCGCTGCAACTGGCGAATGGCCGTCGTACCGCGGCGGCGGAGCTGCTCGGGCTCTCGCGCCAGAGCCTCTACATGAAGCTGAACCGCTACGGCATGGATGCGGATGCCGACCCGGTGCAGGAGGGCACCGGATGACGGCCGCCCCGCCGATCGCCCGGCGGTCCCTGCCGGACCTGGGCCAGCCCGACCTGTCGAGCTGCGAGCGGGAGCCGATCCACCTCGTCGGCGCCATCCAGCCGCATGGCGTGCTGCTGCTGCTGCGCGAGACCGACCTGACGGTCGTGCAGGCCAGCGCCAATGCGCCGGCCCTGCTGGGGCAGGAGGTGCTGGGACGCGATCTCGCCGCCCTGGGCGGCGATGCGGCGGAGAGGATCGCGCCGCTGCTCGATCAGCCGCTGGATGCGCTGCCGGTGCCCCTGCGCTGCAGCCTCGGCCGCCGCGGGCCGGTCTTCGACGGGCTGCTGCACCGTCCGCCGGGCGGCGGCCTGGTGCTGGAGCTGGAGCGGCCGGGCGAGGCGCCCGACCTCACGGCGCTGGTGGAGCGCGCGCTTGCGGCCATCCTCGGCACCTACACCCTGCGCATGCTGTGCGAGGAGACGGCGCGGATCCTGCGCGACCTCCTCGGCTATGACCGCGTCATGGTCTACCGCTTCGACGAGGACGGCCATGGCGAGGTTGTGGCGGAGCAGCGCCGCGCCGACCTCGAACCCTATCTCGGCAACCGCTATCCGGCCGCCGACATCCCGCAGGTCGCCCGCCGGCTCTATCTCCGCAACCGGCTCCGCATGCTGGTGGACGTCCAGTATGCGCCGGTGCCGCTGGTGCCCCGCCTGTCGCCGCTGACCGGCGAGGATCTCGACCTCTCGCTCAGCGTGCTGCGCAGCGTCTCGCCGATGCATGTGCAGTACATGAAGAACATGGGCGTCACCGCGACGCTGGTGATCTCCCTGCTGGTCGGCGGCCGCCTCTGGGGCCTCATTGCCTGCCATCACGCCGCGCCGCGCACCGTGCCCTATCCGCTGCGCGCTGCCTGCGAGCTGCTGGCCGAGGCGGTCGGCACGCGGCTCGCCGCGCTCGAAAGCTTCACCCAGGCGCAGGCGGAATTGTCGGTGCGCCGGCTGGAGCAGCGCATGATCGAGGCGGTCGGGCGGGAGGGCGACTGGCGCGGCGCGCTGTTCGACCAGCCCCAGACCTTGCTGCAGCCGCTGAACGCCAACGGCGCCGCGCTGCTGTTCGAAGGCCGGGTGCTGAGCACGGGGGAGGTGCCAGGCACCGGCGCGCTGCGCGAGATCGGCGCCTGGCTGGACACGCAGCGCGGCGCGCCGGTGATCGCCCAGGCCGCGCTGGGGCTGGAGGAGCCGCGCTTCGCCGGCCTTGCCCCAGCCGCGGCCGGGCTGCTGGCGACGCCGGTCTCCGAAAGCCCGGGCGAATGGCTCGTCTGGTTCCGGCCGGAGCAGACCCAGACCGTGATCTGGGGCGGCGACCCGTTCAAGCCGGTGGTGATCGGCGACGATCCGACGCAGGTCTCGCCGCGGCGCAGCTTCGCTCAGTGGTGCCAGATCGTCGAAGGCCGCGCCGAGACCTGGACGCCCACGGACATGGCGACGGCGCGGCTGATCGGCGACACCGTCACCGATGTCGTGCTGCAATTCCGCGCCGTGCGCATGCTGATCGCCCTCGACCAGCTCGACCAGGTGCGGCGCCAGGTCGGCGCGGCCGGGCAGGCGGCGGTGGTCGCCGATGCCGAGGGGCGCATCCTGCTGGCGAATGCCGCCTTCACCCGCCTGCTGCCGGCGCTGGCGACCGGGCTGGAGGATGCGGCGACCGGGCCGCGATGGCTGGAGGAACTGCCGCCGCATTTCGCCGAGCGCGCCGATTTTGCCATGCGGCTGCGCGACGTTCTGCAGACCGGCCGCAGCTGGCGCGGCGAGGTGCATTTGCGCACGCCGCGGGGCGACCTGCCGCTGCTGGTGCGGGCGGATGCGGTCTTCTCCTCCCCCGACCGCGTGCTCGGCTACGTGTTCCTCTTCACCGATCTCGCTTGCCGCAAGGCGGCGGAAGCGGCGCGGCGGCGATTCCAGGATGGCATCCTCGACGGCCACCGGCTGCGCGCCGGGCCGCTCGAGAGCAAGTCGGACCTGGTCTACCGGGCGCTGCTGCAATCGGTGCTGGAGAATGCCCAGCTCGCCGCGCTCGAGATCACCGCAGGCGTCGAGGTCTCGCGCATCCCGGAGATGCTGGAGCATGTGCGGATTTCCGCCGCCCGCGCCGCCCAGGTGCTGGAGGGGATGATCCGCCATGCCGCGCAGGGCGGCCCGGCGCCCCGCCCATCGCGGTGAACGCCCTCCGCCCCGGCGTGCGGGACGCGCTGCGCGCGGCGACCGACCCGATCCATGCCAGGCTGCACCGGCTTCCGGTGCTCTCGGCCCTGGCGGAAGGCGCGCTGGACCGCGCCGGCTATGCCGCGCTGCTGCGTCGCCTGCTCGGCTTCCATGCGGCGGTCGAGGCGACGCTGGCGGCTGGCCCCTCTCTGCGACCTTGGGGCATCGACCTGGCGGCGCGGCGACGGGCGCCACTGATCGAGGCGGATCTGGCCACGCTCGGCATGCCGGTGGGGCCGGTGCCGCTGGTGCCGCTGCCGGTTCTGGACACGGCGCCGCGGGCTCTGGGCTGCCTCTACGTCACCGAGGGTTCGACCCTTGGCGGGCGACAACTCGCGCAGGCGCTGGATGGGTTGCTGCCAGCGGGCGAGGCGGGGCGGCGCTTCCTGCTGGGCCATGGCACCCGGCATGGCGTCCTGTGGCGGGAATGCTGCGCGGCGCTGGAGGCCTGCGGCGCCGACCCGCTGCGACGCGCGGAGATGCTGGCGGCCGCCGAGGCCAGCTTCCTCGCCTTCGAGGCCTGGTTTTCCCCGGACCGGACTTGATCGAGCCAGGGACCGGCGGACTCCTGGCCGCTGCGGGCACCGGGAAGCCGGGCGCTGCCCCGGCCAGGATGTCCGACGCCCGATGCAGTCCTGAGCACTTCCGCGGATGGCGGATGGCGGCGGCGCGCCGCGCGGCACCGGGCCGCGACGTCGTGCCGAGTGCGGGACGAAGGCGGTGGCCAGCACCCTGCGGTCGGGGAGACATGGGGCCAGGACCCCTCGGCGAGGCCGGCCGGCAGCGCAGCGGGCCCCGGGTGCGCGAAGCGCAGGCGCAGCAATACGGGCAGCCGCCGCCGACGTCCGATGGCGAGGCCGGCCATGGCCGCGAGGGCGCCGCCGCGAACCGTTCCGCGGGGGGCCTGGCGCAGGCAGGCCCGCCTGGGCTTCGGGGGAGTGGCGGCAGCCACGCAGGCAGCTGTGGCGGGACCACCGGACGTGTCCTCGGTGGCCTGCCGTCGGGGACCTGCCCGGCGGTTGCGATGGCGACCGGCCTGCCCGACCTGGACGAGTGCGACGCCGAGCGCGGTCGCGCTGTCCCAGCCTTTTCATGGCCGGTCCATTGCGGTTAAGGGACGCCGCATCCCCAACACCCCGCGCCCATGACCGAGCGCGTGCCGGTCGGTCCTGCACCCCTGATTGCCGCCACCCGTCCGCCACCCGTCCTCCGCAGGGCCGCCCGAGGCGTCCGGGTCCGGCGGCGAGGGTGTTCCGGGCCAGCTAGCCCTGCGGCGCCGCGCCTTGTAGAGAGCGAGCATGCCGCGTTCCGCTCCCCGCGCCCGTCTGCTGGCGCTTCCGCTTGCCGCCCTGCTGGCCGGGGAGGCCCTGGCACAGGGCGCCGCGGCGCAGCGCCCGCCGCAAGCCCAGGCCAATGCCGCCCAGGCGCCGCGGCCCGCGGGCAACCGCATCGTCGCCGTCGTGAACGGGGATGCGGTGAGCAGCGCCGACGTGTCGGGCCGGGCCCGGCTCTTCGCCCTCAATGCCGGGATCCCGGTGGCGCCCGATACTCTCGACCGGTTGACGCCGCAGGTGACCCGGCTGCTGGTGGATGAGCGGCTGCGGCTGCAGGAGGTGCAGCGCCGCCGCATCCCGGTCACCGATGCCGATGTGGCGGATGCGGTCGAGGAGCTGGAGAAGCGGAACAACCTGCCTGCCGGGGCGCTGCGCCAGCAGCTGACCCAGGTGGGCGTCGCGCCGCGCGTCCTGTACGACCAGATCCGCACGCAGATCGGCTGGGCGCGGCTGCTGCGCCAGCAGCTCGGCCCCAACGCCGAACCGTCGCAGGCCGAGGTGCAGGAGTCGGTGCGCAACCACCAGGCGCGCACCGGCCAGCCGGAATACCAGGTCTCCGAGATCTTCATCCCGGTGGACGACCCGGCGGCGGAGGCCGAGGTGCGCCGCTTCGTGGAGGATGTGATCGGCCAGCTTCGCCGCGGCACGCCCTTCCCGATCGCCGCCACCCAGTTCAGCCAGGCGCAGACCGCGCTGCAGGGCGGCGATCTCGGCTGGGTGCGGAAGGAGGAGGTGGACCAGGAGGTCGCCAACGTCCTGGAACGCATGCCGCCCGGGGCGATCAGCAACCCGATCCGGGTCCCTGGCGGCTACCAGATCGTCGCGCTGCGCCAGCGGCGGGAGACCGGGCGGGACCTGGCGACCCTGATCTCCATCCGTCAGGCTTTCTTCCCCTTCGCCGGGGCGCTCGACCCGAACGCGCCGACCCAGCAGCAGCGCGATCAGGTGGACAAGGCGCAGCGCCTGTCCGCCAGTGCCCGCAGCTGTGAGGCGGTGGAGGCCGGGGCGCGCAACGGCGGCGACCGCGCGACCGATCCGGGCACCATCCGGCTTGAGACGGTGACCCCGCCGCCGCTGCGCGCCATGCTGGCCGGGCTGACACCGGGCAAGGCGTCGCAGCCGATCATCACGCCCGACGGGGTGATGGTGATGATGGTCTGCAACCGCGAGCAGCGGAACCTGGCGGAGCTGACGCCCGACCAGGCGAAGCAGCAGCTGCTGCGCGACCGGATCGAGAACCTCTCCCGCCAGTTGCAGCGCGACCTCCGCCGGCGGGCGCAGATCGAGATGCGCAGCTGAGCGGCCCGGCCCTCCCGAGCCTTCGGGAGACCATTGCCCGGCATGGGCTGGATGCGCGGAAGGCACTCGGCCAGCATTTCCTGCTGGATGAGGCGCTGTGCCGCCGGATCGCGGCACTGGCGGGCGATCTGGCCGGCCGGCAGGTGCTGGAGGTGGGGCCCGGCCCGGGCGGGCTGACTCGTGCCCTTCTCGCCGCCCCTGCGGCAATGGTGACGGCGGTGGAGCTGGACCGCCGGGCGGTGGCGGCGCTGGCCGAGTTGGAAGCCGCGCATCCGGGGCGGCTTCGGGTGATCGAAGCCGATGCCTTGACCGTCGATCCGGCCGCCTTGCTGCCGGCGCCGCGGAAGATCGTCGCCAACCTGCCCTACAACGTGGCGACGCCGCTTCTGGTCGGCTGGCTGCGCGGCGCCGCTGCGATCGAGGGCATGACCCTGATGTTCCAGCAGGAGGTGGCGGAACGCATCTGCGCCGCGCCCGGCACCGGTGCCTATGGGCGGCTGGCCGTGCTGGCGCAGTGGCGCTGCCGCTGCGACCTGCTGCTCCGGCTGCCGCCCGGCGCCTTCAGCCCGGCGCCCAAGGTCTGGTCGGCCGTGGTCGGCTTCCGACCCCATCCGGAGGATCCGGGCGAGGCGTTGTTCCGTACGCTGGAGCGGTTGACGGCCGCGGCCTTCGGCCAGCGGCGCAAGATGCTGCGCGGCGCCCTGAAGCCGCTCGGCGAGGCGGAGGCGCTGCTGGACGCGGCGGGCATAGCCGGCGACCGGCGGGCCGAGACCCTGACAGTTAGCGAATTCGACCGTTTGGCAAGATTGTTGCAGTCTCGCGCATAGATTGTGTCCGCATTGTCCGCCGGCGCGGTGCAGGGCCTGCCTGCCAAGCCGTTGGATGGCTTCGCGGAATCGTGATAAGGCCCGCCGCGAAACCAATCCAGGTGGCCGCGCCATGCCGAATTTTGTCGGGACCGATGGTCCGGACACGATCACGCCGAATGCCGTCACGCCCGGCGTCGTTTCCTCGGTGGCGGGGCAGGCGCCGTCCTTTGCCGACGACTCCCTCCTCGGGGAAGGCGGCGATGACGTGCTCGATGGCGGCGGCGGCGGCGATACGCTGCGCGGCGGACCAGGGTTCGACGCCCTGCTGAGTGGCCAGGGCAATGACCTTGTCGACGGGGGAGAGGGGACGGACCTGTTCCTGGCCGCCGGTGATCCGGACCGGGTGCTGGTCAACCTGTCGGCCGTCCAGGCGATCCTGGCCGGCCTGGCGGTCGATGCGGGTACCGCCCGGGACGGCTACGGCGGGAACGACACCCTGATCGGGATCGAGGTTGTCTATGGCTCGGCCTTCGACGATGTCATGGCCGGCTCGGCCCAGGCCGACACCCTGATCGGCGCCGAGGGTGCCGACAGCCTCTACGGCAATGACGGCAACGACACGCTGCTTGGGCTGGGCGGCGCCGACCTGCTGCGGGGCGGTGGCGGCCAGGACAGCATCGATGGCGGGGCCGGCGCGAACGACATCGATGGCGGAGAGGGCGATGACACGATCCGCGCTGCCGGCCTCGGCGAGACGCTGAAGGGCGGCACCGGGATCGATACGCTGGTCATCGCCTCCGGCGCGGGTATCGCGCTGGACCTGCAACTCGGGCTGGCCACCCTGCCGGGTGGACGCGACACCGTCGAGGGCTTCGAGCGGGTCTATGGCTCCATCCTCAACGACACGCTGCGGGGCACCGATGCGGCGGAGACGCTGAGCGGCGAGCGCGGCAACGACTCGATCGACGGGCGGGGCGGCTTCGACGTCGTCGACTACGGCATCTCCTACGTCATCGCGCCGCAGGCCGGCGTCATCGTCAATCTGTCCGCCAGCGCGCTGTCCTTCGACGGCACATCCGTTGCGGCGGGCACCGCCAGGGATGCCTGGTTCGTCGGCGGTGTGCAGACCGGCACGGATACGCTGGCGAATGTCGAAGGGGTGTTCGGCACGCCCTTCGCCGACACGCTGGTCGGTGGCGAAGGGGACAACGCCCTGGCGGGCGGCGCGGGCAACGACCTGCTGCGGGGCGGCGGCGGTCGGGATACCCTCGATGGCGGCGATGGCGATGACGTCCTGGCCGGAGGGGCCGGCAATGACGTCGTCCGTGGCGGCCCGGGGCGGGACGTGGCGGCCTTCGACATCGCCTCGGGCGGCGTCACCTGGACCCGCGACCCGTCGACTGGCGCCTGGACGGTCACCGGGCCGGTGGGGAGCGACACCCTGTCCGGCGTCGAGACGCTCTCCTTCACCGACCGCGAGCAGGCCTTCGGCGTCACCATCCGGTCCGACATCGGCGGCGACGGCACCTCCGACATCCTGTTGCGCAATGCTGATGGCACCTTCGTCGTCGTGGCGATGAATGGCCTGGTTGGCAGCGGCTTCTTCGCCGGCAATCCCGGCGCCTCCTGGTCCGTGGCGGGAAGCGGCGACTTTGACGGCGATGGCCGCGCCGACGTGCTGTGGCGCAATGCCGACGGAACCCTGGTGCAGTGGTATGGCGCCAGCGGCGGCTTCGCGGATGTCCGGCTGGTCGGCGCCATCGACCCGGTCTGGCAGGTCGATGGGATCGGCGACCTGGATGGCGATGGGCGGGCCGACTTGCTCTGGCGGAGCGCCGATGGGCTGGTGGTCGGCTGGCTGATGAACGGCAATGCGGTGACGAGCGGGGCCGTCCTCACGACCCTGGGCGCTGGCTGGCGGCTGGCCGACCTGGCCGACCTGGATGGCGACGGGCGCAGCGAGGCGATCTGGCAGAACGCCAACGGGCTAGTCGTCGGATGGCGGATGGATGGCCTGGCCGTGCAGGCCGCCGCTTCCATCGGCCAGCCCGGTGCGGATTGGAAGGTCGTGGGCGCCGGCGACTTCAGCGACGACGGCAAGGCCGACCTGCTGTGGCGCAATGCGGATGGCACGCTGGTCGTCTGGACCATGGATGGCCTGGCCCCGACCGGCATCCAGGTGCTGGGCAATCCCGGCGCAAGCTGGGACGTGGCCAAGGTCGCGGATTACGACGGCAATGGCAGCGCCGACATTCTCTGGCGCAACCTGGACGGCACGATCGCCCTCTGGCTGATGCAGGGGGTCGTCGTGAGCGCCGCCACCCTGCTGCCCGATCCGGGGGCCGGCTGGGCCATCATCTGAGCCCATCCGGGCGCGCCTTTCCCTGCCACCCTGGCCAGGACCGGTGCCGCGGCCCAGTCGGGTCGCCCGGCGGTCAGGGCTGGGCGCTGCGTTGCTTCGGCCCCTGGGTGCGGGGAAAGGTCTGGCGCCGCGCGGCATTCCCGCCGCTCCGTGATCCGGCCCAGGCGTTCGGGGGCGGCCAAAGCCCGTCGCGGCGCCGCACCGGCGGCAGGGGCGGGCGAACCGGCGCGGCAGCCCGGCTTTGCAGCGAGGGGCAACTGCTCCGCCAGGCGCCGGCTCCAGGCATCGAGGCATGTTGCACCGCGACACGCCGCTTGATTTGGCCGTCCGCCCAGCCCGGCGTTAAGCCCGGTCTGCCGGACTCGAGGAGCCGCATGTCCACCACCCTTCGCCCGATCGCCTTCTTCGACATGAAAGCCCAGCAGGCGCTGATCCGGACCGAGATCGATGCCGGCATCGCCCGCGTCCTCGACCATGGGCGCTTCATCCAGGGGCCGGAGGTGGAGGCGATCGAGGCGGACCTGGCGAGGTTCAGCGGCGCGAAGCATGCGGTCGGGGTGTCCTCCGGCACCGATGCACTGCAGATCGCCATGATGGCCGAGGGGATCGGCCCCGGCGACGCGGTGTTCCTGCCCGCCTTCACCTATACCGCGACCGCCGAGGTGCCGCTGGTGCTGGGCGCCGTGCCGGTCTTCGTGGATGTGGACCCCGCCACCTTCAACCTCGACCTCGAGGATCTGGCGCGGCGGGTCGCGCTGGTGGAGCGGGAGGGCCGGCTCCGGCCGCGCGCCGTCATCGGCGTCGACCTCTACGGCCTGCCCGCGAATTGGCCGGCCATCGAGGGGCTGTGCGAGAAGCACGGCATGTTCGCGCTGGACGATGCCGCCCAGGGCTTCGGCGGGGCGCTGCACGGCAGGCGGCTCGGCACCTTCGGCCATGCCACGGCCTTGAGCTTCTACCCGACCAAGACCCTGGGTTGCTACGGCGATGGCGGCGCCATCCTGACCGATGATGCCGAGCGGGCGGAACTCTACCGGTCCCTCCGGACCCATGGCGAGGGAAAGTCGCGCTACGAGGTGCTGCGCACCGGCATGAACGGGCGGCTGGATTCGATCCAGGCCGCGGTGCTGCTGGCCAAGATGCCGCTGCTGGACGGGGAGCTGCGCGCCCGCCGCCAGGTGGCCGGCTGGTATGAGGCGGCGCTGGGTGGCCGCGTCGCGACGCCGCAGGTGCCCGCCGGGCATGACAGCGCCTGGGGCATCTACACCATCCTGCTGCCGGATGCGGCGGGACGCTCCCGGGTGCAGGCAGCCATGCAGGCGGCGGGCGTGCCTTCGGCGATCTACTACCCGAAGCCCTTGCACCATCAACCGGCCTATGCGCGGGCGCATGCGGAGGGCATCGCCGCTGGCGCGCCGCCGCTGCCGATCAGCGAGAGCCTCTGCGAGCGCTGCCTGTCCCTGCCGATGCACCCCTATCTGGGCGAGGGCGAGGTGGCGCGGGTGGCCGCGGCGGTCCTGTCAGCCCTCTGACCCCCAGCCCCGACGCAGGCGGGGCGCGACAACGGGCGGCGGCGCTCGGACTGGTTAGAGCAGATCCCGATCAGGTGGAATCACCTGATCGGGTGAAGATGCTCGTAGTCTCAGAAGACTAGAGCGGTTGTCGTAAGCCATGGCGAACGAAAACCGTTCTAGGGGAGGGATGCACGTCCGTGCCGGCCGGCGGTCACGCCGGCTGGGCCGGCCCAGGCCGGCGGATCCTGGAAGCGGATTGCTGCCGCGCGGTCGGCGGCGGCCGGATTTCGTGCGGAACCTGTTGAACCCCGGGGCATGCCTGGGCTTCCATGGCTGATCAGTGGCATCTGGAGTCTGCGGGCATGCACCGGCGCTCCCTTCTGGCGGCCGGGGCCGCCGTCCTCGGCACTGCTCCCCCGGCGCTTGCACCCCGGCGCTCTGCGGCGCAGCCGGCCGGCGAACCGGTGGATGTCCTGCTCGTCCTGGCAGTGGATGTTTCCCGCTCCATCGACGACGACGAGGCGAGGCTGCAACGGGAAGGCTACCGGTCCGCGGTGTCCGACCCGCAGGTGGTCGAGGCCATCCGCGGCGGCATGATCGGCGCCATCGGCCTCGCCTATGTCGAATGGGCCGGCGCCGAGTACCAGCGGCTTGTGCTGCCCTGGACACGGATCGGGAACGCCCCGGACGCGCATGCCTGGTCGGAAAAGCTGGCCGAGGCGCCGCGCGCCTCCCTGTCTTGGACCTCGATCTCCGGCGGGCTGGATTTCTCCCGCACTGTCCTGGCGCAGGCGCCTTTCGAGGCGACGCGACGCGTGGTCGATGTCTCCGGCGACGGGGTGAACAACAGCGGCGGCCCGGTGGAACTGGCACGCGACCGGCTGGTGGCGGAGGGCGTGACCATCAACGGCCTGCCGATCGTGAATGACCGGCCGACCTTCGGCCGGATGCCACCCATCCCGCTTGATGACTACTACCGGGACAGCGTGATCGGGGGGACCGGCGCCTTCGTCATCGTCGCGGAGGATTTCCAGAGCTTCGGCCAGGCTGTGAAGCGCAAGCTGATCCGCGAGATCGCCTCCATCCCGGCGACGGCCGAGGCGCAGGCCCAGGGCTGATCATCCAGCCGGGCCGGGTGGCGTGGGCAGGAAGCCCGTGCCAGGCGGCACGCAGGCGACATGGGTCACCCTACGGAATCTCGTCCCGTCGCCTTCGCTGATCGCGTGGCACGACATTGCGTCGCGACACCGCTTCGAACTGGACAGGGAGACCGCCGGCGCACCGGACGCCACCGCTCGCCGGGGCCGCACCGATCGTGACGCCGGACGATGGTGGAATGCTGCGGCGATGGGCCCGCGGCGCGACCGAGTCTGCCGTCAGCACGACTTCGTCTCGCACGCGGCCGCAGCGAAGGCCGGCATCGCCGGCCAGCGAAGCCAGGGTCGGGCCTGCGCCACCCGCCAGTCCGACGTGGCAGCGTCGGGCGGCGGGAACCGGGGAAGCGTGCAGGGCAGCGCAGGCAGGCCGGGCCAGTGGCGCCTCAGCGCTCCACCTCCTCGATCGACAAGCCGAAGGCGGCGACACCCTCGGCCAGCAGGTCGCCAACCATCTCCATGCCCAGAAGATAGCCACCCGTTTCGCCGGCCTCGTTGCGCTCGGTGGCGAGACGCACTGCCTCGTCCCATTCCTCCGGCCCGTAATCGCCTCGGCCGATCCAGGCGAGGGCGATGAGGGACGCCTGCTCGTCCTCGTTCAGGGCGTCGATAAATTCTCGCAACGAATCCTCGGTCAGGTCGTCCGGGTTCTCCTGCAGCAGGGCAGCCTCGGAGTCCGCGTCCTCGGAGAGCTGCGCCTCGTCGGTTTCCTCCGTGCCCTGGAGGGCGCGGACGTGGTCCACGACCGTCGCAACCGTCTCCAGGCTGATGCCGAGATCCACCTCGTCGTCGTCATCGGCCGGCTTTGCCATGTGCTCTCCATCCCCTCGGAATGCCCGGTAAGGCGGCGAAGGCCGCTCCGGTTGCATGGCGGTTCCCGGGCTGGCCGGGAATCTTCGCCGGGGAACATGATGCCGCGGCACTGCGTTGGCGACGCAGCCGAGACGCGCTCAGACGCGCGCTGAAGGAAAGCTGCTAGAGCATGGAAAAGCTTGGTGCAAGCCTGTCGCCCTGGCGACGGCCGGGGTGGCGCCTTGTCGCCCCTGGCCTCCTGGCCCTGTCCTTGGCGGAACCCGCCTCGGCCGCCGAACGGCCGCTGGTGCCAGTGGCCGGTTGCGGCATTGCCGGCAGGACCATCCTGTCGCCCGCCCACGGGGTTGCGGAGGAGGCACCGGCCACCGCCATGCGGGCCTTCTATACCTGCGCCGCGCGACGGCCTGCGGCGATGCGCGTGGCGCGCAACTGGATCGCGGTCGGGCCGCGGCGCCAGGGCTGATCTGGCAAGGGTGCCCCGCGCACCCCTTGGCTGCATCCACTGGGCCTGCGGTCACAGAACCTGCGTTCATGGGGCCCGCGAACCGTCCTGGGCGATCGATGCTTGCGGCGCGCCATACAGCGTCGCCCTCGTGCCGCGCCAGGATCTGGTCCCTGCGCCAGCATCCGGCCGGTCAGCGCTTGGAGAGGTCCACCAGTCCGGCGAAGCCCTGCTCGGTCCCGAAGGCCAGATGGGTGCCCCCGGCATTCCACCCCAGCGCTGTGATGCTGCCATGCCCCGGCGCGGCGACCGGCACGACCTTGCCGGACCCGATCTCGGCCAGCAGGACGAGGCCATCGGCAAAGCCCGCCGCCACCACTTCATGCTGCGGGTGGCAGGCGACGGCACTGCACAGCACGCCGTCGCCACCGGCGAGTTCGGTCGGCGCCTTGCCCATCGGGCCGCCGCCGAAAAAGGGCCAGACCACCACGGAATCGGCGCCGCTGGTCGCCAGCCAGCGGCCGCGCCCGGTGAAGGACAGGAAATGGGTTTTCGACGGGTAGCCCGACATCCGCATGTGCTGCCCATCCGCCAGGCGCCAGCCATGCAGGGCATTCTCCTGCATCGCCGTCACCACATGCGTCCCGTCCGGGCTGATGGCGATGGCGGCGTGGCTGCCCTTCCATTCCAGTAGGCGTGGCTTGTCCTCCTTCGATCCGACAAACCAGAGCGAAGCGCCGTTGTAATGGCTGGCTGCCACGCGCTTGCCCTTGGCGTCAAAGGCGATGCCGCCGACCGAGGAGGGATGCACCAGCGTCTTCAGCTTCGCGCCCTTGGCGTCGAACAGGTGAAGCTGCTTGCCGACCGAGGCGGCGCGCAGACCGCTGTCATGCGCCGCCACCTGCTCGACCCATTTCATGGTGCCGAGCTGGGCGAGCTCCGTCACCGCGCCGTCGGGCGCGGTGCGGACCAGGCGGCCATCATCGCCACCCGATAGGAACCCGTCCGCCGCATCGGCGCAGAAGGACAGCACCGCGCCGTCATGCGCCGCGGCGGTGATCCAGTCCCCCTGCGGGTCGCGCGGGTCGGCGATGCGGACCGTGCCGTCGCCAAGGCCAAGGCCGAGGCGGCCTTCGCGGGAGAAGGACAGGCCGACGACATAGGCGCCGAGATCGCGGCTAGTGCCGCGGGCGTCCAGCAGGAAATCGGCGGTATCGCTGTCGCTCATCGCTGGGGTTTCCCGTCGGGTTCGACGCCTCTCAGCACGTGCCCGCGGCCAGGGCAATGGGGCCACGCCTTCGCCCCGGGCGGATGCTGCCAGGGCATGCGCGAGGCCAGGCGGACCAAGTTGGCCGCGCCCGACGCCCGAACATGATGCCGCAGATCGGCCAGGGCGAACCGCATGCGATCCGGAGGATCGAGGCTGGGACGCGGACCGGGCCCGAACGCTGGGAGACGCCGGAGAGATTGAGGATGATGCCGGCGCGGCCCCGGCCATCGAGGCGGAAGCCGAGGTGGTCCGGTGACGTGCGCGCCCCACATCGTGTCAGCGAGGGATGGTGCCAGGCGGATTCCGGCATGGGTGTCGCCGCCCAGGGGGCCTGGTCGGGCAACATGGCCTTGAGGCCGATTTTTGGTTCGAAATCGGAATGCTCAACGCCATGGCGACTGGACGGGCCGCCATCCCGCTGGGTGCCGGAGCCCGAGGGGGTCGGCTGGCTGGGGTGTTCCGCTGCCGTTGCCGATCGGCAGCGCCACAGCGCCGGCGACCGGATAAGCCGGTCGGGGCAGCATTGCCGGGCGGCGCGCCGAACCCGGTGATCCCGGCGGTCATGCAGGGGCCGGCCGTCCGGCTGGAACAGCGAGGGCGCCGGCACCGCCGGGCCTCCCGCCCGATGGGGTCCAGCGCGGACAGCCATGCCGCGGGCGTTCATCGACAGCGAAGCAGCACCCCGCCCCGTGCCGTCCTTGGCCTGCCGCCAGCCGCCCCGGCGCGGTCCGCGACGCCCGCCGATCACGCCAATCGACCTGGATCAGTCATCCCGCGGTGGCGTGTGGCGCCGCGGCGAGCACGTCGGACCGCGATCCGCCTTCGGTCCTTCACCGGAAGGCGGATCGACGTTTCGCGACGCTCCCGCCGGGCCGGGCGCCGCTCTACCCCTCCGCCTGGCATCCCTCGAACCCGCGCCGCAGCTGCGGCCGGTTCAGGTCACGCCCGATGAAGACGATCTTCGACTTGTGCGGATCGCCGTCCCGCACCGGGCCGATGAAGTCGCCATCGGCGATCATGTGCACCGCCTGGAAGGCGAAGCGCCGGTCGTCGTTCGCGTAGTACAGGATGCCCTTGGTCCGCAGTAGGTCCTGTCCCTTGCTGGCGAGAAGCTGGGTCATCCAGGCGTTGAACTTCTCCGGGTCGACCGGCTTCGAGACCTCGAAGGACACGCTCATCACCTCCGAGTCATGCTCGTGGTCGTCCTCGCCCGAGAGGAATTCAGGCTCCCGCTCCAAGATGCGCTTCAGGTCGAAGGCCTCGCGCCCGATCACGGCGTCGATCGGCACGGCCGACTTGGTGCTGCGACGGATCTCGGCCCAGGGATTGATGGCACGGATCTTCCGCTCGACCTCGGCCGCCTCGTCCTCGGTGACCAGATCCATCTTGTTGAGCAGGATGATGTCGGCGAAGGCGATCTGCTCCTCGGCCTCCTTGCTGTCCTTCAGGCGGGCCGGCAGGTTCTTCGCATCCACCACGGTGACGATGGCGTCGAGCCGGGTGGCGCGCTTCACGTCCTCATCGGCGAAGAAGGTCTGCGCCACGGGGGCGGGGTCGGCCAGGCCGGTCGTCTCGACGATGATGCCGTCGAACTTGCCGCGCCGCTTCATCAGCCCGCCGATGATGCGGATCAGGTCGCCGCGCACGGTGCAGCAGATGCAGCCGTTGTTCATTTCGAACACTTCCTCGTCGGCATCCACGACGAGGTCGTTGTCGACGCCGAGCTCGCCGAACTCGTTGATCACCACGGCGAATTTCTTGCCGTGGTTCTCCGACAGGATGCGGTTCAGCAGCGTCGTCTTGCCGGCGCCGAGATAGCCGGTCAGCACGGTGACGGGGATTTGGGTGGTCTCGCTCATGCAAGGCTCCGCAGGGGGCGGGTTATCGTTGCCGGGGAATATGGGGCGGCCAGCCTGGCGGGGCAAAGGGCGGCCCAGGCCGGCCCAGCGGAGGGGACGCGGTCAGTCCGGGCGCAACCGCGCCAGCCGATCGGCCAGGCGGGCCAGCACCTGCCGCCGGTCGGCGTCCTCGGGCAGGCCGGCAAGGCTCGCCTCAGCCTGCGCCAGTGCCCGGCCGAGCCCCGGCGCATGGACCGCGGCGCGGCTGTCCGCCGCCGCGGCGTCGAGTGCGACCATGGCGTGATAGGTGACGAAGGGCGTCTCCACCGCCGGCCGCTCGGCCAGCCATTCCAGCAGGTCGTAATCGGGCTCGACCTGCAGGATGGCGATGGCGTGCAGCCGGCGGCCGGGCGAGGCCGACTGCACCAATTCGTTCCGCAATGGCCAAGCTGCCCGGCCGATGGTGCGCATCTTGGCGACGACCACCTCCATCGCCCGGGTCCGCGCAGCGCCGCCCGGCATCGATCCCCGGACGCGCTCGTATTCGGCGGCCAGCCGCTCGACCTCCTGCCGCAGGAAGCCGGCCGGAACGCTCCGGGCCAAGTCATCCACCCGCTGCGCGCGCGCCAGTTCGGCATGCGTCGGCTCGCGGATCGGTCTTGTCCTCGCCTCCTCGGCGGATTGCTCGATCTGCTGCCGGACCTCCGCCTCCGCCTCGATGCCCGGCAGCTTCACGCGGCTGACGCGGTCGATCAGCCGCCCGATCTGCGGACGAAAGAGGCAGAGGGCAAGGGCCGCGGTCGCCGGCCAGGCCAGCGCCGCGACGAGGGCGGCGATCGCCCTGAGCAGGTCGGCGATGGCCGCCAAGGCGGCGCCCTCAGGCCGCCTCCGCCCGGATCGCCTCCGCCAGCGTCCCGATCAGCCGGTCCACATGCGGCTTCTCGATGATCAGCGGCGGCGACAGGGCGACGATGTCGCCGGTGACGCGCACCAGCACGCCTTCGTCGAAGCAGCGGCGGAAGATGTCGAGGGCGCGCTGGGTCGGCTTGCCCGGGCGCGGCGCCAGCTCGATGCCGGCGATCAACCCGCAGTCGCGGATGTCGATGACGTTCGGCAGGGTGCGCAGGCTGTGCGCCGCCTCCTGCCAGTAGGGCTCGATGGCCCGCGCCCGGCCGGGCAGGTCCTCCGCCCGGTGCAGTTCCATGGTGGCGATGGCGGCAGCGGCGGCCAGCGGATGGCCGGAATAGGTGTAGCCGTGGAAGAGCTCGATCCCGGCGGGCGACCCTTCGACCACCGCGTCATAGACCGCATTCCGGACGGCGACGGCCCCCATCGGCACGGCGGCGTTGGTCAGGCCCTTGGCCATGGTCATGATGTCAGGGATCACGCCCAGCCGCTCGGCGCCGAAATTGGTGCCGAGGCGGCCGAAGCCGGTGATGACCTCGTCGAAGATCAGCAGGATGCCGTGCTTGGTGCAGATCTGCCGGAGGCGTTCCAGGTAGCCCTTGGGCGGGACCAGCACGCCGGTGGAGCCCGCCACCGGCTCTACCATCACCGCGGCGATGGTCTCGGCGCCGTGCAGCGCCACCAGGTTCTCCAGCGCATCGGCCAGGTGGGCACCGTGTTCCGGCAGGCCGCGCGCGAAGACGTTCTCGGCAATCCCGTGCGTGTGCGGCAGATGGTCGACATAGGGCAGCAACCCGGAAAACTGCTTGCGGTTGCCGCCGATGCCGCCCACCGACATGCCGCCGAAGCCGACGCCGTGATAGCCCCGCTCCCGCCCGATCAGCCGTACCCGGCTGCTCTCGCCCCGGGCCCGGTGATAGGCCAGGGCGATCTTGAGCGCGGTATCCGCGCTCTCCGACCCGCTATTGGTGAAGAAGACCTTGTCCATCCCGTCGGGCGTCATCTCGGCGATGCGCGCCGCCGCCTCGAAGGCGATGGGATGCCCGAGCTGGAAGGTGGGAGCGTAGTCGAGGATGGCGGCCTGCTGCTGGATCGCCTCCTTGATCTCCCGCCGCCCGTGGCCGGCATTGCAGCACCACAGGCCGGCCGTGCCGTCCAGGATCTCCCGCCCCTCCGGCGTGTAGTAATGCATGCCCTCGGCCCGGGCGATCATCCGCGGATTCGCCTTGAAGTAGCGATTGTCCGAATAGGGCATCCAATAGGCGTCCAGGTTGTTCGGACGCGGGACGGTGACCTCGTTCATGGGGCGGCTCCGGCGGGTTCGGCACCCAGGCATACCCCCTCGGGCCGGGGAGGCAAGCGGCCAGGCGGCATGCTAGGGGAGGGAATGAGGGAGCCCGCCGCCATGGATGGCACGCAGCACGACCGCAACGCCCATCACCCCCAGGTCGGGGATAGGGACCGGCTGGCCCCCGGGCATGGCTGGACGACCGGTCGCCCGCCCTGCGCCAGCCCCTTCCGCCCAGGCTCGCCGACGGGCGACGGCCGGCGCCGTCCGGGGACCAACCATGCCTGACGGCCGCCTGCTGATCGGCAACAAGCGCTACTCCTCTTGGTCCATGCGGGGCTGGCTGGCCGTGCATCTCGCCGGGCTCGATGTGGAGGAGGTGCTGATCCCCTTCGTCCGGTCGGAAGGCGTCGGCGCCACCCCGGCCATCCAGGCCGCCACGCCGGCCGGGCTGGTGCCCTATCTGGAGCACCGGGGTGCCCGGGTCTGGGAAAGCCTCGCCATCTGCGAATACTGCGCCGAGCAGGCACCCGGGCTCTGGCCCGGCGATCCGGCGGCGCGGGCCGTCGCGCGCTCGATCGCGGCGGAGATGGCGACCGGCTTCCGCGGCCTGCGCCAGGCCATGTGGTTCATCATCGGGCGGGACTTTTCCGGGTTGGGCCGCACCCCGGCGGCCCTGGCCGACATCGCCCGCATCGAGGCGATCTGGGCGGACTGCCTGGCCGCCCATGGCGGGCCCTTCCTGTTCGGCCCGCGCTTCGGCCTGGCGGATGCCATGTATGCCCCGGTGGTCGGCCGCTTCCTGGCCTGGCAGCCGGAGGTATCGGCCACCACCCGCGCCTACATGGACGCGGTGCGGGCGCATCCGCTGGTGGCGCGCTGGTATGCCGAGGCGCTGGCCGAGCCGGCATCCTGGCTGCTCGCCAGCTACGAAACCCCGCCGGCCGGGTGATCCCATGGGCTTGACCTCCGCCCGCGCCATCGGGCGATCCCTGCGGATCTACTATCCGCCGGGCCGTGCCGCAGGGCTGGATGCATTCCATCGCCGCTTCCTCGGCCCTGGCGACCTTGCCTTCGATGTCGGCGCGCATGTCGGCGACCGCACCGCGAGCTTCCGCCGGATCGGCGCCCGGGTGGTGGCGGTGGAGCCGCAGCCGCGCCTCGCCCGGCTGCTGCGGCTGCTGTTCGGCCGGGATGCCGGCGTGGTGCGCGTGGCGGCGCTGGTCGGCGCCGGGGCCGGGCAGGCGGTGCTGCGGCTGAACACCGCCAACCCCACCGTCGCCACCGCCAGTGCGGCCTTCATCGCCGCTGCCGACGGCGCGCCGGGCTGGGAAGGCCAGACCTGGGATGCCGAGATCACGCTGCCCGTCGCCACGCTCGATGCCCTGGCCGCCGCGCATGGACGCCCGGACTTCGTGAAGATCGACGTGGAGGGGTACGAGGCCGTGGCGCTCGCCGGCCTGTCCCGTCCGCCGCGGGCCCTGTC
Source organism: Paracraurococcus ruber (assembly GCF_004353985.1). Classification (GTDB taxonomy): domain Bacteria; phylum Pseudomonadota; class Alphaproteobacteria; order Acetobacterales; family Acetobacteraceae; genus Paracraurococcus; species Paracraurococcus ruber. The sequence goes on along the minus strand of NZ_SMOA01000015.1, from coordinate 34,120 downwards.
CTTCGAGTTCACCACCATCCAGCGGGACGTCGCCTACGCCGCGCTCGACCGGTTGTCGGCACTGGGCTATCGCGCCTTCAACGCCTGCCTGGGCGAGAGCATGCAGTTCGCCCAGGCCGCGCCGCTGGATGCACGCGGCATGGCCGCCTGGCTCGCCGCGCTGCCGCCGGAGGCGAACAGCGGCGACGTCTATGCCAGCCTCGAGCCGGCGCGGATCACGGGCTGAAGATCAGCACCAGGTACACCGCGAACAGGGTCAGGTGCACCGCCCCTTCCAGCATGGTGGTGCGCGGCCCGGAGAAGGTGAGGGCGGAGAGGATCAGGGTCGAGACCAGCAGCACGATCTCGGTCGCCGACAGGCCCAGCACCACCACCTGCCCGGTCAGCAGCCCGATCATCAGCACCGCCGGCACGGTGAGGCCGAGCGTCGAGGTGGCGGCGCCCAGGCAGAGATTCACCGCCCGCTGCAACTGGTTGCCAGCGACCGCCTTCAGCGCCGAAAGCCCTTCCGGCGTGAAGACCACCATGGCGATCAGCACGCCGCCCAGGGCCGGCGGGGCGCCCAGCCGGGCGATGCCGAAATCCAGCACCACCGCCAGGCTTTTCGCCAGGATGACGATCGGCAGGATGTTGGCCAGCAGCAGCGCCACATGCGGGAGCAGCGCGCCCGGCTTGCGCGGCGGCGCCTCATGCGGGCCGGCCCCCACCTCCGCCGGGTCGACGAAATAGCCGCTGTGCCGCCCGGTCTGCAGCCACAGGAAGATGCCGTAGAGCAGGATGGTGAACAGCGAGAAGAAGGCCGCCTGCACCGCCGTCAACGACCCGTCGGTGGTCGAGGTGGTGAAGACCGGCAGCACCAGGGCGATGACCGAGAGCGGGATCACCACGGCGAGGTAGGCGGCGGCGCCCTGAAGGTTGTAGGCCTGCTCATGGTGGCGCAGCCCACCGACCAGCAGGCCGATGCCGACCACGCCGTTCAGCACGATCATCAGCACGGCGAACATGGTGTCGCGGCCGAGCGTCGGCGCTTCCTTCGCGCCCAGCATCACGGCGGCGATCAGCGCCACCTCGATGATGACGATCGAGAGGGTGAGGATGAGCGTGCCATAGGGCTCGCCCAGCATTTCCGCCAGTTCCTCCGCCTCATGCACCACCCCGAAGGCGAGCCAGATGATGACCCCCATCAGCCAGGCGAAGAGCACGCCGGCGATGAGGGGATCCGTCAGGTCCGCCAGCCAGGGCGCCCCGATGGTGAGGAAGACGGCAACGCTGCCCCATCCGGCTGCGAGGCGCAGCCAAGCTCCTGTCGACATGCTGTAACAACTCCCGGTCCTTGGCGGTTCGCGTCCTGCCCGGAACGCGAGCGGTGCGCCAGGGTGCCCCGTCAGCCGCGGTAAAGCGAGGTCACCTCCGGCCCGTAGCCGGTCAGCACCCGCGGGGCCTGGGGCCGTGCTGGCCGAGGCAGCCCGGCCAGGGCCGCCGCCAGCCGTACCGCCGCCGCCGTGCCGTCCACCAGCGGCACCGGTACCTGGGGCTGCAGCAGGGGGGCCAACCCGGCCAGCGGCCCGCCGGCCAGGATCACCGCCTCCGCCCCGTCCTGCTCGATGCTGGCGCGCACCAGGGCCAGAAGCTGCGCCTGCTCCGGCGGGCCGAGTTCCGCCGGGTAGGACGCATCGGGCGGGCCCATGCGGAAGCCGGCGCAGCGCGAGCGCAGCCCGTGATGGTCCAGGCAGTCCTCGAACATCGGGCGCAGCGCCGCGGTGAAGGAGACGATGCCGAAGCGGCGGCCAAGCATGGCGGCGGCATGGAAGGCGGCTTCCGAGATGCCGACCACCGGGACATCCAGCAGCAGCTTCGCCGCGTCCAGGGCCGGGTCGCCGAACACGGCGATCACCGCCGCGTCATAGGCCCCGCGCCGCGCCGCCAGCGCCGCCAGGATCGGCGGCCCCGACAGCAGCCAGTCCGCCCGCGTGACGATCAGCGGCAGGCCGTAGGGCGCCGTCATACCCTCGATCTCGGCATCCGCCGGCGCCGCCGCGCGTGCCGCCGCCGCGATCCGATCGGTGATGGCCTGGGTGGTGTTGCCGTTGAGCACGAGGATGCGGGGCATGCGGCCGGGCTCCCATCCCGGGCGCATGCCGGCATTGCGGCCGGCTACCCGGGGCTGGAGCGGTGCGCGCGTCCCTCGGAACACGAGACCCGCTCCGGGTCATGGATCGCAGGGCGGGGGTCGTCACGCGAAGCGGCATCCATGCCGCTCCACGCGCCGCCCCGGCGGTTGCGGGGCACGGTCTTGCCCCGGGCGCAGCCTCGCCCATGCGATGCGTCAGGGAAAGGCCATCTGTGCCAGGACGCAGGTGTCCACCTGCCGGCGCTCCAGCGCCCGCCCATCGGCGAAGATGACGCGGATATCGTTCACGCAGCGGCCGGCCGGCAGGGTGATGCGGGCGAAGCGGCCGGGCGCCAGCACCTCCTGCCCCAGCCGGTCCGCGCCCCAGTCCCGCTGGCCGGTGGGCGAGACATAGACCTGGTGCATCGGCTGGCTGTGGCGGTTGACGAGCCGGAAGGACGGATCGGCTGCCCAGTTGGACACCCGGGTTGCCTCGGCCGGCGCCTGCGCGCCGAGCAGGACAGGCAGTGCAGCCAGGGCGGCGAAGCGGGGCAGGCTCGGCATGGTCCGGGGTCCTTCTCCGGCGGGGTGGGGAGCCCCCCGCCGGGCGTGGCCGGACCATGCCGCGCCGGCGGTCATCCCACGATGCGCTGGCGCACAGGCCGGTGCCTCCTTCGCATTGCCGGTGGCGGCCGCGCGTTGCCCCTGCCACCCCCCCCCGGGTCCAGCAGGCAGGGGCTGTTCCGGCGCGGTCGCGGCCTGAGGCTACAGGTCCCGCAGCACCGCCCAGAGCGCCGCCTTCGCCTCGAAGCCGATGCCGGGGATATCCGGCATGCGGATGCGGCTGTCCTGCACCGGGGTCGCATCGGCGAAGCCGCCGAAGGGGGCGAAGACCTCCGGGTAGCTCTCATTCCCGCCGAGGCCGAGCCCGACCGCGATGTTCAGCGCGAACTGGTGCCCGCCATGCGGCACGCAGCGCCGCGGCGACCAGCCATGCTCCTGCAGCATCGTCAGGGTGCGGAGATACTCGACCAGCCCGTAGGACAGGGCCGGGTCGAACTGCAGGATGTCCCGGTCCGGCCTAAGGCCGCCATGCCGGATCAGGTTGCGGCAGTCCTGCATGCTGAACAGGTTCTCGCCGGTCGCGATCGGCGCGCTGTAATGCTCGGCCAGCGTCGCATGCGTGGCGTAGTCCAGCGGGTCCAGCGGCTCCTCGTACCAGCGGAGGCGATAGGGGGCGAGCGCGGCGCCGTAGGCCAGCGCGGCATGCAGGCCGAAGCGGCCATTCACGTCGACGCAGAGACGCGAGCCGTCGCCGCCCAGCAGGCCCAGCACCGCCTCAATCCGCTGCAGGTCGAGCTTCAGCGCGTCCTTGATCGGCGTGCCGGGGGCGCCACCGATCTTCATCTTCACCACCGAATAGCCAAGGTCGAGATAGCGCTGCATCTCGGCCAGCAGCTCGGCAAGGCCCTTGCCGGGGTAGTAGTAGCCGCCGGCGGCGTAGATCCAGGCGCTGTCATCGGCCTCCCCCGCGCGGTAGCGGTCCGCCAGCAGCCGCCAGAGAGGCCTGCCGGCCAGCTTGGCCGCGGCATCCCACAGCGCCATGTCCAGCACGCCGACCGCGACGCTGCGGTCGCCATGGCCGCCCGGCTTCTCGTTCCGCATCATGCTGGCCCAGGCGCCGGCCGGTTCCAGCCCGCCATCGGCATGGACCAGCGCCGCCTCGGGCGTCTCCAGCAGGCGCGGGATGAAGCGTTCCCGCAGCAGGCCGGGCTGGGCGTAGCGGCCATTGCTGTTGAAGCCGTAGCCGGTGGCGCTGCGACCCTGGCCGTCCTCCACCGTCACCGCGACCACGCTCGCAGTCATCTTGGAGAAGTCGATATAGGCATTGGCGATGGCGGAGGCGATCGGGACGACGCCGTCGCGGACCGAGGCGATGCGCATCAGCCGAGCACCTCCGCCACCGCGATGGAGAGGCCGGGCAGCAGCAGGGGTTCCCGGGTGGCGCCGAGGGCGGCGGTGGCGGTGTCCGTATAGGTCTCGTCCTGCGGGGTGCGGTACACTTCGATAACGCCTTCTGCGATGTTGACGATCCAGACCTCCGGCACGGCGTGCCGGGCATAGAGCGGCAGCTTGACCCGGCGACCATAGGCGAGGCTGCTCCGCGGCACCTCGACCAGCAGAAGGACGTCGGCGGCGGTGGGATGGGCCGTGCGGTCGAAATCGGCGCGCGGGTGCAGCAGCAGGATATCGGGCTGCGGCTCGCTGGTGTCAGACAGGCGCAGCGCCCCCTGCACGGAGACCGGCGCCCGTTCTCCGACCAACCGGTTCAGCCGGTCGTTCAACGCGTTCACCGCACCGCCATGGCCGCTGCCGATGGGCGCCGTCTCGACAATCTCCCCGTCGATCAGCTCGACCCGGTCCTCCCGCGTCAGGATCCCGATCTCGGCCATGCGGTAGTCGTCGCGCATGTCCAGCCGGTGCCGCCGCACCCCGGGGGCCCGTTCCAGCAGGCTCGGCCGGTCGCCGTCCATCGCCGCCTCCTCTCGCCGCGCGGCAGCATAGCGACGCAAGCGGGGTGGCGCACGCCCTGGCCGGGCGGTGCCGCAACCGATAGCGTTGCGGCATGCCCGCCCCGCTTCCGATTGCCATGGTCGCCGGCGCCGAAGGCCCCTGGCGGATCACCCGCATCGCTGCCCCGATCGGCGCCCCGCTGCCCGCCGCCGGGCGGCTTGCGATGCTGGAAGGCGCGGCCCCCGTGCCCGCCGACGCCGCTTGGTGCCTGCGCGGCGTCACCAGCCACATCCGCTACACCGTCGAGGCGGAGCGCCGCAGGCTGGCCGGCATGCAGGCCGGGCTGGGGCGGGTCGAGGCGACGTGCGCCTGCCTAATCCCGATCCGCAAGACGCCGGCCTGGTGGGATCTGGCGCAGGATGCCCGCCGCGCGATCCTCGAGGAGCAGTCGCGCCACATCGCCATCGGGCTGGACTACCTGCCGGCCGTCGCCCGCCGCCTGATCCATGCCCGCGACCTCGGGGAGCCCTTCGACTTCCTCACCTGGTTCGAATACGCGCCGGAGCACGAGGCGGCGTTCGACCACCTGCTGGCCCGCCTGCGCGCAACCGAGGAATGGCGCTGGGTGCAGCACGAGGTGGAGGTGCGGCTGGCGCGCTAGCCGCCCGAAGCAATGTCCGCCGCCCATGGCGGCGCCCTTCGGTTCGGTCCACCAGTTCTTGTTGCCACTGGCCTTCTGCTCCGCCCCGCCAAGGACCGCGAACGGGGCGGACAGCACACTAGACCGCGCCCTTGGCCTGCAGCGCCGCCAGTTCCTCCGCCGTCACGCCGAACTCCGACAACACCTCGGCCGTGTGCTCGCCGCGTTCCGGCGTCGGGCGCCGGGGCGGGGCCACGCCGTCCAGATTCATGGGCGCCCGCACCAGGGTCACCGCGCCGAGCGCCGGGCTCTCCACCGCCCATTCCAAACCCAGGTGCTTCACCTGCGGGTCGGCGAAGACCTGGTCCATGGCATAGACCGGGCCGGCGGGCACGCCGGCGCGGTTCAGCTTCTCGATCCAGCTGGCACTGGTGTCGGTCTCCAGCACCGATTGCAGCAGGGCGTTGGTCCTCGCCCGATTCTGCGCGCGGGTCTTGTCCGTGGCGAAGGCGGGGTCCTGGGCCTGCTCCTCGATCCCCAGCGTCTCGACGATCCGCCGCCACATCTCCTGCCCGCCGCCGGCCAGGTTCATCAGCCCGTCCCTGGTGCGGAACAGGCCGGTCGGCACCGTTGTCGGGTGGTCGTTGCCCGCCTGCTGCGGCACCTCGCCCTTCATGGTCCAGCGCGTCGCCTGGAAATCCATCATCGCCACCATGGCTTCCAGCAGGCTGGTATGCACCCAGCGGCCCTTGCCGGTCTGCTCGCGTTCCAGCAGCGCCACCAGGATGCCGATGGCGGTGTAGAGCCCCGCCGTGAGGTCCGCGACCGGGATGCCGACCCGCACCGGGCCCTGGCCCGGCAGGCCTGTCACGCTCATCAGCCCGCCCATGCCCTGGGCGATCTGGTCGAAGCCCGGCCGCCTGGCATAGGGCCCGGTCTGGCCGAAGCCGCTGATGGAGCCAAGGACGATGCGCGGGTTGATCGCCGCCAGCGCGTCGTAGCCGATCCCCAGCCGGTCCTTCACGTCGGGGCGGTAATTCTCCACCACCACATCTGCCTTGGCCACCATGCGCCGGAACAGCGCGAGGCCGTCCGGGTGCTTCAGGTTCAGCGTGATGCCGCGCTTGTTGCGATGCACATGCTGGAAATCCGGCCCGTGCCGGTCGCCGCCCATGCCGCTGCCGGCATCGATCTCCTCCGGCGCCTCGATCTTGATGACATTGGCGCCCCAGTCCGCCAGCTGCCGCACGCAGGTGGGGCCGGAACGGACGCGGGTGAGGTCGAGCACGGTGAAGCGGGCCAGCGGCAGCATCTCTCGGTCTCCCTTGGCGCCCCGCCATCGGCCGGCCGCCCCTTGTCGGTCGCCGCCCTTGATAACCGCCGCCGCCCCCGGCACCAATGGGCGCCACCCTTGGGGAGGTCCGCCATGGACGAGCTGCTCTACGAGATCCGCGACGGCATCGGCTTCGTCACGCTGAACCGCCCGCAGGCGCGCAATGCGCTGACCTTCCCGATGTATGAGCGGCTGCGGCAGATCGCCCTCACCGCCGGCGAGGACGCCGCCCTGCGCGCCATCGTCATCACCGGCGCCGGGGAGAAGGCCTTCGCCGCTGGCACCGACATCTCCCAGTTCACCGAATTCCGCACGCCCGAGGACGCCCTGGCCTATGAGGAGCGCATAGACCGCGTCCTCGTCGCGCTCGAGGAATGTCCGAAGCCGACCATCGCCGCCATCGCCGGCGCCTGCACCGGCGGCGGCGCCGCCATCGCCGCGGTGTGCGACCTGCGCATCGCCGCGGCCAATCTCCGCCTCGGCTTCCCGATCGCCAAGACGCTGGGCAATTGCCTGTCCATGGCGAATTACGGGCGGCTCGCGGCGCTGATCGGGCCGGCCCGCGTGCTCGACCTCATCTACACCGCCCGGCTCGTGGAGGCGGAGGAGGCGCGCGCCATCGGCATGGTGTCGGAGGTGTTGCCCGACCATGCCGCGTTGCAGGCCCGCGCCGCCGAACTCGCGCGCACCGTTGCCGGCCATGCCCCGCTGACCCTGCGCGCGACCAAGGAGGCGATGCGCCGCCTGCGCCTGGCCGCCCGCCAGGTGCATGGCGACGACCTGGTGACCATGTGCTTCACCAGCAACGACTTCCGGGAGGGCGTGCAGGCCTTCCTCGCCAAGCGGCCGATGGCCTGGACCGGCACGTGACCGCATGCCCCGAAGGCTGCCCGGCCGGCGATGCGGGACTGGATCGCGGGCCGATCCCCGCGGATGGGCGCCACAGCCACGCTTGGCCCTGGCGCGGGTCCCGCCGCGGCCCGGCGCACCCGGCGGCAGCGGCATCCGTCCCGGGGATCATCGCGGTTGCGGCCAAGGCGGGGACCGGCCGCTGATGCAGCGCGGCCTGCGGCCGTATCGGCGCGAGATGCAACACTGAGCGGGTCGGCGGAGGTCTCGGCTTCGGCAATGGAAGCCGCGCTCGCCGCCTTGCGCGACGCGGCGCCCGACCCCGCCGCCGGGCTGTTCGGCCCGGCCTCGCTGCTCTGGCGGGTGGACCGGGAGGCGGCGGTCTTCCTGGGCGCCGGAAGGGCGCTGCTGCTGCAACTGGCGCATCCTTGGGTCGCGGCCGGCGTGGCGGAGCACTCGACGACGCTGGCCGACCCCGTCGGCCGCTTCCACCGCACCTTCGGCACCACCTATGCGCTGGTCTTCGGCGATGCGGCGCAGGCGCTGGCGGCGGCACGGGCGCTGCACCGCCGGCATGGCGCGGTGCGCGGGACGCTGCCGGGCGGTGCAGCCTATCGCGCGAACGACACGGCGGCGCTGCGCTGGGTCTGGGCGACGCTGACGGACACGGCGCTGCTGGCGCATGACCTGCTGCTGCCGGCGCTGCCGCCGGCCGGGCGCGACGCCTACTACGCCGACAGCCTGCGCTTCGCCGCGCTGTTCGGCCTGCCGCCCGCGCTGCTGCCGGCGGACTGGGGCGCGTTCCAGCGGGAGATGGTCGCGGTGCAGGCGACGCTTTCCGTCACGCCTGCCGGCCGCCACGTGGCGCACCGCGTCCTGTCCGGTGCCGGCCGCCCCTGGCTGCGGGCGCCGCGCTGGTACCGCGCGGTCACTGCGTCCCTGCTGCCGCCGCATCTGCGCGAAGGCTTTGGCCTGGACTGGGATCCGGCAGCGGAGCGTCGCGCCGCGCGCGTCCTGACCCGGCTGCGTCGCCTCTATCCCCTGCTGCCAGCGCGGCTGCGCCAGGTCGGCCCGGCCCAAGAGGCGATGGCGCGCCTTCGCGGCCGGCAGCCGGATGCGCTGACCCGCGCGCTCAACCGGGCCTGGATCGGCCGGCCTCGCCTGGGGGCGTGAGGCTCAGCCATTGTCCTGGAAGCCGGGATACAGCGTCATGCCGCCATCCACGGTCAGGGTGATGCCTGTGACATAGTCGGACTCGTCCGAGGCGAGCCAGACCGCCGCCTTGGCGATGTCCTCCGGCTCTCCCACCCGGCCATAGGGGATCAGCGTCAGCAGCTTCGCCTCGGCCTCCGCGGTTTCCCAGGCCGAGCGGTTGATCGGGGTGCGGATGGCGCCGGGGGCTATGGCGTTCACCCGGATGCGCTCGGCTGCCAGTTCCTGCGCCAGGCTGCGCATCATCATGGCGACGCCGCCCTTCGACGCCGCATAGTTCACATGCCCCGCCCAGGGGATCACCTCATGCACCGAACTCATGCAGAGGATCTTTCCGAGAGCGCGGGAGAGATCGGGCCGGGGACCGCGGCGGCGGAAAGCCCGCACCGCCTCCCGCGCGCAGAGCCATTGCCCCGTCAGGTTGGAGTCCAGCACGGTCCGCCACTGCGCCAGCGTCATCTCGCCGATGGCGGCGTCGCGCTGCAGCCCGGCATTGGCCACGACGATGTCGGGCGGGCCGAGCCGCGCTTCCGTGTGGCGGAACAGCGCCGCGACATCCTCTTCCCGGGACACGTCGGCGGGCAGTGCCGCCGCCCGGCCGCCCGCCGCGGCGATCCGGGCCACCAGCGCCTCGGCCGCATCGCGGTCGGAGCGGTAATTCACCGCCACCGCGGCACCCGCCGCGGCAAGCCCCAGGCAGACGGCGGCGCCGATGCCGGAACTGCCGCCTGTGACGATGGCGGTCTGGCCGCGGAGCAGGGCTTCGGGCATGGCGGTTCCTTCGCAACCGGGGCGGGACCGCGATGAAGCGCCAGGCGCGCGGCGCTGTTCCCCGCCGCCGTTACCTCACGGAGACGTGCAGCCGCCCGTCTTCGGCCTGGGCCATCGGCGCCGCCTCATTGCGCACCGCGCCCGCTGCCCTGAGAATGCCCCGGCCGGACGGGATGGGGGCTGCGGAAGCGTGGGTGTGATGCAGGATGGGCCGCGCATGCCCGCCACGGATGCGCCGCCCCGGCCCCGCACTGCAGTCCTCCTCGGCCTGCTCGTCCTCGGCAACCTGGCCGCCTGGGGTTGGGCGCTGGCGCTGTTCGCGGGCCAGCCGGCGCTGCTCGGCACCGCGCTGCTCGCCTGGATCTTCGGCCTGCGCCATGCCGTGGATGCCGACCACATCGCGGCCATCGACAATGTCGTCCGCAAGCTGGTGCAGGAAGGCCGGCCGGCGCAGCTGGTCGGGCTGTGGTTCTCCCTCGGCCATTCGACGGTGGTGGTGCTGGCCTCGCTCGCGGTGGTTGCCGCGACCAGTGCGGCGCAGGGCGGGCTGCCGATGGTGGCGGAGGTCGGCGGCGTGATCGGCCCGCTGGTCTCCGGCCTCTTCCTGCTGGGCATCGGGCTGTACAACCTGGTGCTGCTGCTGCGGCTGCTGCGCGGGATGCAGGACCGGCGAAGCGCGCCGGCGGCGACCGAGGCGCAGGGCGTGCCGGCGCATGGCCTGCTGGCGCGGGTCTTCCGCCCGCTGTTCGGCGGCATCCGGCGCGGCTGGCACATGTACCCGCTGGGCCTGCTCTTCGGCCTCGGCTTCGACACGGCAAGCGCGGTCGGGCTGCTCGGCATCTCCGCGGCCCAGGCGGCCCAGGGCCTGTCGCCCTGGCAGGCGCCGGCGCAGGTCATGGTCTTCCCGGTGTTGTTCACCGCCGGCATGGCGCTGGTTGACACGGCGGACAGCGTGCTGATGACGCGCGCCTATGCCTGGGCCTTCGTCGAGCCGGCGCGCAAGCTTCGCTACAACCTCGCCATCACCGCCATCTCGGTCTTCGTGGCGCTGGGGGTGGGCGGGGCGGAGGTGCTCGGCCTGATCGGCGAGCATCTGGATCTCCGCGGCCCGCTCTGGGAGGCGTTGGAGGCCCTGGACGCGCCGCTCGGCTATGCCGGCTTCGGCATCACCGGTCTGCTGGCCCTCTGCTTCGCCGTCTCGCTGCTGCTGCATCGCGGGCGGCGGGACGCGCGGCTGGGCGCGGCCGGCCAGGGCTAGCCCGGATCGCAACGCGGCGAAGCGGCGTCCCCGCGCCGCGAACGGGGGCGGACAGGACCTGCGACCCGCGCGACGTTGCCGCCCGCGTGGCGCCGCGCCCGGCCGCTTCAGCCCTGGGCCCGGCGCCAGCTGCCCGGCGGGATGCCGACGCTGCGGCGGAAGGCGTTGGTGAAGTGGCTCTGATGCGCGAAGCCGACCATCAGCGCGATGGTGGCGAGGTCGAGGCTGCGGTCGGCCAGCAGCGCCTTGCCGCGAGCGACGCGGCGCTGCAGGACATAGGCATGCGGCGGCACGCCCATGGCGGTGCGGAAGCCACGGGCGAAATGGAAGGCCGACAGGCCCGCCACCCCGGCCAGGGTCACCAGACCGACATCGCCGGCGAGGTTCGCCTCGATATGGTCCAGCACGCGCTGCAGCACCACGCGGGGCAAGCCGGCCGACCTCGCCGGGCGCCGCAGCGGGAAGCGCAGCAGGTTCAGCGCCGCCATGACCGACCAGTGCTCGACGAAGCCCGGCGTGGCCATGCCGTCCCGCCGGGCCTGGCGCATCATGTCGGCCAGGGCCGTCATCGCCGGCCAGGTTGCGCCCACCTGCGGCTCGGGCTCTGCCTCCGGCCGGGGGACATCGTGCCATTCCGCCAGCTGCCGCAGCCAGCCGGCCGGCATGTTCAGCAACAGCGTCAGCTCGTCGCCCGGCAGGTTTCGCCAGACGCTGTCGGAGCTGGCCGGCAGCAGGGAGAACTCGTTGGCGACGCCGCGCACCGGCACGGCGCGGCCGGCCAGTTCGACGACGAAGGGCCGCCCCTTCATCTCCAGCGCCAGCACCAGGGTATGCACATAGGTGGGCGGGCGGATCGCCGCGTAGTCGCCGGGCGCCTGTGGCGGCGTGTCCTGCAGGCGAAGGATCGGCCCGTCCGGCACGTGCAGCAGCGTCCGGTGGGACGGCGCCCGGGTCCATCCGGCCCCGGTCGGGGTCCGGTAGACGATGGGGCCCAGCGCCCTCTCACCCATCGGCGGATTTCCGGTAGTCGCTGGGGGTGCAGCCGATCTCGCGCAGGAAGCAGGCGCGCATCGCGGCGGGGCTGCTGAACCCGGCCTCGGCGGCGATGCGGTGCATCGGCCAAGCGGTGGTGGTCAGCAGGCGGCGTGCCGCGGCCAGCCGCTGCCGCATCAGCCAGGCCTGCGGCGGCAGCCCGGTTTCCTGCCGGAAGGCGCGCGAGAAGTGCGACGGCGAAAGCCGGGCCCGTGCCGCCAGCGCCGCGACATCGATGCCGGGTGCCGGGCGGCCCGCGAGCCCGGCGGTGACCGCCACCATGCGCCAGGGCGCGATGGCATGGCTGGGTGCCGGCAGCGGGGCGGGGGGCAGCCGCAGCAGGCGCAATGCCAGCAGCGTCGCCCAGTGCGCCGAGAACAGCGCCTCGATGCTCCCGGCGGCTGCGTAGGCATCGAAGCTCCGCAACAGGCAGGTGACGAAGGGATCGCCGCGGAGGATGCGGGCGGGCAGGGCGGCCGCTGCCGGCGGCAGGCCCTCGCTCGCCGCCAGGGCCGCCAGCCAGTCCGGGGCGATGCTGACGGCGATCGCCTCCTCCTGCCCCGGGCCGCCGAGCTGCCAGCCGCGTGGCTGCCCGGCGGGCAGCAGCAGGAGCAGGCCCGCATCCGCCCGGAAGCGCAGGATGTCGCGGCCGACCCGGACCGCATGGCCGGCCTGGCCAGCCTCCCGCAGCAGGCAGAGCAGATGCCAACCCGGCGCCGCGCCCTGCGCTGCCGTGCGACCCGCCAGGTCGCCAAGCCGCAGGTCCTGGACGCGCGGCGGCACGGGCATGGCCCGGTCGATCAGCGCGGCGGCGGGCGAGAGGCTCCTCTCCATGCCGGGAGGCTAGGGAGCGCCGTGGAATGGGTAAACAGGCCGGTGGCCGGGCCGCGCATCGTATGCAACCGGCAGGCGGGCTGCCCGCAAGATCCTGCAAGCCGCGCCGCCGCCCGTCAGGCGCTGAGCGGCCGCGGCTCCCGCGCGAATTGCGCATCGTGCAACGCCCGATACAGGCCGCCGCGGGCCAGCAGCTCGGCATGCGTGCCCTGTTCCGCCACGCCGCCATCCGCCACCACCAGGATGCGGTCGGCATTGCGGATCGTCGCCAGCCGGTGGGCGATCACCAGGGTGGTCCGGCCCCGCGCCAGCTCCGCCAGGGAGGCCTGGATCGCCCGCTCCGTCTCCGTGTCCAGCGCGCTGGTCGCCTCGTCCAGGATCAGCAGCGGCGGGTCCTTGATGAAGATGCGGGCGATGGCCAGCCGCTGCTTCTGCCCGCCCGACAGCCGCACCCCCCGCTCCCCGATCGCTGTGTCCAGGCCTTCGGGCAGTTCGGCGATCACCTCTTCCAGGCGGGCGCGGCGCGCCGCCTCCCGCAACTCCGCCTCGGTCGCGCCAAGGCGGCCATAGGCGATGTTCTCGCGCAGCGTGCCGGCGAAGAGGAAGACATCCTGCGGCACGATGCCGATCTGGCCGCGCAGGCTTTCCAGCGTCATCTCCCTGATGTCCATGCCGTCCACCGTTATCCGACCGGCCTGGACGTCATAGAAGCGCGGCAGCAGGGAGCAGATGGTGGTCTTGCCGGCGCCGGAGGGGCCGACCAGCGCGACCGTCGTCCCCGGCGCCACCTCCAGCGCCAGGTCCCGCAGCACCGGACGGTCGGCGGCATAGCCGAAGCGCACGCCCTCGTAGCGCACCGCGCCGCGCAGCCGGGGCGCCGGGCGGGCCCCCGGCCGGTCCGTCACCTCGGGCGCGATGGCCATGAGTGCGAGGTAGCTGCGGAAGCCGGCGATGCCCTTCGGATAAGTCTCGATCACCGCGCTGATCTTGTCGAGGGGGCGGTAGAACACGCCGACCAGCAGCAGGAAGGCGACGAAGTCACCAGTGGACAGCGACCCGCGCACGATCAGCAGCGCTCCGGCCAGCATCACCGCCACCTGCACCAGCCGCAGGCCCAGGTAGTTCAGCGTGTTGCCCGCCGCCATGGTGCGGTAGGCATCCAGCTTGGTGGTGCGGTAGCGGTCGTTGTCGGCGGCGAAGAGCCGGCGCTCATGCGCCTCGTTCGCGAAGGCCTGCACCACGCGGATGCCGCCCACCGCTTCCTCGATCCGCGCATTGAAGGCGCCGACACGGCCGAACTGCGCCTGCCAATTGGCGGTCATCCGCCCGCCGTAATGCGCCACCACCCAGGCGACCGCCGGCACCACCGCCAGGGTCAGCAAGGCGAGGGTGGGGCTGACCACCAGCATCAGCGCGAAGGCACCGAGGAAGGTCAGCACCGCGATCAGCAGGTCCTCCGGCCCGTGATGCGCGACCTCCCCGATATCCTCGAGATCCTTCGTCAGCCGCCCCACCAGATGGCCGGTCTTCTGCCCGTCATAGAAGCGGAAGGAGAGGGCGAGGAGATGATCGAAGGCGCGCCGGCGCAGCTCCGTCTCGATGGCGATGCCCAGCACATGGCCCCAATAGGTGACGATGGCCATCAGCCCGGCATTGGCGGCATAGACCGCCAGCAGCCCGAGCGCCGCGGCGGTGATGAGCACGAGGTCGCCCTGCGGCAGCAGCCGGTCCACGAAGGCCCGCACCGCCATGGGGAAGCCGAGCTCCAGCAGGCCCGAGAGGGCTGCGCAGCCGAAATCGAGCAGCAGCAGGCGCGTGTGGGGGCGGTAGAAGGCCAGGAACTGGCGAAGCATCCAAACACCCTCCGAGAGGGGCTTTGCCCCTCTCGGGCTCTCCCCACCAAAGGCCGAAAGGCCTTTGGAAACCGTGAGTCTAGACGTCCAGGTTGGCGACCTTGAGCGCGTTTTCGACGATGAACTCGCGGCGCGGATCCACGACGTCGCCCATCAGGGTGGAGAAGACATTCTCCGCATCCTCGGTGTCGCCCAGCTTCACCTGCAGCTGGGTGCGCACCGCCGGGTCCAGCGTGGTCTTCCAGAGCTGCTCCGGGTTCATCTCGCCCAGGCCCTTGAAGCGCTGGATCGTCAGCCCCTTGCGGCCCTGCGCCAGGATGCGGTCCAGCGCCATGGCCGGGCCCATGACCGGCGCCTCATGGCCATCGATGGTCAGGCGCGCCGATTCCCCGAAATCACGCGCCAGCGCCTCCCGCCGTTCGTCCAGCCAGCGCGCCTCGGCGCTTCGCAGCGCGGTCGGCGTCAGCGCATGCCGCTCCATCACGCCGCGCACCGTGCGCCAGAGCAGCAGCCCGGTCTCCCCGGGCGCCGCATTCCAGTGCCGCTCGGTGGGCAGGGCCAGCGCATTCAGCCGCGCCACCAGCGCCGCCGCGGCGCCGGTCGCCCGCTCCGGCTCCATGGTCAGGGCGCCGGCGACCGCCGCCTGCTCCACGATCTCGGCCGGGACATTTGCCGCCAGCCGGCGGATGCGGGATGCGACCTGCCGCAGCTGCTCCGCCTCCGCCCGCAGCGCGTCGCCCGACAGGGCGCGGCCGTCGCCGAGCATGAGGGTGGCGCCGGCCACCGCCTTCTCCAGCAGGTAGTCCTCCAGCGCCCTGTCGTCCTTCAGGTAGCGCTCGTCGTTGCCGCGCTTGGCGCGATACAGCGGCGGCTGGGCGATGTAGAGATGGCCGCGGGTTATCAGCTCCGGCATCTGCCGGAAGAAGAAGGTGAGCAGCAGCGTCCGGATATGGCTGCCGTCCACATCGGCGTCGGTCATGATGACGATGCGGTGGTAGCGCAGCTTGTTGGCGTCGAAACCGCCCTTGGCCGGCTCCCCCGGGCCGATGCCGGTACCGAGCGCGGTGATCAGCGTGCCGATCTCGGCGGAGGACAGCATCTTGTCCACCCGCGCCCGCTCGACATTCAGGATCTTGCCCTTCAGCGGCAGGATGGCCTGGAAGGCGCGGTTGCGGCCCTGCTTGGCGGACCCGCCGGCGCTATCACCCTCTACCAGGAAGATCTCGCACTTGGACGGGTCCTTCTCCTGGCAATCGGCCAGCTTGCCCGGCAGGGTCGAGATGTCGAGCGCGTTCTTCCGCCCGACCTTCTCCCGCGCCAGCTGGGCCGCTTTCCGCGCCGCGGCCGCCAGCACCACCTGCTCGAGGACGGTCTTGGCTTCCTTCGGATGCGTCTCGAACCAGTGGGACAGGGCGTCGGCGACCGCCATGTGCACCACCGGCTGCACCTCGGACGACACCAGCTTGTCCTTGGTCTGGGAGGAGAATTTCGGGTCCGGCACCTTCACCGAGAGGACGGCGGTCAGCCCCTCCCGCATGTCGTCGCCGATCAGCTCGACCTTCTCCTTCTTCGCCAGGTCCTCGGCATATTTCATCACGATGCGGGTCAGCGCCTGGCGGAAGCCGGCCTGGTGGGTGCCGCCGTCGCGCTGCGGGATGTTGTTGGTGAAGCACAGCGCCACCTCGCGCGGGCTGTTGTTCCACCACATCGCCAGCTCGACGCGGATGCCGACATCCGTGTCCTTGCTGACCAGGCTGATCGGCGGCCGGAACAGCGGTTCCTTGCCCTGGTCCAGCCACTCGACGAAGGCGGTCAGCCCGCCCTTGAACTGGAAGAAGACCTCCTGCGCCGGGACATGCCTGTCGTCCTTCAGCGCGATGGCGAGGCCGCTGTTGAGGAAGGCCAGCTCGCGCAGGCGGCGTTCCAGGATGGCGAACTCGTACTCGACCTTGGTGAAGGTGCCCGAGGACGGCTTGAAGGTCACCTCGGTGCCGCCGCGCTCCGCGGACGGGCCGACGACCTTCAGCGGGACGACGGTGTCGCCATGCTCGAAGCGGATGAAATGCTCCACCCCGCCGCGCCAGATCTTCACGTCCATCCATTCGGACAGGGCATTCACCACGGCGGCGCCGACGCCATGCAGGCCGCCCGAGACCTTGTAGGAGTTCTGGTTGAACTTGCCGCCGGCATGCAGGCGGGTCAGCACCACCTCGGCGGCGGAGATCCCCTCCTCCTCATGGATGTCGACGGGAATGCCGCGGCCATCGTCGCGGACGGTGACGGACCCGTCGCCGTTCAGCGTGACCTCGACACGGGTGGCATAGCCGGCCTGTGCCTCGTCGACCGCATTGTCGATGATCTCGAAGGCCATGTGGTGCAGGCCGGAGCCGTCATCGGTATCGCCGATATACATGCCCGGGCGCTTCCGCACGGCCTCCAGGCCACGGAGCACGGTGATCGATGCGCTATTGTAATCGGCCCCATTCTGCTCAGCAGGGGTCGGTTCGGCGCGCGCGGCGGGGTCGCTCATGCCGGCGGCAAACTCCTCAGGTCACGGGGGCTGGAAACACGCTCTATATATAGGGATTCGCTGACCTTACGGCACGGGAAAATCCGTATCGGCAACGAGCTGCCCCGGCGCGGCGCGAAATGCCTGGGCGACGCCGCGCAGGGGGGCGAAGACCGCCGCATCGGTGCCGGTCAGGAAGGCCTGGGCGGGCAGCCCCACCAGGGCCTCGAACAGCGCCTCGCGCCGCGGCGCGTCCAGATGCGCCGCCACCTCGTCCAGCAGCAGCAGCGGGGCGAAGCCGCGGGCGCCGGCGATCAGCGTGGCATGCGCCAGCACCACGGCCACCAGCAGTGCCTTCTGCTCGCCCGTGGAGCACAGCGCCGCCGGCAGGTCCTTGGGCGCGTGGGTGAAGAGCAGGTCGGCCCGGTGCGGGCCGCTGAGCGTCGCGCCGGCCGCAGCATCCCGCCCGCGGGCGGCCGCCCAATCCGCCCGTAGCCGGTCTTCCACCGCCAGGGCCGGCGACTCGGCCAGCGCGGCCGCGACCGGGCATTGCAGACCCAGCCGCGCCGCCGGGAAGGCGCCGGTCACGCCGCCCGACAGGGTCGCGTTCAGCCGCCCCACCAGGCCGCGGCGGGACGCGGCGGCGGCCACCCCGTGGCATGCCATGGCGTCCTCCAGCCCCGCCAGCCAGGCCGGGTCGGGACGCAGGCCCTCCCGCCGCTCCTGCGCCAGCAGGCGGTTGCGCTGCGCCATGGCGTTGTCATAGGCCGCGACCTCCCGCGCATGGTGCGGCTCCAGCGCCCAGACCAGGCGGTCCAAGAAGCGGCGGCGGTCGCCGGCGCCGTCCTGGAACAGCCGGTCCATCTGCGGGGTCAGCCAGACCGCGGCCACCCGCTCGGCCAGGTCGGCCTGGGTGCGGATGGGGCTGCCTTCCAGCCGGAAGATCCGCCGCTCCGGCGGCCCGCCATCCGGCGTGCCGGTGCCGATGTCGAACTCGGTGCCGGTGGTGTCGCAGAAGCGGCCGGCCGCCGCCCAGGGAAGGGGGGCGCCGCCCTGCTGCCGGCCAAGCTCGGCCGTCCGCGCCCCGCGCAGCCCGCGGCCGGGGCCGAGCAGGCTGATCGCCTCCAGCAGGTTGGTCTTGCCGGCGCCATTCGGGCCGGCGACCAGCACGATGCGCGCCTGGAACGGCACCTTCAGGTCCGGCCAGCTACGGAAGTCCCGCAGCATCAGGCGGGTGAGCGAGAGGGCGGGCGGGGGCGCCATGCAGCGCCCTCCGGCCCGCGGGTCAGGTCTCCTCGTCGCGGTCGCTCTCGACCTCCAACTCCTCGCCGATCTGGTCGGCGTCGTCCTCGAGCTCCTCGGCGTCCTCGACCGCCTCGTCGCCCTCGACGTCTTCCAGTTCCACCTCGTCGGCCTCCGCCTCCGGCACCACGACGCGCTTCTTCACGCGGTCATCGACGGGCAGGGCACCGGCGGCGCGGCGCAGGCGCGGCTGCTCGGCCGGCTGCTCCGTCCCGCATTTCGGGCAGGTAGCGGGCGTCCGCAGCAGGTCGTAGAACTTCGTGGAACAGGCGACGCAGACGCGCTTGAGGCCCAGTTCGGGCTTGGCCATTGGGGAAGCCTCGTCAAGGAAGGCCATCCGCGCGCGGCACGGGGCGGGCCCCGGCATGGGGCGCCCCGGGTGGTGGCTGCGGACGGACGGCCGAAATTCAGCCGGGGCGATTGCCACGGGGGGGCGCGCGTGTCAAACGCGCCGGATGGCCCACCCCGCTGCCCCGCAGCCGCTGCGCGCCGCGGCGCCCGGCGGCGGCCTTTCCGGCCGCCATGCCGTCCCCGGCGACAAATCCATCAGCCACCGTGCCCTGATGTTCGGCGCGCTCGCCGTCGGCACCACCGAGATCTCCGGCCTGCTGGAGGGCGAGGACGTGCTCCGCACCGCCGCCGCCATGCGGGCGCTGGGGGCGGAGGTCGAGCAGCTTGGCCCCGGCGCCTGGCGCGTCGCCGGCCGCGGCGTCGGCGGCCTGGTCGAACCCGCCGATGTGCTGGACATGGGCAATAGCGGCACCGCCGCCCGGCTGCTCTGCGGCCTGCTGGCCGGCCACCCGATCTTCGCGGTGATGACCGGCGACGCATCGCTGCGGAAGCGGCCGATGAAGCGTGTCACGGAACCGCTCTCGGCCACCGGCGCCAGCTTTTGGACGCGGGAGGGCGGGCGGCTGCCGCTGGCGGTGCGCGGCGCCGCCGAGGCGCTGCCGCTGGACTACACGCTGCCGGTCGCTTCGGCGCAGGTGAAGTCGGCCTGCCTGCTGGCCGGGCTCTGCGCCCGCGGGACCACGCGCGTGGTCGAGCCCGAGCGCACCCGCGACCACACCGAGAACATGTTGCGGCATTTCGGCGCGACCGTCCGGGTGGAGGATGTGGCGCAGGGCCGGCTGATCGAGCTGGAGGGGCAGCCGGAACTGATCGCGGCACCCATCCTGGTGCCTGGCGACCCGTCCTCGGCCGCCTTCCTGCTGGTGGCGGCGCTGCTCGTGCCCGGCTCCCGCGTGACGGTCGAGAATGTCGGGCTGAACCCGCTGCGCACCGGGTTGTTCACCACCCTGCGGGAGATGGGCGCGCGGCTGAGCGTGGCGAATGCCCGCGTGGCAGGCGGCGAGCCGGTCGGCGACGTCACGGCCGAGTACGGCCCGCTCCGCGCCGTCGAGGTGCCACCCGGCCGTGCCCCTTCGATGATCGACGAATATCCCGTGCTGGCCGTCGCCGCCGCTGCGGCCGAGGGCGAGACGCGCATGCGCGGCCTGTCCGAGCTGCGGGTGAAGGAGAGCGACCGGCTGGCCGCCACCGCCGCGCTGCTGGCGGTGAACGGCATCGCGGCGCGGATCGAGGGCGACGACCTGGTCGTGCAGGGGACCGGCGGCGGGATTCCGGGCGGCGGAACCGTCGCGACCCATATGGACCACCGCCTGGCGATGAGCGCGCTGGTCATGGGCCTCGCGGCCCGTGCCCCCGTGGCGGTGGACGATGCGGCCTTCATCGAGACCAGCTTTCCCGGCTTCGCCGCGCTGCTGAACCGCGCCGCCGGCGGCGCCCCGATCGGGCCGGCGTGACATTGCCCGCAGCCGAGGCGCTGGTCGTCGCGGTGGACGGGCCGGCGGCGGCCGGCAAGGGCACGCTGGCCCGCCGGCTGGCGGCCGAGCTCGGGCTACCGCATCTCGACACCGGTCTGCTCTACCGCGCCACCGGCCGCCGGGTGCTGGATGCCGGGGGCGACCCGCGCGACCCCGCGATCGCCGAGGCCGCCGCCCGCGCCCTGCTGCCCGCCGACCTGGCGCGCGGCGACCTGCGCGGGCCGGAGGCCGATGCGGCCTCCTCCGCCGTGGCCGCCATCCCCGCCGTGCGGGCGGCGCTGCTGGACTGGCAGCGCGAATTCGG
Organism: Paracraurococcus ruber; assembly: GCF_004353985.1. Lineage (GTDB taxonomy): Bacteria > Pseudomonadota > Alphaproteobacteria > Acetobacterales > Acetobacteraceae > Paracraurococcus > Paracraurococcus ruber. The sequence continues at coordinate 13,773 of NZ_SMOA01000015.1, read as the reverse complement.
GCGGCGCCACGGCGCGGTGCTGGACGGGCGGGACATCGGCACCGTGGTCTTCCCGGACGCGCCGGTGAAGCTGTTCGTCACCGCCAGCGCCGAGGAGCGGGCCCGACGGCGCTTCCGCGAATTGCAGGCGCGCGGCGTCGCCGCCGACCCGGCGCAGGTGCTGGCCGAGCTGCAGGCGCGGGACGCGCAGGACAGCCGGCGCGCCGTGGCGCCGCTGGTGCCGGCGGCGGATGCGGTGGTGCTCGATACCAGCGACCTCGATGCGGATGCCGCCTTCGCGGCGGCGCTGCGGGTCGTGCGGGCGCGGTTCGGCGGCTGAGCGCAAGGCTGAAGCCGGATCCGACCCGACTTGCCCGCATCGCCGCGACGGGTGCCCGATGCCGGCTGCCCGATGCCCGGGGCGGCACCCGATCCGGCTACATACGATTCCGCTTGACGCCCATTCCGCAAAGGCTTAGCGATCCTCACCCGCGCGCCTAGGGGGGCCGCGGCGTTCGTGTTTCCGGGGTCCGCTTGTCGGGCCCACGGCACGGGCCGGTAACGGGCGGGCCGATACGCCGCCCTCGCACCAGGGTCGCCAGGCGCCTCCGGTCCCCGTCCTGTGGGCGGTCCGGCGCCGGACCAAGCCGTGCTCGTTCGCCCCCGGCGCAAGGCCGGGTCCGCGGCGGGGGCGCAGGGCACTTGCCCGCATCCGCGGGCTTCCCAGGAACAGACCGCTACATGGCAACCGCCACCAGCCTCGCCCACGACGCGGGGTCCGAGGACTTCGCCGCACTGCTCGATGCCACGCTCGGGCCCGATACCGGCTTCGCCGGCTCGGTCGTCTCCGGCCGCGTGATCCGCATCGATGACGACTACGCTGTCGTGGATGTCGGGCTGAAGAGCGAGGGGCGCGTCCCCCTCAAGGAATTCGCGCCGCAGGGCGCCAAGCCCGAGGTGAAGGCCGGCGACGTCGTCGAGCTCTTCGTCGAGCGCTACGAGGACCGGGACGGCTCCATCGTCCTGTCGCGCGAGAAGGCGCGGCGCGAGGAGGCCTGGACCAACCTCGAGAAGGCCTATCAGGCGCAGCAGCGCGTGAACGGCACCATCTTCGGCCGCGTCAAGGGCGGCTTCACCGTCGACCTCGGCGGCGCCGTGGCCTTCCTGCCCGGCAGCCAGGTCGATATCCGCCCGGTGCGCGATGTCGGGCCGCTGATGGGCAGCCCGCAGCCCTTCCAGATCCTCAAGATGGACCGGGCCCGCGGCAACATCGTGGTGTCCCGCCGCGCGGTGCTGGAGGAGACGCGCGCCGAGCAGCGCAGCGAGCTGATCCAGGGCCTGAAGGAGGGCATGATCCTCGACGGCGTGGTGAAGAACATCACCGACTACGGCGCTTTCGTGGACCTGGGCGGCGTCGACGGCCTGCTGCACGTCACGGACATCGCCTGGCGCCGCATCAACCACCCGAGCGAGGCGCTGACCATCGGCCAGCCGGTGAAGGTGCAGGTCATCCGCTTCAACCCGGAGACCCAGCGCATCAGCCTCGGCATGAAGCAGCTGATGGCCGATCCCTGGGACGGCGTGGCGATCAAGTACCCGGTCAACGCCAAGTTCAGCGGCCGCGTGACCAACATCACCGACTACGGCGCCTTCGTGGAGCTGGAGCCGGGCGTCGAGGGCCTGGTCCATGTCTCCGAGATGAGCTGGACCAAGAAGAACGTCCATCCGGGCAAGATCGTCGCCACCTCGCAGGAGGTGGACGTGATGATCCTCGACGTGGACGAGCCGAAGCGGCGCATCTCGCTCGGCCTCAAGCAGGCCCAGGGCAACCCCTGGGAGCTGTTCCTCGAGGCGCATGCCCCGGGCTCCGAGGTCGAGGGCGAGATCCGCAACATCACCGAGTTCGGCCTCTTCATCGGCCTCGGCCCGGACCTGGACGGCATGGTGCACATGTCGGACATCTCCTGGGACGAGCCGGGCGAGCAGGCGATGGCGCGCTTCAACAAGGGCGACGTCGTCAAGGCCAAGGTGCTGGACGTGGATGTCGAGAAGGAGCGCATCTCGCTCGGCATCAAGCAGCTCCAGGCCGACCCGGCCGCCGAGGTGCTGGACAAGGTCCGCAAGGGCGACATCGTCACCTGCGTGGTCACCCAGGTGCAGGCCAACGGCATCGAGGTGAAGGTCGAGGAGGTCCTGACCGGCTTCATCCGCCGCGCCGAGCTGGCGCGGGACCGCGGCGACCAGCGCCCCGACAAGTTCGCCGTGGGCGAGAAGGTGGATGCCAAGGTCGTGGCGGTGGACCGCGCCGCGCGCCGCCTGTCCCTGACCATCAAGGGCAAGGAGATCGAGGAGGAGCGCGAGGCGATGAAGGAGTTCGGCTCGACCGACTCCGGCGCGTCGCTGGGCGACATCCTCGGCGCCGCCATCCGCCGCCGCCGCGAGATGGCCGGCGAGGAGTAGGCCGGCGCCGCATCGCGCGGCACGGGCCCGGTGCCCGGCTTGCCCCGACCGCCGCCACCGGCGGGGAAGGGGTGGGCCGGCAGGCCACCGGGAGCATCTTTGGGGGAGCGGGCCGCGAGGTCCGCTCCTTTTTTTGGCCGCGGGGCACGGCGCCGCGGCGCGGGGGCGGGACCCTGGTCGCGGCGGCGCCCCGCCCCAACATCCCCGGGGATCTGGAGCACCCCATGGCCCTCGAGACCGACCTGCTGATCGACCGCCGCCGCCTGAAGCGCCGCCTGGCGCTGTGGCGCGCCTTCGCGGTGCTGCTGCTGCTGGGCGGGGTGCTGGCCCTGGCCGGGCAGGGCCTGCCGGACCGGCTGGGCGGCGGGCATGTGGTGCGGCTGCCGGTAGAAGGATTCATCTCCGACGACCGCAAGCTGGCCGAGGCGATCGAGAAGCTGGGCAAGGAGGAGTCGGCGAAGGCCGTCATCGTCTCCATCGACAGCCCGGGCGGTAGCGTCGGCGGCGGAGAGATGCTGCACCAGGCGCTGCTGCGGTTGCGGGAGAAGAAGCCGGTGGTGGCGGTGCTGCGCGGCACCGCCGCCTCGGCCGGCTACATGACGGCGGTGGCCGCCGAGCGGATCTGGGCCCGCGATTCGACCGTGACCGGGTCGATCGGCGTGCTGCTGCAGACGCCGGATGCCTCGGACCTGCTGGCGCGGCTCGGGCTGCGGATGGAGACGATTCGCTCCGGCCCGCTGAAGGACCAGCCCAGCCCCTTCCGTCCGCTGACCGAGGAAGGCCGGGCCGAGCTGCAGCGGGTGATCGGCGACATGTATGAGCAGTTCCTCGGCATGGTGGTCGCCGGCCGCAGGCTGCCGGAGGAAACGGTGCGTCCGCTGGCCGATGGCCGGGTCTTCACCGGCCGGCAGGCGCTGACCGCCGGGCTGGTGGACGCCATCGGCGGGGAGCGGGAGGCACGGGCCTGGCTGGCGGCCGAGAAGGGCGTGCCGGAGGATTTGCCGATACGCGACCTGGAGCTTCGCGGCGCTGCCGAGAGGCTGGTCGGCGCGGCCTGGCAGGGGGTGGTGAAAACCCTTGTTTCAGAATGGCTTGGCGTTGACGGCTTCCGGCTGCTCTGGCAGCCTGCGCGCTAGGGCAGATCGTCGTCGGAGAGACTCGTCCGAAGGCGGGAGGATGCCCTGCAAACAATGGCCAGGGCAGGCTGCGCGAGCGAGGGCGAGGGCGGCATGCCTCAGGGCCTGCGGGGACGGGGTGGCGGGTCGGTCCTTCGGGGTGCCGGCGCGGCGGGATGGGGCAGGGGCCAGGCGGATGCGCGCAGCATCGGCGCAGGAATCCCCCCATGCGGCGCGCGGTGCCCCGCTGGCCGGCCGGCCTGTCGTCGCGGCAGGCGCTGATCCGGACCCACCCCCCGGGCCGGACCACACTGCGGGATCGTCGGTGCATGACCAAGAGCGAACTGATCGCCCAGTTGGCGGCGGAGAACCCCCATCTCCGCCAGCCGGATATCGAGCTGATCGTGGCGACCATCTTCGACGAGATCACCGCGGCACTCGCGCGCGGCGACCGGGTGGAGCTGCGCGGCTTCGGCGCCTTTTCCGCCAAGAAGCGCGATGCGCGGACCGGCCGTAACCCGCGCACCGGCGCGGCGGTGCCGGTGGCCGGGAAGGCGGTGCCTTACTTCAAGCCGGGCAAGGAATTGCGGGAACGGGTGAATGGCGGCGAGCCGCAGGCGGCCGCCCGCACGCCGCGGCCGCGGGTCGACGCCTGACGCGGCATCCGGCGCCACGCTCGATCCGGCCGATCCCGCCGGCGCAGCCCCCACCATCGCGTTCATGCCGGGCATGGATCGCTGGGCGCCAGGCACCGGCCCCAGACGGCGGTGGGACGGCGGCCCGGACCGCCCGGCCCCGGTCCCGGTCCCGGTCCCGGAGGCCGGGTGATCGACTCCGCCGCCCGTCGCAATCGCGTGCCGCCTTGCCTCGCGGGGCATTTCCAGTTCCACCGCGCCGCGGTACGCATGCCGCGCGCCCCACGGAGAGGACCCCGATGCGCTGGCTTGTCCTGCTGCCCCTGCTCGTGCTGCTCGTGCTGTTCGGCCTGTCCAACCAGCAGGAGGCCACGCTGACGCTCTGGCCCACCGAGCTGAGCTGGACCGGGCCGCTCTACATCGCCGTCCTGGCGATCGGCGCGGTGTTCTTCCTGTTGGGCGCGCTGGTCACCTGGTTCGCCAGCTTCCCGCATCGCAGCCGCGCCCGCCGCATGGAGGAATCCGCCCGCGTGCTGGAAGCCGAGCTGGCGGCGCAGCGCGCCGCAGCCGCCCGGCAGGTCGGGCCGGTGCCGCCGCGGGCTTCCGCCGGCACCGGGCTGGTGCCGGTACAGCGTTCGGCCGCCTGAGCGCGTGCTGGCGCGCCCGAGCACGGCCGCGGCGCGGCTGATCCCGGCCATCGACACGGCGGATCCGGCCAAGGCCGCGGCGCTGGCGGCGGCGCTTGCCGCCCGCTGCGGCGCGCTGAAGCTGGGGCTGGAGCTGTTCACGGCGGAGGGGCCGCGGGCGGTCCGGGCCATGGCGGCGCTGGCGCCGGTCTTCCTCGACCTGAAGTTGCACGACATCCCGAACACCGTCGCCGGCGCGGTGCGGTCGCTGCTGCCGCTGAAGCCGGCGATGCTGACGCTGCACGGCGCCGGCGGCCCGGCCATGATCGCCGCGGCGCGGGAGGCGGCGGAGAAGGCCGGCGCGGCGCGGCCGGTCCTGCTGGCGGTGACGGTGCTGACCAGCCTGGATGCCGCCACCCTGGCGGCCACCGGCATCGCCGGCGGGCCGGTGCAGCAGGTGCTGCGCCTGGCGCGGCTGGCGCTGGAGGCCGGGGCGGATGGCCTGGTCTGCTCGCCCCAGGAGGTGGCGCGCATCCGCGACGCCTTCGGCCAGGCGCCCATGCTGGTGGTGCCGGGCGTGCGCCCGGCCGGCCATGCCGCCGGCGACCAGGCCCGCACGGCGACGCCGGCCGAGGCGGTGGCGGCCGGCGCCGACTGGATCGTGGTCGGCCGGCCCATCACCGGCGCGGCCGACCCGGCGGCGGCGGCGGCGGCGATCGCCGAGAGCCTTCCGGCGTGACGCTCGTCAAGATCTGCGGGGTGAAGGACGCGGCCGGCTTCGATGCCACGGTGGCCGCCGGGGCGGATTTCGTCGGCTTCGTCTTCTACCCGCCCTCGCCCCGGGCGGTGACGCCGGACGCGGCGGCCGCGCTGTCGGCGCGGGCGGCGGGTGGGCCGAAGCGGGTCGGGCTGTTCGTCGACCCGACGGATGCGCTGCTGGCGGCGGTGCTGGCGGCGGTGCCGCTGGACCTCGTCCAACTCCACGGAGAGGAGACGCCGGCCCGTGCCGCCGAGGTTCGGGCGCGCTTCGGCCGGCCGGTGATGAAGGCGCTGGGCATCGCGGTGCCGGCGGACCTGGCGCTGCTCGAGGCCTATGCCCCGGTGGTCGATCGTTTCCTGCTGGATGCCAAGCCGCCGCCGGGCGCCAGCCTGCCGGGCGGCAATGCCGCCGCCTTCGACTGGCGGCTGGTGGCGGGGCGGGCGATCCCGCGCCCCTGGCTGCTGGCCGGCGGCCTGACGCCGGAGACGGTGCGGGATGCCGTGCGGCAGACCGGTGCGCCGGGGGTGGATGTCTCCTCCGGTGTCGAGCGCGCCCGCGGCGTGAAGGACCCTGACAGGATCGCGGCCTTCGTGTCGGCGGCGAAGGCGGAAGGGGGGGTCTCGAAGGGGGGCGTTGCCGCTTTCGCCAGGTCTGGGGCGGAGCCCCGGTAGGTTCAGGCGGCACGCCGAAGGTCGCTGGCGGCCGCGTGCAGTTGCTCATCCCTGGGTCCACAGCCCGCGCCCCTGCGCCCGGCCGAGGCCAGCGGGTGGGCGTCCACCTGACCGATGCCGCGCCCGGCCGGCCCCCGCTTCGGCGATGAGGCGCGGCACCGCCGGATCGGTGGCGAGCATGGCCCCGGTCAGGTCCGGCGGAGCGTCCAGGATCCCCGCCTGCTGCCGCAGCGGGTCGAGGGCGATCTCCCCCCGATGACGAAGGGGTGGGTGAGGATCCGGCCTCGATCCAAGAGGGTGCTGGGCGCCGGGTCGCCGGCCCGCGATGGTCCGTCCAGATCATGGGTGTCTACCGGGATCACTCGGCCGTGGCGGGGCCTCCGGCGCCGGGTCCGCCCCGCCGACGCGACATGCGCCCTCGCGCTCGATCAGCGCCTTCAGGGCGTCGCGCGCCAGGCGGGACGTACCCTGGATGCCGGTCGGGACCCGGGCCCTGGCCAGGAGGTTGCCATCGAAAGCGATGGTGGCGCGCATCGCACGGATGCAGCACCGGAAGATCGTGGCGGTGTCTAAAGCGGTTTCCGTTCGCCTTGGCTCTCGGCAACCGCTCCAGCCATTTGGCAGGACGAGCATCGTCACCCGCTCAGGTGAGTCCACCTGAGCGGGATCTGCCCTAAGCCGGCGCCAGCCCGCCGTCGCGGTCCATCAGCCCGGCCACGATCGCCCCCCGCACCAGCGGCAGCCGCGCGCCGAGGCCGAGCACCGCCTCCCGCGCCAGCCGCGCCGGCAGCCGGTCATCGGTGAAGAGCCCGGCCACGGCATTGGTCGCCGTGTAGAGCGGCCAGGTGGCGCGGCGATGCGTCGCCTGGTAGCGCGCGAGCAGGGCGGGCGCACCGATATCGCCACCGCGGGCGGCAGCCGCGCGGATCCCGGCCGACAGGCTCGCCGCCCCGCGCAGGCCGAGATTGTACCCATGCGCCGTGACCGGATGCATGCCGACCGCGGCATCGCCCAGCAGGGCGAAGCGCGGGCCGGCGAAGCGCGCGGCATAGGTGGCTACCAGCGGATAGACATGCCGCGTCCCGGCCGCCCGCATGGCGCCGAGCCGGCCGCCATAGCGCCGCGTGACCTCTGCCGCGAAGGCGGCGTCGTCGAGCGCCATGAGCCGGGCCGTCTCGCGCTCCGGCAGGGTCAGCACCGCCGAGGACAGGTTGCCGTTCAGCGGCAGCATGGCGATGGTCTGGCCATGGCCGAACCATTCGGTGGCGACATGGCGGTGCGGCAGGTCATGCCCGAGGCGGGCGACCAGCATGGCGCGGCCCATGTCATGCATCCTGGCCGGGATGCCCATGCGGCGCCGCAGGGTGGAGAAGCGCGTGTCGGCCGCAACCACCAGCCGGGCCGCCAGCGTGCCGCCCTGGGACAGCCGCAGCCGGGCCTCGCCGGGGGCGGTCTCGATATCCTCGGCCGCGGTGCCGGGCAGCAGGGTGATGTCGGGACGGCCGGCCAGGCCCTCGAACAGGGCGCGGCGGATGCGGTGGTTGGGCACCAGCCAGCCCAGCGGCCCGGCCTGCCGCCCGGCTGCGTCGAAGCGCAGCGCCTGGCGCGGCTGCGGGCCGTTCAGCACCACCGCCTCCCGCAGCGGCGACACCTCCGCGGCGGGCAGCCGCGCCCAGGCGCCGATGCGTTCCAGGACGGTCCGGGAATGGTGGGTCAGCGCGATCTCCCGCCCGTCGAAGGCAGGATCGGCCAGCGCCGCTTCCGGCTGGCGGTCGAGCAGGGCGATGCGCAGGCCCGTGCCGGCCAGGGCGAGGGCGAAGGCGAGCCCGGCCGGACCAGCCCCGGCGATGGCGATGTCGAACTGCATGCAACTCCTCTCCGCCTTCGGGCGGCCTGAACCCCGTGGGCGGGCGGCGGCCCGGCGCCCGTCACGCCCCATGGGCAACGTCCCCTGGGCGAGGTCCTCTGGGCAACGCAGCACGGCCGCATCCCGTTGACCCCGCCCTACCCGGGCGCGGCGCGGCAGGCTATGAGCAGCCGCAAATCCGCTGGGAATGCAGGACGTGACCAAGATCGTGCCGCCCAATTCCTTCCGCCAGGGGCCGGATGGCCGCGGCCGCTTCGGCCAGTTCGGCGGCCGCTTCGTGGCCGAGACGCTGATGCCGCTGATCCTGGAGGTCGAGAAGGCCTATGAGGCGGCGAAGCGCGACCCGCAATTCGACGCGGAGTGGCGGCGCCTGCTGACGCATTACGTGGGCCGGCCCAGCCCGCTCTGGCATGCCGAGCGGATGACAGAGCACCTGCGCAAGGGCGCGGCCCCCGGCAAGGGCGCCAAGGTCTACTTCAAGCGCGACGAGCTGAACCACACCGGCGCGCACAAGATCAACGCGGTGCTGGGCCAGATCCTGCTGGCGAGGCGCATGGGCAAGACCCGCATCATCGCCGAGACCGGCGCCGGCCAGCACGGCGTGGCGACGGCGACCGCCTGCGCGCTGTTCGACCTGCCCTGCACCGTGTTCATGGGCGCGACCGATGTGGAGCGGCAGCAGCCCAACGTCTTCCGCATGAAGCTGCTGGGCGCCGAGGTCCGGCCGGTGACCTCCGGCGCCGCGACCTTGAAGGACGCGATGAACGAGGCGCTGCGCTACTGGGTCGCCAATGTCGAGGACACCTATTACTGCATCGGCACGGTGGCCGGCCCGCACCCCTATCCGGCGATGGTCCGCGACTTCCAGAGCGTGATCGGCACCGAGGCGCGGGCGCAGATGCAGGAGGCCGAGGGGCGGCTGCCAGATGCGCTGGTCGCCGCCATCGGCGGCGGGTCGAACGCGATGGGGCTGTTCTACCCCTTCCTCGACGACCCGGAGGTGCAGATGATCGGCGTCGAGGCCGCCGGCCGCGGCCTGCACACGGAAGAGCATGCCGCGAGCCTGGAGAAGGGCCGCCCCGGCGTGCTGCACGGCAACCGCATGTACCTGCTGCAGGATGCCGACGGCCAGGTGCAGGAGGCGCATTCGATCAGCGCTGGCCTCGACTATCCGGGCGTCGGGCCGGAGCATTCCTGGCTGCACGAGCTGGGCCGGGTGGAGTATGTCGGCGCGACCGATGACGAGGCGCTGGCCGCCTTCCAGCTCTGCTCCAAGCTCGAAGGCATCATCCCGGCGCTGGAGCCGGCGCATGCGCTGGCCGAGGTGATCCGGCGCGCGCCGCAGATGGACCGCGAGCAGATCCTGCTGATGAATCTCTGCGGCCGCGGCGACAAGGACATCTTCACCGTCGCGCGCCACCTGGGAGTCGAGATGTGAGCCGCATCGCGCAACGCTTCGCCGACCTGAAGCGGGACGGGCGCGGCGCGCTCGTCACCTATCTGCAGGCCTATGACCCCGATCCGGCGACCTCGCTCGCCATCCTGCGCGGGCTGCCGGGCGCCGGCGCCGATGTCATCGAGATCGGCGTGCCCTTCACCGACCCCATGGCGGACGGGCCATCGATCCAGCGCGCGGCGCTGCGGGCGCTGAAGGCCGGCGCCACGCTGTCGCGCGTGCTGGCCATGGTGCGCGACTTCCGGCGGGAGGATGCGGCGACGCCGGTGGTGCTCATGGGCTACTACAACCCCATCCTGGCCTATGGGGTGCAGCGCTTCTGCACCGATGCGGCGGGGTCCGGCGTGGACGGGCTGATCATCGTGGACCTTCCGCCGGAGGAAGCGGACGAGGTCGAGCCGCATGCGAAGGCCGAAAGCCTCGACCTGATCCGGCTGGTGGCGCCCACCACGGACGAGGCGCGGTTGCCCCGCGTGCTCGGCGCCACCTCGGGCTTCGTCTACTACGTCTCCATCGCCGGGATCACCGGGACGAAAAGCGCGACGAGCGCGAGCCTGGAGCAGGCGATCCCGCGCATCCGCCGCCACACCCAGCTGCCGGTCTGCATCGGCTTCGGCATCCGCACGCCGCAACAGGCCGCGGAGGCGGCGCGGCTGGGCGACGGCGCGGTCGTAGGCACCGCGCTGGTGGATACGCTGGCGGCCAGCCTGGACGAGGACGGGCGGGCGAGGCCGGAGACGGTGCGCCAGGTGCTCGACCAGGTGCGGGGGCTGGCGGAGGCGATCCGGGCGGCCTGACGGCTGGCGGCGGCCGGGCGGCCGGGCCCGGGCGGCTGGCCCCCTTGCGCCGGCGGCCCCGCCGCGCCTACTTCGGCCGCGTGGGGGCGAGGACCCGATGAACTGGATCAGCGAATGGGCGCTGCCGAAGATCAAGACGCTCTTCGGCGCGCCACGCGAGGTGCCGGAGAACCTCTGGCACAAATGCCCCGGCTGCGAACAGATGGTCTTCCACCGGGACCTCGAGCGCAACCTGCATGTCTGCCCGCAATGCGGCCACCACATGCGCATCGGCGCCCGCCAGCGGCTGGACTACACGCTGGATGAGGGCTGGCAGCGGATCGAGCTGCCGAAGGCGCCGGCCGACCCGCTGCGCTTCCGCGACCAGCGCCGCTATGGCGACCGGCTGCGGGAAGCCCAGGCCAAGGCCGGGCAGGAGGATGCGGTGGTGGTCGCCCATGGCACCATCGAGGGCAACCGCGCCGTCGCCGCCGCCTTCGAGTTCAGCTTCATGGGCGGATCCATGGGCGCCGGGGTGGGGGAAGCGCTGGTCACCGCCGCCCGCCTGGCCGTGCTGCAGGATGCGCCGCTGGTGGTCTTCACCGCCTCGGGCGGGGCGCGCATGCAGGAAGGCGCGGTCTCGCTCATGCAGATGCCGCGCACCGTCATCGCCACCCGCATGGTCAAGGAAGCCGGCCTGCCCTTCATCGTGGTGCTGGCCGACCCCACCACCGGCGGCGTCACCGCCAGCTTCGCCATGCTGGGCGACATCCAGATCGCCGAGCCGGGCGCCCTCATCGGCTTCGCCGGCGCCCGGGTGATCGAGCAGACGGTGCGGGAGAAGCTGCCGGAAGGCTTCCAGCGCGCCGAATACCTGCTGGAGCACGGCATCCTCGACATGGTGGTCAAGCGCGGGGAGATGCGGCCGACCCTGGCGCGGCTGATCGGCCTGCTGCGCCAGGCGGAACGCCAGCCCGAGCCGGCGCGGACGCCGCCGCCCCTCGCCCTCGCTGCGCCGGCCGAGCCGGAGAGCGCCGGCCCCCTCGGGTGACGCCGGCCCCGACGGGACGCAGCGAGGCGATCATCGATCGCCTGCATGCGCTGCACCCGAAGCTGATCGATCTCAGCCTGGGCCGGCTGCTGGACCTGCTGGCGAAGCTCGGCCACCCGGAACGGGCGCTGCCGCCGGTCGTGCATGTGGCCGGCACGAACGGCAAGGGCAGCACCTGCGCCTTCCTGCGCGCCATCGCCGAGGCCGCCGGGCAGCGGGCGCATGTCTACACCTCCCCGCACCTGGTCCGCTTCCACGAGCGCATCCGGCTGGCCGGCGACCTGGTGTCGGAGGAAACGCTGGCCACGGCGCTGGAGGAGGTGGAGGCGGCGAATGCCGGCGCCCCCATCACCGTCTTCGAGATCACCACCGCCGTCGCCCTGCTGCTGTTCAGCCGGGTGCCGGCGGATGTGCTGATCCTGGAAGTCGGCCTCGGCGGCCGGTTCGACGCGACCAATGTGGTGGACCGGCCGGCCGCGACCGCGATCACCAGCATCTCCATGGACCACATGGAGTTCCTTGGCGATACGCTGGACAAGATCGCCTTCGAGAAGGCGGGCATCCTGAAGCCCGGCGTGCCCTGCGCCAGCGGGGCGCAGGCCGCGGCGGCGCTGGCGGTGATCCGCGACCGCGCCGCCGCGGTCGGGGCGCCCCTGCTGGTCCGCGATGGCGATTGGACGATCGCGCCGCGTGGCGACGGCCTGCGCTACGCGGATGCGCGCGGCGGGGTGGACCTGCCGCCGCCCGGGCTGCTCGGCCCGCACCAAGCGGACAATGCCGGCATCGCCATCGCCGCGCTGCGCGCCTGGAACCCGCCCTGGCTGACGGATCATGCCATCGCCACCGGCATCGGCGCGGCGCAGTGGCCCGGGCGGCTGCAACGCTTGCGCGGCGCCCTGGCCGACCTGCTGCCGCCCGATTGGGAGCTATGGCTGGATGGCGGCCACAATGCCGGCGGCGGCGCGGCGCTGGCGGCGCAATGCACCCTCTGGCAGGACCGGCCGCTGCACCTCGTCGTCGGGATGAAGGGCGGCAAGGCGGTGACGGAGTTCCTCCGGCCGCTGCTGCCGCTGGCCGGTACGCTCTGGGCGGTCACCGAGCCGGGGCAGCATCTGGCGACGCCGGTCGAGGTCATCATTGCGGCCAGCGGCGGCGCGGCGGCGCCGGGCCCGACGGTGGCGGCGGCGCTGGCGAAGCTGCCGCGCGGCGCCGGCCCGGCGCGGGTGCTGATCTGCGGCAGCCTCTACCTGGCGGGCGAGGTGCTGAAGCGGGACGCTGGCGCCTGAAGCAGATCCCGATCAGGTGGAATCACCCGATCGGGTGAAGATGCTCGTCGAGTCAAAAGATTAGAGCGGTTGCCGTGAGCCATGGCGAACGGAAGCCGCTCCGGTGTCCTGCCCGCTGCATTCGCAGCCACCGGCTGCGAATGCAGCGAATCAGCAGGCCAATGCAAACACAGGGGAGTGGTCCGAACCGAAGGGCGCTGCCAGTCGCGGCGAACTTCGGATTCGGGACACTGGGCAGCCGCATCACGCGATTCCCGGGGCGCCCCCGTCCCGCCATGGCGGCCGGCTCCGGGTGCGAAGGGCGCGAATGGCCGCAGGCGTCGGCTCGCGCGGCACGGATGGAGCGATGTCGCCGCGGCGAATCGCGGGTGGGCGCCTGGATGGTGGTGCCCGTCGCGGCGCGGATCGCGTCCTTCCGCGGCGACGCGAGCGGCCCCTGGCCGTCCATCGCAGGGTGGATTTGGCGCCGCGCGGGGTGGCCCACCGCGTCGCCATCCGCCTCAACCCTCGGCGATGCCCCCGACCAGGAGGTAGAGCCGTGCCGCCGGCGGCCAGGCTGCCACGATTTCCACCCGGAACAGCCAGAGCGCTGCCAGCATGCCGGCGAGGCTCAGCAGGGACGCCGCCCAGGCCGCGCGCAGGGCGAGACGGCCGCGATCCACCGAGGCCGCCGTCGGCAGCGGCGGGTCGATGGTCTGCGGTGCGCGCGGCGGCGGCCGCAAGGGGGGTGGCCGGTTCGCGGCGGCGGCTGGCGCGGGGGGCGGCGGCGGCGCTGGGGCCGGCGGCGGTTCGGCCGGCCCGACATGCCATTGATGGCTGCAGGCTTTGCACCGCAGGGTCCGGCCGACCCCGATCAGCCGGTCCGGGACCTCATAGGTGGCTTGGCAGGCCGGGCAGGTGATCCGCATCGCCGCCGCAATGTGCGGCCAAGGCGGCGTGGCCGCAAGCCACAGGGGCCTGATTCGTCAGTGGAAACCCGGCCGGACCATGGCCCGACGGCGATCGGCCGCGGCGGATGCCGCCGCAGCGCGATCGCCGCGGCCCTGCCACCGCCGGGCGTCGTCCCGGCGCCCCGCGCCGCGGCCTGCGGC
>NZ_SMOA01000159.1 GCF_004353985.1 Paracraurococcus ruber | reverse complement strand
CCGGCCTACGGCGCGTGAAGGAGCGCCGGCCGAAGAATCTTCAAGGGTATCAGAGAGATGTCGCCATGCGGCTGCCAGGTCTCTGAGGGAAAGGATGCAGAATGTCGCGCGATCGCCGCGCTTGCCGCGGAACAGGAACAGGTGGCCCGAGAACGGGTCGGCCTGCAGCACCGTCTGCACCTGCGCCGCCAGCCCGTCGAAGCCCTTGCGCATGTCCGTCGCGCCGAGCGCGAGGTGAACGCGCACCCCAGCATGCAGCGCCAGCATCAGACGTCCAGCGCCGCCGCCAGCCGACCCAGCACCTCGGGTCGGATCGCCTCGGACACCCGCAGCACCCGGCCGTTCGACAGCACCACCTCCACCATCGCCACCGATTTGGCAGCGCGCTCGCCAGACCCGCGCGGCGATGGTGGTGGGCACGACGGCTCCTTCGGCAACGCGCCCTCCACGACGCGGACCGGCACCAGGGCCGGGGCCGCCTCGGCACGCACCACGCCCGGCATCGTCCCCTCGCGCACCTGGCGCCGCCACTCGAACAGCAGGCTCCGGCTCATGCCATGCCGGTCCGCCACCGCCGCAACCGATGCGCCAGGCCGCGACACCTCCTCCACCAACGCCAGCTTCTGCTCCAGCGTCCAGCGGCGACGACGCGCCACCACGCTGATCACCTCGCCCAACCGACCGTCCGGCACCGCCCTTACCCCTAGGCTTACGGGCGGCAACGGACACCCGTGCCACCCAGCAGCCGGGCAGGTCAGCCGATCAGGGCACCGCGCTGGAAGGCAGCCGAGGGACGACGCTTACGGACGGACTGCTCAATGCCAAGCTCCTGAGATAGCTGCGACAGCGGTCGGTCGCTGCTCTCCAGCAGCGCCACCGTCTCCGCCTTGAACTCGTCCGTGAAGTTCCGCCTCGTCTTGCCGGCCATCGGGACACCTCGCTCCGCTCGAGCTTAGCAGCGGCGTCCACCAGCAGAGGGGAGGTCCATACATTGTCTCGCCTCGCACCCCGCTCGACAGAGTCTACCGCTGGAGCAGCGTCAGGATCGGGCCCAAGCACGTAGACCAGGAGATCGATGGATGGCCGGTCGGAGACATGGACCACTTGCCGGCTCGGCACTGAAGCTTGCGCGGTCCTGATGCCGAGCGGATCGGCATTGATCTGGCCAATCCTGCAGCGCAAGCTGCGGCGCAGGAAGCACGAAGGACAGACCAATGGCTGAGACGCTCGTCTTTCCCGGCACCGTCGAGTGGTCCGGAGAAAACCCGGGCATCTCGCTGAAGGAGGCGCCGGACGGCCCCTTCACGACCCTTGCGTCGTTCTTCCGCGTGGTGCTCTCGCCTCACGGCCGTGGGCACGCCTTGGTGTTGCTGCTGTCGCCGCAGAGTGCAAATCCACCGACAGACAGCGCGAATATCTGCCTGACCGACAATGAGCCGTTGGCGCGCTGGCTGGTCGCCAACTACGTGTCGCACTTCGGGGCCTGGCGCGGACTTCCGGGGCTCGCAGCTCTCCAGTATCGCCGGCTCGACAGCGTTTCAACGGAAGGCGATGCAATCACCCGCTACGCCGAGATCGTTTGGGCGGGCGATCTCGAAGTGAGGTTGGAGTGGTCCGGCCTAGGTCGGCCATTCTGCTTTGCATTGGCGCCCGAGCAATCCGCCACCGGCCGTCACCATATGCCGAGCCTATTCGTGGGCTGCGATGCGGCAAGCGTGACTGTGAGCGGGCAACGGCGACCCGGGGCGCCCATACCGCGCGAGATCGCCGGGCATCGCATCTCGACCGCCATGTTGGCCTTTTCGGAAACATGGATCCGCGTCTGATGCCAGCGACCGCCACTCCGAAGGATCCATGTTATGGCGCAGGCCAGGTCGTCTCGATCGAAACCTGAGCGCGCCCGAA
Organism: Paracraurococcus ruber; assembly: GCF_004353985.1. Taxonomy (GTDB): domain Bacteria; phylum Pseudomonadota; class Alphaproteobacteria; order Acetobacterales; family Acetobacteraceae; genus Paracraurococcus; species Paracraurococcus ruber. The sequence continues at coordinate 11,440 of NZ_SMOA01000159.1, read as the reverse complement.
CATCCGGCGGTGGTAGCACGGCCACTGCGGCGGCATTCGCGCGTGGGTGCTGAGGCTAAGCCCGTGAAAGAGGCATAGCCTCGCTCTGCTGGAACCTATAGAGAACATGCGGAGCCCCGCATGACTGACCAGATCGTCATTACGGAGAAGACCAGCCAGGCGAAGGACGTCAGGGCGGCTGTCGGCGGCCGATACGGAGCGATCCTGCCGGCCGAAGGTCACCTCTTCGACCTCGTCGAGCCCGAGGAGGTATCGGCCGACTGGAAGCGCTGGACAGCGGTGCTGCTCCGCCCGGACGGCCTCTACGGCACCAAGCCCGCTACGGGCGGCAACAAGGCGCCGAAGCTCAAAGCCATACGCGACGCGCTGCGGGGCGCAAAGCGGGTCTGGCTCGCCACCGACTGCGACCGGGAAGGCCAACTCATTGGCCAGGAGATCCTGGAGCACTACGGGTACCGGGGCACGGTCATGCGGGTGATCTTCACCGCCCAGGACCCACAGACCATCCGCGACGCTTTCGCTCGCGCCAAGCCCAATGCCGAGTTCGCCCGCCTGTATGCTGCCGCGGTCGCGAGGCGGCAGGCCGACCAGATCTACAACCTGTCCCTAACCCGCACAGCGACGGTGACGCTGGCCCGCGGCGCGCGGACCGTGATCGGCGTCGGGCGTGTGAAGACCCCGACCCTGGCCATCGTCTGCAAGCGCGAGCTGGAAATCCGCAACTTCGTCCCGCAGGCCTATTTCGAGGTGGTCGCCACCGCCAATGCCGAAGCCGGGCAGTTCCGGATGCGGTATGCACCCAAGGAGCGGATCCTCCGGCGCGCGGATGCCGAGGCGATTGCCGCGGCCGCCGAGGGGTTCGCCGGTCCGCTCGGCGTGCGGGTCGAGGACAAGCGGCAACCCCCGCCGCGACTGCACGATCTGCCCGGTGCCCGAGCCGCCGGTCATCCGCCGCGGCGCGGGCGGGCACTTCCACGACAAGGGCTTGGCGGGGGCCAGCCACCATGCCGTCATCCCCAACGTCAACACGGTGGACACGCTGCGCGAGGTCTGGCCGCGGCTTACGGGCGACGAGCGGCGGCTGTTCGACGTGATCGCCCGGTCCTACCTGGCGGCGATGATGCCCGACTTCCGCTACCGGCAGACCACCACCACCCTCGATGTCGGCGGGCACCTGTTCCGCGCCGCTGGGCGGCAGCCGATCGAGCTCGGCTGGCGTGCGGCCTTTCCGGACTGGCAGCCGGCCGAGGAGAAGGGTGAGGAGGCACAGGTGCTGCCCACCTTCCGGCATGGCGAGACGGCCACGCTGCGCGACGCCGCGGTCGAGGACAAGGAGACCCGGCCGCCGCCGCGCTACAACGAGGGTACCCTGATCGAGGCGATGCAGAATGCCTGGCGCTTCGTCGCTGATGAGGCGCTGCAGGAGCGGCTGAAGGAGGCCAAGGGCATCGGCACGCCGGCGACCCGGGCCGAGATCATCCGTGGGCTCAAGGCGCAGGAGTTCCTGACGGCCGATGGCAAGCACATCGTGCCCACGGACCGCGGCCTGGCACTGTTCGCCGTGCTGGAGAAGGCCGATCCGGCACTGGTCGACCCCGGTGTGACCGCGCAGATGGAGCGCCTGCTCGACGAGGTGCTGGTCGGGCAGCAGGAGATGGTCGGGGCGATCGACGCCGTCTGCGCCCAGGCCAGCCGGATCATTGGCCGTCTGCAGGAAGGCGCTGGCGCCGTTGACGCGGCGCTGCTGGGCGGTGTCGCCCGTCCGGCTGGCCCGGACCGGCCACCGACGCCGGCGATGAAGGGTTTCGTCGACAGCCTTGCCCGGCAGAAGGGGCTCAAGCCGCCGCAGGGCTACACCACGTCGGGCGCCGCCTGCCGCGCCTTCCTCGACCAGCACGCGCCCAAGAAGGACGGAGCACAGGCGCCGGCCAATGTTGGGGGTGGGCGACCACGGCCCGCCCGGAAGGCTGTGGCGAACAGGCGCCTGCCGGATCAACGTGCTGCCGATGGGTCGGCAGCGGAGGTCGGGTCGGAGCCAGGCGACGGACGTGGCAAGCCGGGCCGGAAGGCGGTTGTCCGGGAACTGAAAGCCAGCGCAGGGAAACCGCGAGCGACACGACCCAGCAAGACCAAGTCGGAGCTTCGGTCTCCAGATGCCCTCGATGGCGATACGCCGCTGCGCATCCCCTTCGGCAACAAGGAGGCGGCGCTTCAGCTCGGTGCCCGCTATCGCGCTGGAGGCTGGTACGCGCCAGCGGGTGTCGATCTCGCCGGCTTCCGCGAACGCGGATGGCTATGACGGGCAATGTCGGAACCGGCTGGCCGGAGAGGATAATCTATGGAACAACGGTTGCATCGCATCGAAATTGAGACGCGTGGACGCGGCCTTGTGGCCATCACCGATCAGGTTTGCGGCTGGGCAGAGTGCCAAGGATTCGCCACGGGCCTGCTGACCATCTGGTGCCGGCACACTTCAGCATCGCTGCTGGTCCAAGAAAATGCGTCGCCGGACGTCCAGGCTGACCTGGAAGACTTTTTCCGGCGCCTTGTGCCTGATAGTGGCAACAGCCGATACCGGCACGAGGACGAGGGGCCTGACGACATGCCGGCCCACATTCGCGCCGCATTGACACAGACCCAACTCTCGATCCCGGTCGCCGATCGCCGACTGGTGCTCGGGACCTGGCAGGGCGTCTATCTCTACGAGCACCGAACCAACCCGCACCGGCGCGAGCTTATCCTGCATCTCATCGGCGAGCCTTCTCCGAAATAGGTCAGCGGCAGCCTCAATGGCGTAGCCCTTCGACCCCCAACTCTCGCCACATCCAACCGAAATCATACTCGCCAATCGGGTCCCCAGCCGGGCGCTTCGCCGAGTGGTTCTCCAGCGTCTTGAGCCAGGCCACAACCTTCTCACGCCCCTTCGGTGACTTCGCCGCCGCACGGGGCGTCTTGCCACCAAGAGATGGGATCGGCTGGTCAATGATGTTCCGGTAATGGTCCTCCAGGGTCTGCCGGATCAGTGCGCGCTCATCGTTTGGCGACAGGCCGCTTGGCTCCGGGGGCGGCCGCTCGGCCGCCAGCATCTGTTCGAGGTCGGTCCGCTCGATGAGTGGCGGTCCAACCAGGCCGGACAGCGCAGGCTTGAGCATCGCCCGGCCGCGCTCCGCCCGGGCGGTGGAGTTCGCCTCCAGAAACAGGCGACGGCCATTCAGTGCCAAGGTGCCGAGCACCAAGGACCCGTCCTCCATCGTGCTGAAGAAGGTTTGGGCCTTTCCCCGACGCGCCGAGGTCTGCGGCTTCACCCCGGGCGCGTCCAACCAGTTCCAGAAGCCCGGGTTTTCCTGCTGGAGTGCCGGGACAGCGGCCAGCGCAGTGCGGATCTGCTCGGACTTGACGCCCGCCAGCAAGGGGAAGTGCAGCGTGGTGAAGTCGAGCGGGTCACCCTCGCTGTTGACCAGGTCCGGCCGATTCCGGCCCTGGGCCGCCTGGAGCGCTGCATCGAGCCAGAAATTCGTGACCATGAAGGTGGCGCCGGCGAGCAGCAGATCCGGTGTCATCATGCCGGCCAGGGTCTTCGCGTCCGTCTCGATACCGAACGCCTGCGCGACCTTGGCGAATTCGCGGGGCGCCTTCGTCCCGGCCTTCCGGAGCGATGCAAGCACCGCCTCGCTGGTGTCGTGGTCGAAGGGCATCAGTGTGCCGCTAATGATGGCGCCCTCGCGCAGCGGGATCACCCGCGTGGCGACGCGGTCCCATTGTCGCAGCCCTTGAGAGCCCAGCTTCTCCGAAACGCGCACTGGATCGCCGCCGCGCACCAGGTCGCGCAGCTGCATCGATTCACCCGGAACAAGCCCGCCTACCTCATAGAGGCTGATCGTCGACCGGCGCAGGCCGGCGATGTACTCACGTGTAGACGCGCCCTCTTTCCAGCCGCGCCGGCGAAGATAATCGTCCGCGAGATTGCGGCCGTCGGGCAGGTCGGTGGCGATCAGATCCTCGAAGGCCGCACCCCAGACGACCGTGGCAGCATCGTCGCCGAGGACATCTGCGATCTCCTGCCTATCGGTACCTGCGGCTGCGCAGGCCTTGGCGGTGTGGCGATCGAGGAACTCGGACAGAGCGTTCCGCCAATCTTCCCGCTTGGCCCAGGCGATCAACCCGGCGATGCCGTGTGGCGTGGACAGGGTAACTGCCTTCGATCCGGGTGAACGCTGATGGTCTACCGGGGCACCGGGGAGAGGCAAGAGGTTGAGGGAAGCGAGCGAGATTCGCGCTCCGAGACTCGACCGGCAGGCGATCGACAGCACTGGTCCTGGCCCTGGGCACCCGTCCGGCGAGACCGCCAGTTTTCAGGCCAGGGCCACTTTGGCCGTGACGGCCTCAACCCCATTTCTGGTGGGGTCAAATCGAGAGGAACAACGGACATGGCGACAGGCTGGGCGCCAGACGGCGCCGTGCAGGATCAGATCGACGACACAGTCACGGACGGCGTCCTCCGAGTAAGGGCGTCGATGCCGGTGGGCGTGAGCCAGACGCATTGCGATGAGTGCGGCGAAGAAATTTCGGAAGCGCGACGGCTGGCGATCCGAGGCGTTCGGACGTGCGTACCTTGTCAGTCGGAGCGTGACCGCAGGCCTGTTAGCTTTGGCATAAACCGTCGAGGCAGCAAGGACAGCCAGCTGAAGTAGCGTCGCCCTCCTGCAGACAGCATTATGTCTAGCCTGCGTGCTGGGCGCGATCGCTCTGGTAGTCCGGCAGCCCGCGGCACCTCCAGCGCTGGAGACGCGTCAACAGGCCGACTAACCGGTGCCAGTGGTCCAGACAGACACGGGAGTGCCGTCGAGACCGACGCTGATGGATTATTGGGGCTCTGCGATGAGCGACAGCTTGGGGGCGGAGAACGTGATCTGGTTCGCTGCTTTGACTGGCCGGCGATGGGCGTAATGAATGAAGGGCCAGTGCCCCGCCCAAAGATCGTGTTATTTCAATGCGCTAAAGCTTGAGGGTTGAATCGCCCTACCCTCAAGGTTCGGAGAGTCTCCGGCATTTCGGAGAGAAAACGGGCGCTTGTTCCGCCCTTGCATCATCAAGATCGCGGCGGAAAACGGCCGGGAACATGGGCGTTTGGGCCCTGTGCCGACTAGGAGAGACAGGTTGCGAGGAGACCGACTGGAGCGGGCGAAGGGATTCGAACCCTCGACCCCAACCTTGGCAAGGTTGTGCTCTACCCCTGAGCTACGCCCGCGCCCCGTCGTCGGTGGAGGCCGCTTTTAACAGCCGCCGCCGGCTTTGCAAGCGCCCCGCCCGAAAAATCCGCCTTGGTCCCCGGCTATCGCTTGATGTCGGCCTCGACCACCACCCGGTGCCCGGCCGGGCCCAGCAGGTCGCGCAGCGCCGCCAGGCCGGCCAGGCCGCAGGCGATGTCCTGCTCTCCATTGCCGCCCGACAGGCCGATGCCCCCGACCACGGCGCCATCCACCACGATGGGAAAGCCACCGACGAAGACCGCGAAGCGCCCCTCGAAGCTCCACTGGATCCCGAAGGCCTCGTTTCCCGGCAGGGCCGGGCCGTTCGGCGGGGTGTTGAACAGGTGGGTCGACCGCTTGTGGCAGGCTGCCGTGAAGGCTTTGTTCCAGGCGATCTGCGGTCCGGTCACCCGGGCACCGTCCATCCGCTCCAGCGCCAGGGGGTAGCCGCCCTCGTCGCAGATGCAGACCGTCTCCGGCACCTGGATGGCGTTTGCCTTGCCGATGGCGCCTGCAACCATCGCCCGCGCCTCGGCCAGTTCCAGCTTGAAGACCTGCTTCATCCCTCGTTCTTCCTCACGCCCGTTGCCGGCGGCGGCCAGGACACGCTGACATCCCCGGTCACGAAGGTCTGGCAGGCCATGCGCCAGCCCTCGGCGAATTGCGCCTCGGTCAGGTGCTTGCGCTCCTTCGGCTTGATCGCGTCGGCATGCTCGGCCCCCTGCTCGATCCGGCACTTGCAGGTGCCGCAGATGCCGCCGCCGCATTTGAAGGGGATGCCGCCCTTCTCCCGCAACGAGATGCGCAGCAGGTTGCTGTTCTCCGGCGCCTGCACCGCCTTGCCCTCGTTCGAGAGGAAGGTGACGGTGATCATGCGCCCGCCGCGACAGGCACGGGCCGCAGCGCCGCGCGCACGCTGCCGAAGGCGGTCAGGTGCTCCAGCTCCCGCCGCGCCGCCTCCAGGCTCTCGTAGCGGCCGAGGAATTTCGTCGGCACCAGGTTCAGCACCGGCGGCTCCGCCTCGTCGATCACGCGGATCTTCGTCTCCTGCTCCAGCGCCGCGATGACGAAGCGCGCCTTCGGCCGCTCGCCGAACAGGTAGTCATAGGCCTCGACCGGCCGCACGCCCGCCACCGGTTCGGTGCGGAACTGGCCGGGCTTGCTGGTCAGGATCACGTACATGGGTCAGCTCCTCGGCGCGGGCGGTGGCGGCGTCACGCCGTCCTGCGTCAGCGTGATGTCGCGATGCAGCCAGAGCTGGCAGGCCAGCCGCTGGCCCTGGGCCAGGCGGTCCTCGCCCAGCACCTTCTGCTCCTTCCAGTTGGGCGCCGGCAGCGCCTCGGCGCCCGCCAGGACCTGGCAGGTGCATTTGCCGCACTTGCCCATGCCGCAGCCGTATTTCAGATGCGGCCAGGGGAATTTCCGGATGCCCGCGCGGACGACCAGGTTGGTGTTGTCGGCCATCTCCTCGGAGAAGGCCTCCCCGCCCTTGCGGAAGGTGACGATCGGCATGCGTGTCCCGGGAAAGGACGCGGGGCGCCCGAGGGCGTCCCGCGCCGTGCAGCCTCAGGCGGCGAGCGGCAGGTCGAGGCCGAGCGCCGAGAGCGGCAGGTCCTTCTCGACATAGTCGCGGTACAGCGCGGTGGTGTACAGCAGCCGCATCTCCGCCCCGATCTCGCAGATCTTCAGGCAGCGCTGCTGCAGTTCCACCGTGTTCGCGTGCTCCAGCACGATCTGGTAGCCGCGCTCGCCATGGATCTCGTCGGACACGATGTGCAGGTCGAAGAACTCCACCTCCTCGTCGGTGAAGCCGTATGTCTCCCGCAGGGTCGGGGTCTGCCGGCGGTAGATGCTGGGCACCTGGCTCTCCAGGCCCACCACCAGCCCGGCGACGGCGACGATCGGGTCCTCCCGCATCGCCACCGCATAGCACCAGCTCTGCAGGGCGCGGGTGGTGGCGGACATGTTGTCCTCGTCCTGCACCCGCGCGCGGGTGGTGCCGCAGGATTCGGCGAAGCGGATCAGCAGGTCGGTGTGCCGGTCCCCGCCGATCTCCTCCTCGTACATGTTGGCCAGCAGGAAGTCCTTCGCCTCAACGTACCTGGCCGGCATGCGGGCATAGACATAGCCCAGGTAGTCGGCGAAGGGCCCGACATAGTGGTAGTGGTTCTCCGCCCAGCGGGCCAGGTGCGCGCGGGACAGCTTGCCGGTCGCCCAGGCGATGCTGAAGGGCGACTTGTTGGCGCTCCTGCCCTTGATGGCGTTCTCGAGCGCGGTGCGGAACTCGTCCTGGTTCATCAACTCGGGCATGGCGTTCGCTCCTCTACTGGGGTGCGCGTGGATCGACCGGATCGCGCGGCGGCGTGCGGGCCGCGGGGCGTCGATCCGCTCGACAAACTCAGTTGGGCGCCGCCTGCGCGTTCAGCCAAACGCGCAGACATGCCCTAGAACAGCAGCACGGCAAGCAGGGTGGACAGGATCAGCCCGGCGCAGACCGGCAGGAACAGCATGCGTGCGAGGTCGAGCACCGGCACGCGGCAGAAGCCCGCGACGGCGATGAGGGAGGACCAGGCGATCAGCGTGCCGCCGCCGGTCCAGACCGCGCCCATCTGCCCGATGGCCGCGAGCGTGGAGGGATGCAGCCCGGCCACCGGCCCCAGCGCGCCGGACAGCGCCCCGGTCAGCGGCAGGCCGGCGAAGCCGGACCCGTCGATGCCGGTGATCATGCCCACCAGCAGCACGGCGAAGGCGACCACGGTCGGGTTCTGCGGGATCAGGTGGTCGAAGGCGCGGATCACCTCGAACAGCAGGTCCGGGCCCTGGGTGCCGGCGGGCAGCCCCAGGATGGCGCCGGAGAACTCCCCGGCGCCCAGGAAGAAGAAGCCGGCGATCGGCAGCACCGTGCCCATGGCGCGGAAGGAGAAGACCAGGCCGTCGATGATGTGGTCGGCGGCGGTGTGCATGGCCTTCGCCCCGTCCGCGGCGAAGCTCGCCACCAGCATCATCAGCGCCGCCGTGCCGCCGACCAGCGCCGCGGCGTCGCCGCCCTTCAGTTCCGGCAGGCCCGGGAAGACCTTGGGCGCCAGCATGAACAGGATCAGCGCGCCGAACACCACCGGCGTGGCGATGGCCAGCACGCCGCACCAGCGGGCCGCCGGCGCCGCCGCCAGCGTGCCGCCGCCGGCCAGCGCCGCCTCGCCCTCGACGCCTTCGGCCGCCTGCAGCGCCAGCACCGACTTGTCGAAGGATCCGATCTTGGGCGCCACCGTCTCGCGCTGACCGGCCAGGCTGTCCGCCAGGCTGGCGCCGCCCTGCCAGCGGTCCAGGTGGCGCTGCGACGGCGCGCGGATCTGCGCCCGCACCGCCAGGTAGCCGAGGCCGAGCGCGACCGCGCCGGTGATCAGCGACAGCACCAGCGCCTTGTCGGCGACCATCGCCGCCGCATCCGGGATGCCGGCGGCGCGGGCGCTGATGCCGGGCGCGACGCGGATGACGTAGTCCGAGGACAGCGCCATGCCCTGGCCGGCGATGGCGATCGCCATCGCCGCGCCCATGGGCGGCAGCCCGGCGACCAGCGCCGCCGGCAGCAGGGTGGCGGCCACCAGCGGCACCGCCGGGGTCGGCCAGAAGAACAGCGAGATCAGGTAGGTGACGCCGGCCACCACCAGGAAGCCGACATGGCCGTTGGTCATCACCCGGCGGAAGGGCCGCACCATCTGCTGGTCGGCGCCCAGCGCCCGCAGCGCGTTCAGCAGCGACGTCATCAGCGCGATGACGAGGAAGATGCTGAACAGCTCCTTCGCCGCGACGAGGGACCCGTTGAAGACCGCGATGGTGGCGCCGGTCAGGCTGCCGGAGAAGGTGGCGGCGACGGCGAAGGTGGCGAGGATGGCGGGCACGACGACATTCGCCCGCAGCACCATGGAAAGCACGATGGCGACCACGCCGAAGAGGTAGACGGCATGCACCGACCCGAGCTGGACTTCCATGCGCACCCCGTCGTCCGGCGCCGCCGCGCGGGCGCCCTGGCGACCCGCCGAGGCGGCGGATGCCAGGATCGTCGTATACGGAGCCCCGGCCTGTCAACGCCCCTTCGCGGGTCTTCCGGCCTCGGGGGCGCGGATTTCGCAGGCCTGGCCGCTTCCTCCGCCCTCGGGCCAACAGGCCGGCCACCCGCCACCGGATTGTCCGTATACGGCAAGCCGATGCAGACCCATACTTGCCCTGCGCCGCCGCGCCGGACATGACGCCAGCCGCATGAGCAGACCGCAACCCATCATCCCGGACCCGCCCGCCGCCGCCCCGGCCCGCCAGCCGCTCAGCCAGCAGGCGCTGCGGCATCTGCGGGAAGCGATCCTGGCCGGCCGCCTTGCCCCCGGGGACCGGCTGGTGGAGGAGCGGCTGTCGGCCGAGCTGGGCATGTCCCGCGTGCCGATCCGCGAGGCCATCAAGCAGCTTTTGGTCGAAGGCCTGGCGGAGCCGGCGGAGACTGCGCCCGGCGGCCGCGGCGTGCAGGTCGCCGCCCTCTCCCCCGCGCTGGCGGCGGAGCTGATCGAGGTGCGGGCGGTGCTGGAGGGGCTGAATGCCCGCCTCGCCGCCCGCAACCCGGCCCCCGGCAAGCCGCCGCGCATCGCCGCGCTGCTGGCCCGCGGCGCCCTTCTGTCCGCCGGCAGCCCGCCGGCGGAGCTGGCGGCGCTGAACGCCGAGTACCACGCGCTGCTGGCCGAGGCCGGGGCCAACCGCGTGCTGCAGGAACTGATGCGCCCGCTGCGCGAGCGGACGGAGCTGGTCTTCCGCCGCAACAGCACGGAACGCGCCGCGCTGGACTGGCAGGAGCACGCGCTGATCCTGCAGGCGGTGGCGGAGGGCGACGAGGAGCTGGCGGCGCTGCTCGCCGCCCGGCATGTCCGCCGCGCCGCCCGGGCCCCGAACACCCAGGGCAACGGCTGATCCCTCGGCGCCCGGCGCGCCCGGATGCGTCAGCCGGCCGGTCGCAGCCGCCGCGCCAGCAGCGCCGCCGCCGCCAGCGCCAGCGCGATGCCGGCGACGCAGCCCGGCCAGCCCCAGGCCATGAAGGCCCAGCCGAGCGCGGCGCTGCCGGCCAGGCCGCCGGCGAAGTAGCTGGCCAGGTAGAGGCCGCTGGCGGCGCCATGGTCGGTCTCCGCCGCGCGGTTCACCTGCCCGGTCGCCACCGCCTGGGCGAGGAAGCTGCCGGCCGCCACCAGCACCAGCCCGGCCAGCACCGCCGGCAGCCAGGGCAGCAGCAGCGGCGGCAGGCCGAGACCGGCGACGCCGAGGCCGCCCGTCAGCGCCGCCGGCCCGCCGAGCCGCGCCACCGCCCGCCCGGCCAGCGGCGTGGTCAGCATCGCCGGCAGGAAGACCAGGTAGACCAGCCCCAGCTGCATCCGCCCCAGGCCGAAGGGCGGCGCCACCAGGGCGAAATTCACATAGGTGAAGCAGCCGATGAAGGCGAAGAGGATGCAGAAGCCCAGCCCGAACCCGGCCCGCAGCCGCGGATTGCGCAGGTGCCGGCGCCAGGCGGCGGGCATCGCCGTCCCCGGCACCGGGGAGGTTGCCGGGACAGCCGCCGCCGCATCGCGCCCCAGCGTCGCCCGGACCAGCACGGCGCCGGCCAGGTTCAGCAGGGCGAAGGCGTAGAAATTCCTGGCGAGGCCGAGATGCTCCGCCAGCCCGGCGGCGACCAGCCGCCCCACCAGGTTGCTGGCGACGTTGCCGGTGACATAGGCGGCGAAGGCGCCGGCCGCCTCGGCCGCGCTGCACCGCTCGCCCAGATGCGCGAGCGTCAGGGTGAAGGCCGCCGCCATGCAGAGGCCCTGCGCCACGCGCAGCGCGGCGAAGCTGGCGAGGCCGGGCGCCGTCGCCAGCAGGGCGGTCGGGACCGACAGCAGCAGCAGGCTGGCGACGATGGCCCGCCGCCGGTCGATGCGCCGGCCGAGCAGCGCGACGCCGAGGCAGGCGATGGCCATGCCCAGCGTCCCGGCATTCACCGCCGTGCCCATCGCCCCCGCGCTGACGTCGTAATGCGCGGCGAGGCTCGGCAGGACGGCCTGGGCGGCGAACAGGTCCACCAGCGTCAGGAAGGCGGTCAGGGCGATGAGGACGCCGCGCCGCACCGCGCCCGGCGCGGCCATCGGCGCCGGCGCCGCGGCGGTCATCGCCATGGCGCGGGC